>DVIS01000004.1 GCA_018711135.1 Candidatus Onthousia faecavium
TAGTTACCTCTTTTAGCAAAGAAATTCTTATAGGCATCTTCTAAATTGAAGATGGCACATCTTAAAGCACATGAATCAACCTCTTTTAGAAATTCATACTCGTTATTTAGTACTTTTAAATCTTTACATAAGTAGGAGGATTTTTTAAAGCCATTATTTTTCTGATAATCTAGAAAATGGTTATAAACAAATCTAACACAACCAAAAGTTTTATGAATTAATTCCTTTTGATTGTCTGTTGGATATAGTCTAAACTTATATGCTTTATATGCTTCCATATTGATACCTCCCTGATGTAATCAGATTAACATGTAGAACAATAGTTTGTCAATAGTTTTTTGACTTTTAAACGCACTTTCCTTATAGATAAAAAAATTACAGTAGGACTTACTCCTACTGTTTTACTTTATATATTTAATTCAACATCATAATCTAAAACCCCATTAATATAAACATTAATAGTTTCCCCGTAATTATTAACAATACTATAAACCTCTCTACCATCTCTATATTTTCTAGTATATGACTCTAAATAATTATTATATCTATTCTCTAATAATGAAGATCTATAATTATTAAAAACCTCTTCCGTAATATCATCTTTATTAATAATTCTAGAATACATCTCATCACTATAATTAATAACCTCATTTTTAAAATCTGTATAATATATAACAGCCATCTCATCAGTTCCTATATCTTTATTTTCATAATTATTAATTTCATTCTTAGTATTAACATTTATAAATTCCTCTAACTCTTCTTCTGATGGCAATAATCTCATCTCTTCATTAATCACTGTAACATTTTTTGTAATAAAGAAAATAATTAAAACCACAAAAATGATAAAAACTATTGTTTTAAAAGTTCTAACCATTTTCTACCTCCTTAACCTTATTTAGATATGTTACCTCATTTATAGGTGTAACTGCAAAAGTGATATTATTCTCATTAATTGTTATCTCTAAATAAGTATACTTTAAAAAAGTAGCTGAGTAATAATCTTCAACCATCAATCTAACTTTAACATAATACTTATAAATATTATCATACTCTCCAACTTGGTACATTTCTCTTGTGCTACTACTAACATTATCCGGCACAGCTTCTAACACAGTTAAAACATTAGCTTCTGTTAAATTATTAAGAAGAACATAATCATTATTAAGCATTTTTAGCACATCAGGAGCATTTTTAGAACTTAAAGCTATTATATATTTAGAGATAGCTGAATCTATTGTATAAAAACGATTACGATCAGTAACAATACTTACAGTCTCATCTATCTTCTCTTCTTCCACTTTACTATTAATAATCTTTGAATAAATCAAAGTACCGCCAAATATTAAAACTAACAAAATAATAATTATTATTTCCATTTTCTCGGTTTTATTCATCAATATCCTCCTAAAGACCAAAAATAGCTTTTCTTAAATTAACTTTTTTCTCTAAAACCCAAGCGGTATAATCATTTTGCTCACATACAGTCGTTCGGCTTGATTCAGGACAATTACTATAATTGGTACAAACTGAATGAGTTGTACAGTAATCATCACCATATATATATTTTAAAATATGACACCCCCCAAGACCACTACTACCAGGACTATATCTATAAGCTCCAATATAACTATAAATTGACTGCATACCAGCTAAGGTACCCGGCAAACCATGACCTGCTGGATCACATCCTGCCGCTTCACTCTCATTATAACGATTAGTTATCATTCCCGCGACATTTCCTCCAGGTTGATATTCAGCCAACGTATCAGCATAGGCCCTAATTCCATCAGCTAAAGATCTTAAAATTGGTCCCCCATAACAACCTTCACCATTACTAATACCTATACCCCAAAAATTATACAAATCAGCACATAATCCCCAACCTTGCTCTGTACCAGCTGTTACAACAACAAGCTCTGGATTAACATTATTTTCAACCGAAACAGTATAAACCTCTTCAGCATGATTAGCAAAATTAGTACAAAAGTTGCTATTACCACTACTTTCACAATAAGCTTTCATTTTTGCTACAAATTCTTGCTTTGATAAAGATGTACTAGTTAATGAAAACTCAGCACAAGCCGGTCTTGGATTATCAGGATCAACATAATCCAAAGGATTAACACGAGCATCCATTGTATTAGCACCAACTCTAACCTCAAAATGCAAATGTGTTCCTGTTGAACGACCAGAATGTCCCATTTTACCAATAACTTGGCCTTGTCTTACTTGATCACCTGCTCTAACAGTAATACTATTTTGGGCTAAATGTTGATAATACGTATAATTACCATCAGAATGCTCTATAACTACATAATTACCACGCTGACCACCATCATTATTATTGAGTCCCCCTGTATCAGGATACTGTGTTTGAGAATCACTTGTTGGATAAACAACTACACCATCTTTCGCCGCAATAACATTGTAATGACCTATAATGTCACTAGCTGCAATATCAATAGCAATATGAGCACCTGCTTGATGAACACTATCAGCACTACCAGACCAAGCCGTTATATTAACAGTTTCAGGACTACCACTTGCAAAAGTAACACCATTTTGTGTAGTCGTTTCTTGGCTACCTATAGGCCACCAATAAGAATCACTACTACAAACAGAAGAAGTTGTTAAATTTCGATCATTTTCCTGAATGGAAATAAGTTCATGATAATCACTAATAAAGTCATACGTATCATTAGCCATTCTTGTATATACCTCATCACCCATAGGTCTACCTAAAGCTGAAAAATAAGATCGATAATAATCTACAAAGTTAGCTTTCGCTTCTTCTTCACTATAAGCCTCAAACTCTTCTTCATCACCTTGCTTCTTTTTAACCTCAATCGCTAAGTCAGCAATCTGCTCCATTCTTCTTTCTGTCATATCACCATAAGAAAACTCTGTATCATTTTGCTGAATAATACTAAGGCCTGCTGATATTGCTTCAGCCGCTGTTACTCGATTTGGATCTCCTTCATCCCCATATCTTGAAATAACTCTAGTAAGCCTTTCTTGATAAGCCGCTTCATCTTCTGTTGCTGCTATATAATCCATCTCCCCTGTATCACCACCTGCTATTGTATTAGCAGAAAAAAGGGAAGCAAAACTACCAATAAAAGCAGCAATAATTAAAACTGGTAATAATAAAGCTAGCAAAGAACCAATTGCTCCTGCTAAAGCTAAATAAATTTTTACTTTTATACTACCGCCAAATATTAAATTAATTGGGGAACTCCCACCTGCTACAGTACTAGCCAGATTTAAAGGTGAAAAGCCTTTAGCTTTACCTTCTCCTTCACTTGTTTCTTCACTATCTCCACTAGTTCCCCCAAGCAAACTATTTTTATTACCACTTTGATCTTCATTATTATTAGTATTTTCATTACTACCGTTATTACTATTATTAGGTAATTGCGGTCCATTCTTAGCTCTAATATTACTAAGAGCCCCTGCCTTACTTGCAATATCTTTAGCTGTTTTTAACCCCTTTAAAGCTGGATTAAATTTAGCTCCTACATCAAGAGCTTTACCCGCTAAATTAGCAGCAGCAGCACCTTTTGAAGATTTATTATTTCCTTGATTAGTTTCATTAGTATGAGAATTATTATCAACATTACCAGTATTATCAGGTTTACTATTTCCACCATTACCAGCTTTTAAATTAGATATTCCACTAGCAATATTACCAACTTTATTAACTGCATTTAAAAAAGTGGCTCCATTAGAGGAAGAGTTAGCATTACTAACATTACTAGAATTATTATTACTACCAAGATTATCAACATTATCTTGCTCTAAACTATTATTTTCATCTTCCATCTAATCACCACCCTAACTACTTATAACTAAATCTAAAAACCTCCACCACTACCAAATGTTTCTAATTCTTCACGTGTTACAACAACATTAATACGCATTCTTCTATTACCACAAACAAACAATGCTTCTCCCTGAGAATATCTTTTAATACTCTCTTTTTCATTCTCATTTAAATCTATCAAAAGTGATAAATCTTCAACCGCCTGTTTTCTAAGTCCCATCACTAAATAATAAGCTGAGTTATCAAATATAGCTTTACCTTGCGTAATTACCGCAGAGGCTGAAAAGTCACTTGGCTGTTGAGTAATAATAATTGTTCCCGTATTATATTTACGTGCTCTTCTTTGTACTTGAGCCAAGAAATCAGCACCTTGTTCATTATTATTACTTAAAAGAACATGCGCTTCATCGACCATTAATATTGTATTAACATCTGCATCTAAACAAAGTCCCCAAGCATATTTAAGAATATTAAAGAATAAAGCATTACGTATATTAGTATCTGAATTCATAAACTCTTTAATATTGAAAACAAGAAAATCACTATGTGCAGTAATAGTTGTTTTACCATCAAAATAAAATTTTAATTCTTTAATCAACGGTCTAATCTTTAACTCTAATCTTTGTAAAATATCTTTTTCTCTAGTCTGTTCTGTAAGTGACATAAGTCTACCCTTAACCGTTGCATAAACATCAGTAAATGTTGGATAATCAGCAGAAGTAAAAGTTGAAAAGTCAGTATTAAAATCAATACCAAATCTCTTATAAGTATCTTGAACTATTTCACTAAACATATTAAGAACATCTTCCTCAATCGAAGGATCATAATATTTCATAAAAGCTCTTAAAGATTGTAAAGTTCTAGTTAAAACTGTATATCCAAGTCCTTGTTTTATCTCTTCTTCATCAGCATCTATAATTACCTCTAAAGGATTTATAAGTCCAAATTCTCCACCTTTACCAATATCAATTGTATCTCCACCAAAAGTCTTTGTCATTTCTTCAAGTTCATTTTCTGGATCAATCGCTACAATCTGACACCCATTTCTAATATGTGATCTAAGTAAAAGTTTAGCCGCTGTTGATTTACCACTACCACTAGTACCAAGAATAATCATATTAGCATTATTTCTATTACTTTCTTTCCTTATTTGGTATAAAAATTGATTAAAAAGAATTACTCCTCCTGAAAAATCTACACCTAATAACACAGATAAGCCTGGATCTTTAATACTATCAAAGATAAATGGATACATTGCCGCAATTGTAGGAGAAGGTATTGGTGTTCCAATTCTTTCTTCAATATCTTGCTTAGGAAATATTGGTAAAATACTCTTTAAGACTTTCTCTTGTTCAAATCTTAATGATATCGCTCTAAGTTCCATTGCATCCAAATAGTTTTTAACATTTACTTTTTTTAGTTCCAAATCTTCTTTTGTATCAGCATTAATCATAATATGCATCTGAAAATCAAAAATACGTGACTGACTAGACGCTAACATTGATACAAAGTACTCAAGACTTTCAGCATCCTGTCTAATTCTCTCTTTAGCAGTTTGATCTTTCTCTTGCCGATACTTTTCTCTTAAATCAGCTACTTGTCTATTAATCATTTTTGACATAGTCCCAAATGGAACAGGAATATGTTTAATAACTATTTTTATTCCACTCATTGATGTTAAGGTAGATAAATAACCAGGTGAAATATATTTAGGATAAGATATAACGGAAAGAATTGTTGCATACTTATCACTAATAAAGAAATCACTCGGATTAAAATGAAGCCCTTTAGGCGCTAATTGACTTTTTAAACTTATACTCATACTGGCATCACCGTCCCAAAATCAGTAGTTACTCCTCCATTTAAGAAATTTTCAAGTACAATTCTAAGATCATCATTACTAACTTGTGAAGCATTTAAACCACAACTTGCAAGTCCATTAATTAATAATCGTACTCTTTTTTGTAACACATCATCACTTGCATCTTTAAATAGAATGTAATATTCTGTATCAACAATATTATTATTAGTAAAAGTATTACCTTTATCAATATCTTGCATAATAAGTTTTCTAATTGCTGGAGAGGTTGTTTCATTATAAAGAATCTGTAATTGTGACATATAAACTGATATATCTACTGGTCGATCAGCAACCACTAGCCAAAACTCGAAATCAATCATATTATAGAAATTTTTTAAACTAATTAATATATTATCCTGTGCCTGCGCATCTAAAATAAAGATATTACGAGGAGCAATTTTCACTCCTGTAACTTTCTGTCTATCATTACAGATAATCATTCCATTTTGTATTCCTGTAATAGGAAGCCAGTCCTCTGTATACTGACTACTTTGTACTTTTGACATCTTCGACATCTTTCACACACCAACCTTTCCAAATATATCTTTGCCTACTAGTATAAAAAGTATAACATTCGATAATAATTGTTAAGATATTATGATAATTAGGAATAGGAATAACAAGAAAAGCTGACAAAAGTCCAGGAGCAACAACTATTGCTACTTGCCAAGTATAATTCATTGTCAAAGTAAGTAACAAAATAATCGTTAACAATACCCCTGTCCCTAACAATATCAAATCAAACGGTTTAAATATTCCCAAAATCAATGTTCCCTTTTTCGTATTAGCAGGAATTAAATATGTATTTCTCACTATATATCACACTCCTATTTTTTTATGGACGAGGGCCACCTGGACCACCGCGTGGAGGACCGCCAGCTTCAGGCGTGCCAACATCCATGTATGGTGTATCTACATAAGGGTTGTTATCAATATTGGTTCTATCACCATTTGGATTCCATCTATTCTCAGTACGTTCAGATGCAGGATTATCCCAATCTTTCCTGCTACCAAGAATTCTATCACCAAGAGTTTGATGAGCAGTCTTCCCACGTCCTCTTGCATTATACATATCAGGCCGTTCAATTATATTATCCCTTTTCTCACCTAGGATGCTACGACGGTGTTCTTCTTCAAAACTAGGTGAAATACGATGCGAATCACCAAATTGTTTAGCATCTTTATACGAACTTTCAGCTTTAGAAGCAGCAGTTTGCGCTCTTGCCATCTTGTTATACATATCATTTCTAATAATTTCGTCTTGTTCTTCTCTAGACCCCATTAAAATTAAATGATTATCTCTAGCATATTGTGCACGTTCATAATCATCCATATGGCCTTGTGCAAATCTATCATACAAATCTTTTGCTTTTGCAGCTTCAGCTTGACGATCATACATTTGCTGTTTCGCCTGTGCAAGACCTGCTGCCGTAACACCATATTTTCTTCTAGCCACTCTAACACCAGCACCTCGCATCAATCTATCATTTACAGAGTTTATTAGCCCACCTTTTGCTTTAGGATCACCAGTTTTGATTTGAGCAGCTAAATCTCTACCTTGAGCCCATCCTCCAAAACCTATAGCTTTTCCTTGGGCAGCCGCTTCAGCTCCCATATTTAAACCACTAATAGCAGCCGCTCCAGCTCCAGCTAAACCAGCACCTCCAAGAAAAGCAGCAACTCCACCTAACATACCAGAAATTCCTGCATTACCCATTGGTGTACCTTTTAATCCTAACATATCTTTAAGGAATTTAGGAGCTTGCTTCATAAAGATTAATACACCAATAATTATAAATATTGTTGCTAACGTATTAATTACAAACCCATAATCAGTTTGAATAATATTAAAGCCACCACCACTGAAGCTTCTACTTATTAAAAGAATCAAATATGCTCCAAAATAAATAATTGCAAGTCTAATAAACAAATCTAAATAAGTAGAAATCAAAGTTTTAACCCAATTACCAAAGGCTCCATCTTTCTCTGATCCCGGAGAAATATACGAAATAATTGGTACTGGAGCAATAAGTCTAAGTACGGCTAACTTAATCGCTCTAACTGCTACATCAATCGTAAATCCTAAAATAATTATAGTCATAAGAATCGAACAAGCCAAACCACCTAAAATTGTATAATTAAAAACATAAACCTCACCATCTGCAGAATCGCAAGTTTCATTTAAATAATAAAGTATACCATCAGCAGAAGCATTAGAATTCATATAATAATTAAATGCCGTCGTATCTGCACAAGCAAAAACTGTACTTGGATCAACCTTCTCATTTTCTCCTCCAGCAATCGCCATACCCCCAGAAATAACATCAGAAACAGCATCTGAAACAACATCAGAATCAGAATCTCCGCTGGAATTTGAATTCATATCTACATCATTTAAAGACCCAATCGAATCTTCATCTGCACTAGACAAAATGGTTGGTGAAATAAAAGCTTTAGCTACTGTTGCCGCCATTACTCCACCAACATCAGCCATATTATCAATCTCTCCACCAGCATTCATACTACCATCTTCAGTTTCTTTATTATATTCAGCTCTTGAACCTAAAATAAGCTTACCTAAAATATTATCCTTAACAACACTATCTTGAAACTGATATAAAAAACCAAATAAAATACCTTGATCTCTTATTCGGGCATTTAATCCAGTTAATTCCCCTTCTTCTGGATCTGGTATACTTATAGGAACCACTAAAGTAAGCATTACTAAGGAAGCTGCAACTCTAGCTAATATTTTTCCTGCCCCTTTTTGTTTATCTGTGGCTGTATCCGGATTTATAATGATACTTAAAGCTGTAAAAGTGAGTTTAAAGACCATAATAACGCCAAGTATTAATTGGATTCTCATAAAAAACTCTCTTACTACATCACCAGAAATAATTTCCGCACTACTAACAGCAAAGAAAATATTATAAACCCCAGCTAAAATCCAATAGCCAAAAGAATCTAAGGCCGAAAACAAGCTTCTAAGAATATTTTTTAACCAACCTGGACTTCCATTCATTTATCTCCACTTCACTTTCGAACATTACTTATTTTTATTTTAACAAACATATAACTAAATAGCAAATTGTATTTTATTTTTCTTTACTCAAGTGTACAATTTGTTGCATTAATAAAACTTAACAATAAACTTACTAAAGTTGGAATTAAAAACAATGCTAACGCTGCTACTAATCTAATTATTAATTTAGATTGTGCTTGTTTCATCGCTTTCTCATCACTAGACATTATTGCTTTAATAAAATCTAGTGAACTTAAAAGCACCACCGCAATAGGACCAATAACTCTAATATAATTTAATATTGTCATTAAAATCCAACCCACAGATCCTTCATCATCAACATCAAATATATCTTCACAACCAATTTCTTTATCCCAGTTATCATCACTCGATCCATCATTTAACAGAGGTGGTTCATAATTTTCTACTGTTGAATCTTGAGTGTGTTGAATAACTCTATTAGTACTAGTATTATCAGGTACTGCAACATATAAAGGCGTATCTTGACATTTATTACTCCAATAAACATTATAAGAATTAGGATTTACATGAAACATAAAAGTATCTAAAGCAATAATTTGATCATACCCATTAGAAAAAACATCTCCATCTTCAGTTTTTATAGAATATTCTTTTACACCATTAATCTCTGTTGTCGTAAAATACAATTTACTATCAAATCCTTCAACAGTAAAAGGTTTTTCATTGCAATATGTTATAGTTTCACTTGGCTTTGTATCACTTGTTCCACCTGTACTCTTAACATCAGAAAAAGTATGATACCTCACTCCCAAATGAGTATAATTATTAGTTCCCAATTTAAATTCTAATTGAAATCCTTCAGGTCGATAAGCAACCTCCATTGTAGGACAGTTATTTTTTTCCATATAAGCTTGATAAAAATCACCATTCTTATCAAATATTTTACTAGAAAAACTCAAAATAACACCAGAGTTTCCTATAGCTAAACCATCCTTTGCTTCTTTACTCCACTCATCATCCCCATAATATACAGAAAATTTTTTCTCTCCAATAGTTCCATCATCATTAACTGTTATACTAAAAGCAAATTTATCAAAATCAGCGTTAAGTAATTGATTACTATCAAGTTCATACACACAAGTTCCAAGACTCTCAGCTGCAAAGACATTATCTGGAAAGAAAAACAAAGTAAAAATAATAGAAATTATAAGTAAATTAATCCTCTTCATAAATTCCCTCCAATCTTTAACCTAAAGTATCCGCGCAGTTAGTAGCATTAATAAAATCAAGTAATAAACCAACTAAAGTTGGAATTAAAAATAATGCTAACGCTGCTACTAATCTAATTATTAATTTAGATTGTGCTTGTTTCATCGCTTTCTCATCACTAGACATTATTGCTTTAATAAAATCTAATGAACTTAAAAGCACCACCGCAATAGGACCAATAACTCTAATATAATTTAATATTGTCATTAAGATCCAACCCACAGACCCTTCATCACTTGTGTCAAATATATCTTCACATATAATTTCTTGATCCCAATTTTCATCAGTAGCATTATTTTCTAACATATTTTGCAAATCATCGGCATTATTAACATCATCAGTCACAAGAGGAGAATCAGTACCAGCAGCACAATTATCACTTACATTAACAGCACATATACCTTCAGCACAAACTAAACAAGTATTAGAAGGACAAGATTTATTACCATTTAAAGGAACTGAATCTTGAAATTTATAACTTGATAAATTAGGTTTAGGTTGGATAATCGCTTCTGTATCACCCTCATTAAATTTTAGAAAGAACCCACTATATTCACATGTAAAATCATAAATCTTTGCTTCTGTTTCTCCATCTTCACCCTCTTCAATTTTTGTCTCACACATTCTTCCTGTATCTACATTAGATTCATCACTAATTAAAGTAGCCTCTTCATCTTGAACTCTATTACTAGTACTTGAGATAGTAAACTCATTTATCTCACCTTCACGACTAGCATAAATAACACTATAATACAAAACACTTGGACACTGAAAAGTCCCATCATTCTTTATCAAATTTTGTTCGGTTAAATTGCTTTTTGCACTACAAAATGAACTACAACTATCCTTTATTTCTTTGCAATCATAAGTAAAAGTATATTTAACATTTCCCATTAACTCATAAGTACAACTCATAAATGGTTCTTCTGTTTCCTCTGCATTAACCATCACTGGCATTATAAAGCCAAAAACAATTGTCAGTAGCAATATTTTTTTCATCATATTTTCTCCTATTTCATTACAAAGTATTTGCACAATTGGTAGCATTAATAAAATCAAGTAATAAACCAACTAAAGTTGGAATTAAAAATAATGCTAACGCTGCTACTAACCTAATTACTAATTTAGACTGTGCTTGTTTCATTGCTTTCTCATCACTAGACATTATCGCTTTAATGAAATCTAAGGCACTAAGTAAAATAACAGCAATAGGACCAATTACTCTAACGTAGTTTAAAATAGTCATTAAAAGCCATCCAACAGATCCTTCATCACTCGTATCAAATATATCTTCACATCCAATAGGTTGATCCCAATTTTCATCTGTCGCTCCACCATTCAAAAGGTCAGGAGGTATTTCTCCATCAAAATTATTGATATATTTTTCATCTATTTGTCCCCCATTTAAAGTACCAGCAGGACCATAAAGATTAATCGATTTACTATCTTTATAAGTAAAAGTTATTGAAGCACCATAAAAACTTTCTTCTCCATACAAATTACATATTGCATAAAGATTTTCGTTTGAAAAAGCAAATAAACTGTTATCTACTGCATCACGTAAAACATTACTAGTATTCTGTCCTGTTCTTACCCAACTTAAAACCCAATCATTACCATAATCTTCTGTAATAGGAGAAACTTTATATCGTCCTGTATTATCACTCGTATTAACAGAACTAAAATCAACTGTAAAATAATAACAAATATTTGCTTGTCCTTTCCATATAGAAGCATTCTTTGCAGGAATTTTTATAGTTGTATTAGTTAAAACTTTATCTGGATTAGTATAAGTACCAACAGTTTTATCAACTGCATCATCATCTTGAGGTGATGATACTAAACTAGAAACTCCTTCCTTTTCAATATTACCACCAGAACCTTTTTGATTAGTTTGAATATTGTAATAAACATTACCCTTAGTAACATTTTTATACGCTTCTGGAGAAATACCCACCGCATATAAATATGGTGTTCCATCAGGAGCTCTTTTTAAATCAAAATCAACAATTCCCGAAGCATTCCAAGCAAGATCTTCAGAATTAGCTAAACAACTATCAGCATCGGTATAACTATCACAACTAACTAGATAAATACTAGCTTTATAGTTAGTCCCACTAAAAGCCTTTAATGGTATCTTATCAATAACCTCTTGAAACTCTGTATCCCCACTTTTATTAAAGTCAATTCTAATCGTATAAAGTGATGTATCATTTTCATAATTACTTACCTGCCAAGTATTATTAAACACAGCTTCATAAATATAATCATTCATTTTTGTCGCTGCTTCTTTATTACTAATTGCTTTAACCTCAAAAGGAACAAATAATAATAGTAAAATGGTACTTAATAGAAAAAACTTTTTCATACAATACTCTCCTAAACAATCTATACCCTATCATTATAACACATTACTACAGTAAATTGAAAATATCTTAAAAAAAAATAGCAATTTACTTGCTATTATAATACTAGGACTGTCCTGCCGCATTCCAGCATTCACGCCAACTTGATATACCTGAAGCATCATCACCTGCAATATTACCAACCATTGTTAGAACAAGGTTTACAATCGTTACAATAAAGAACACAGCAATCGCATAGATACATCTTTTAATCAACTTACCTTGCGCTTCCTTAACTTGTTTATCATCACTAGAAATAACTGCTTTCGCTAAATCTAATGTACCAAGTACAATTAAAATAATTGGAACACCAATTTGTAAAATTGGGAAAACACCTTGTCTAATAATTCTAACTAAGAAAAGTAAACCACCACAAGCATCTCCAGTATCTGCAGCTTGAACATTACTAAGTACCTGCATAAAATTCATCAAATTAAACATAAACTTATCTCCTTTACTAACTTTATAATATATAAATAATTGATTTTTGTCAACTATCTCTTAAATAGACCAAATATCTTTCCACCAGCATCTTTTTCTTTAGGTTTGTTTACAAGTCCAATCTTATTAAGAAAATCACTTAAAACCGGATTTTTAATTCTATCATTTAAAGGCGGAATATTATAAAAGACTTTTGTTCTTCCCTCATATTCAAAATCCATAATATCACTATTAGAAAGTAAGCTTTTATTTAAAATTATCTTTCTGCCTTTCAATTCCTCAAAAATACGACGATTCCGTGTCATAAGCTTATTTAATTTTATACTTGAAGGCTCTATCAAATATAAAACATCTCCACATACTCCTTCATTATCTGAGTCATTTAAATCAATCAAAATAATTGTCGCTTCTTTATGTTTAACAATTTCTGTCATCAAATTTTCATCATTCACAGATATCATATTATGACTATTAAAATAAAGAAAATCATGTCTGTTAACCTCAATAGCAACTACACTCATTCCATAAGACTGTTCTAGTTCTTTTTTCAACATATATATTAATGTTGTACTACCAGCATGATCTGTAATATTTTTAATTCCAATTATTCTTGATCCGGTCGTTACTTTATCATTAATTGTAACAGATAAATCATTAAGTTGTTGAATATGTGCTACATCTTTATAACTATTAGGATGTTCCAAGAAATATTTTACTCCATCAAGAGTAGTAGTAAAATTATAAATTCCCATTGAAATAATTTTAGACAAATAACTACTAGAAGTAGACGCTTCTGTATTAGGTAATAAAAGAATTATCTTATCAGCATCTAACCCAATCGATATTTTTTGAATATTTGTAATATCCTGATAATCTTTTATCGCGGTAATATCTAAAATCATTCTAGCATAGAAAAAGTTTTTAAACATCTCTACAATTTCATCAGCAGTATGAACTCCATCAACACTTTTGATAACATCTATATCCAAACCTGATAATAAACTTTTCGCTTCATTAGCAATTATAACATTCATATAATCACTTCTTTCTAATTATAGATTGTTCTAGTTTCACCAGTTACTGATAAAAAACTACCCAATCCAATGATTTTATTTATAACAGGTATATCTATATTAACAAAAGTAAGTACAGTATAATAAGTACCTGTTCTTTCTCCATCACCATCAGCTGTAGATACTTTATGAGCTTTATAACACCAACCCTCTTTAAAACACTCATAGCCATTACTACGAGCATCGTTGACCAGTGCATTAGAAACCTCATAATTCATTCTTGCTACATAATCATTAATTTTCTGTTTTCCCTCTTCATTTTCTACGCCTTCATATTGTTCAATAATATTGATTATTTGATTTTTAACTCGGAATGCTCTAGTATAATTTACAGAGTACGCCATATAACCATTAATCAATAATACAAACGCTAAAATTATTTGTAATGTAAAAACTTGTCCTATCGCATCCCTCATTAATTATCACATCCTCATTTTTTACTCGAAATCCACACCAGATTGACTAGTTGCATTATCATTCCAAGTGTTTTCAATACTCTCTTGAATTGTAGGCCAGAAAAATGCAAAGAATGCTGCAATTACTCCAATAAGTACAATTGTAACAATTGTCATATTTAATTCTCCGGTTGCCTCTTTCATCTTTTATCATATCTCCTTTCATATCTTACATAATTAATTATAACAAATAATAAGCCATTTGTAACTACTTTTTATGCAATCATTGTCATCATAGACGCTAAAATGACAACCATAACACTAACTCCAGTAACAACTAACATTATCATCGTCTGATTACCCATGTGATCAAGACGCTCTTTATATTTCGTTTCCCGTGCTTTCGCTTGCAAATTTGACACTGTTCTTGAAAACATTAAAAGTCTTTCCTGCTTTTTTTCTTGTCCACCAAGTCCTAAACGATATAAAAGACGCATCATTCGCATAGAATCACGAACTGGATAAGTATTAGCAAAATCCATATATGGCGTAATACTAGAATCTCCAGAATTAATTTTCTCAATTAATTCTTTCAATCCTGGTTTAAAAATATCAGGAGCATCATTTATACTTTTACCTATCGCTACAGGTACAGTATAATGCTGAATTAATATTTCTAAACTCTTTAAATAGTATGGCAACATTATATCAATTTGATGTAAATGTTGTTTATAATATCTTTTTAACTGCATATAAGGCATTTTAAAAATTGCTACCGAAACTAAAACTGACAAAATGATATTTATTAAAGATACATCATTAATAAATAGAAACATGAAAATAAAGAATGTAAATATAGCCATTGTAATCCGCTTTTGAAATAATACATCAGGAATAGCACTTTCACCATACTTAGCATAAACTAAAAAGTTATAATCATCTTCTCTTAATATTTCTACATATTTACGATTATCATTTATAAATTTATTTTTATCTATTGTTTTATTATACATAAGTATAAAAAGAAGAATAACTGCAATAAATACTATTTCCATTTTTTACTCAACCCCCACATTCTCATTATAATATCTTTCTCCTTTAAGCAAGAAATAACTATTAAAGATAATAATACCATGGAGAATAAGTTGGACATAAAACTTTTTAATCAGTTCAATATAACTCTCATTACCAAGCATATATTGTATCAGCATAACCAACAAATATAACATAATTCCATACTGTAGAAATTTTTTATGAAAAGTCGCTCTATCCATTCTATCACGATAAACGCTTTCTACAAGGGTATCGATATCAAGCTGCATGTTTTCTAAACTTTCCCCCGTATCCTGTGCACCTTCTTTAGTAATTTGCAAAAATAACTGATGCATATTCTTAACAATATAGTACGGATATTTATTATCCATAAAAGCAATCGCTCCATCAATAGAACCATCTTGATAAGCTAAATCAATCATATGATTAACATCAGAGAGTACTGGATCTTCTAAAATTCCAGAATCCCTCACCCCCTCTAATGATTTAACAAAGCTCTGTGTTGTTGCAAATTCCATAATTACATTGGTAGTATAAATTTGAATTTGTTCAAAAATAAACTCACTATATACCCTTTTACATCTTAAAAAGGATAAATATGGAATAAATCCTATCGCTATTAAAACGTAGATAACGGAAACAATAATATTATAGAAATAAAGATAGGTTACAATTCCTGCAAAACCACCCATGATAAGAACTTGAATCATATATTGTCTTGCTGTATACTCTTGACCTAACTCTTTCGTTTTCTCACGAACAACTTTATAGGAATAGGGAGCAAATTTATCATAAATAGTTTGAACCTGTTCTGTAATATATTTAGATACATTTTGTCCTTTATAATTACGATAAAGAACTATAATAAGTGCTATTAATAAAAGTAAAAACAATACCACTTATACTCAACTCCCTTCTATACTATATCAGTAATAAACATATCATTAGAAGCATTATTTACATTAGTAGAAGAATTATTTAAAACAGTATTAACCTCAGCATCAATATTAGTCATTGAATCACCTTTACTAAATAAATTATCTATAAATATATTTTGATTTTCAAGATACTCTTTTAAATATTTACTAGGCATATTTTGAACTGGTGCTTTTCCAAATGTTTTTTGATATAAAAGATGAACTTGTGGTTTATTATTTTCATCAACATAAAACTCTACTACCTCATCAACCTCACGATGAAATTTACCATATTCTTTACTATAATAAGCTTTAATATGTACACCTAACTGAATATAACGATATATTGTATTTAAAAACTGATCAACATCAATATCACTTTCCAAAAGAGAATACATACGGTATGGTATAGCACTAGCTTTATCAGCGTGGATTGTAGAAAGAATATTATGTCCTGAAGAAATTGAGTTTCTAACTGCTGTAACTGCTTCCGCACTACGAACCTCAGATAACAATATCCATTTAGGATTTTGTCGCATACAAGTTACTAATACATCACTATAACTAGCAACATTATTAGTTTTCATCGCTACTATATCCCGATGAGGAAAGATCCTATCTAAATGTAGTTCCAATGTATCTTCAATAGTAATTATTTTTTCATTTTCCTTTGTATGACTAGCTAAATATTTAACAAATTCTGTTTTACCAGAACCAGTCTCACCACTAACCATAATATTACAATGTCCTTCTACACATTTCATTAAAATATCATGAATATTAGCAGTAAAATAGTCTTCACTAATTAATTTCTCTTTACTAAGTCTAATCTTCGCTGGTGTTTTACGAATAACCACTGCTATGCCATTTGTCGCAATAGAATGATGAACAAAGTTAAGACGCAACTCTGTACTTTCAGCATCAAGAAATGGTTTCGCATTATTAAAAGTTGTTCCCATAACATTAGAGCATTGAAAGGCGAGTTTTTCCACAAAACTATCATCAAGCCCAGGAATTTCAACTCGCTTTGACCCATCGGTCAAAGAACGAACCCAAATTTGACCATGGTTACAATAAGAAATATCGGTAATATCATCATCGTCTATTAAAGGTTTAAATAACCCAAAATCTAATTTATCGAATATGGAATCGTTCATTTCATCAACCCCTTTTATTGTGCTTGTGTTGCCGCTAAATCTTCTTCTGTCATCGCTGTAACATTATTAATAAAGTTCTTTAAGTCATTACTAGATAATGTCACATCCCCAGGTTCATCCTCTAAACTTTCAGCTGTAGGTACTGGTATTATCTCTGATTCATAAGCCCTTAAATAACTAGCTTTTCTAAGTAAAATATGATACTCCTCAGGTACTGCAAAAATAATCTGAGCTGGTGTTGTTTTTTCATCTAGATTAGCAAAGACATTATTACCATTACTATCAAATACTGCTATAACTTTAACATTTTCTAATAGTTTACCAATCATGATTCTATCATCCCCACCATTAGGATTATTAGCATCAACAGCATTTTGCACCTTTAAATAAATATCTATATAATTACCAGGATAAATAGAATTACTATATGTACTAGCCATATCAACATCTAAATTATATAAAACATAACCTTTTGGATAATCTAAAATAATGCTATCTGACAATTGATCACGTGATACAACACTTCTTCGATAAAATAAACTGCCCTCAGGAATAACACTATCAGAATATGAATACATATCAATAACATCAGCTTTGCTTGTAAAAATAGTATCATTATCAGCCATAGATCTAGGTATTTCCATGGTACCTACCATATCTTCTGTAATTTGTACCCCAGGATCTATTTCTTCTAGAGCATATGGAACCGTAACAGGATCAATCGCTTGACTAATACGCATATTATAGCCTAAGTAAAGGATAACAATTGCTAACACAACTCCAATTACTGTTACTGTATTTTTATTTGTTAAAAACTTTTTTACACCTACTATTAAATTATTCATATATCCTCCTTTTATCCTTAACTATCTACACTACTATAGTCTAATTCCCCTGCTCTTGTCATATCCGTTACAAATTTATTTTCTGAATAATTAGATTCCAATATAACATCTACTTTATTAGTAATACCAAGAGCTTCTCCTTGAACACTAGCAGCTGTACTTGATTTAACAAGAATACTTACTTTTGGTGGTGTTTCATTTATATCATAAAAACCAATATCATAAGTTCTTGAATTAGAAACATTTTGTGCAAATCTTCTAAGAAAACTTTCTACAAATTTCTCCTTGTCAATTCTTAATAGTCCGCTTAAGCGGTAATAACCAACATCAACTGCATCAGTCATTGCCGCTTCAGCTGTTTCTCTTAACAAATAGTAATCAAGTTCATTACCAGTTTGATAATTTTGTACAATATTAACAATTCCAAAAGTAATAATGGCTAAAAGGATTATTCCAATTACTAACATTGCTTTACTCATACTTTATTTTCCACCTTTCAAAAGTTGACTAGCTGTTTGATATTCACGATAACAGCTATTATCAACGATTGTATTATTACATTGTCCATTGTCTTCGTTATTACATCCAATCAAACCTGTTTTTAATCTCTCATTACTATTAAGTGTTCTATGTATTAAGTAACTACGATATACGGTAATACCAGACGTTTTATTACTACCAGCATTAAGGATACCTTCACCTTCTTCATTAGTACTTGTAGGCTCTGTATAGCTACCTACATCTTTATTATAAGCTCTAATCTTATTCATTGTCTCTGGCGTAAGTACAAAATGATAATCAAGATACTCATCACCTTCATAAATAGAATCACCTAAACGTTCAATTTCTTCTCTTAACGCCACTGGTTGAACTATGTAATCAGGATTTTCTAAATTGGTTGCCTCACAGCTCCAGTTAAATCCTGTATCTCTAGTAGTTTGTCCTGCTTCACTTGAAGGGAATAGATTATCCAAAGAAATCGAACGGAATGTAAAGTTGGTTATTGGGGATTCACCACCATTAGAACCATCTCCTCCATCATCTCCACCATCTGAAGGATCGTCAGGATTTGGATAATCAGGATCACTTGGATTTGGTGATTGTTCACAATGTTCACCTACACAGTCACTTGGATCTTTTATTAATGCATAGAAACACTCAATATCGAAATTCCATCCAAAGTAACCATAATTATCAATAGAACCTCTAATATTCATTTCAATATCCGCATTAATCGCTTGTTTCTCAGCATCTGTTAAAGGTTTCTCATCTTGATTAACCTTCCACTCATACCAAGCTGTATTTACAGGAACAGAATTAAGTTTAGTACAATACTCATTACCAATATTCGTATAGAAATCTTCATGACCTGGTTGAATAGAATGAACTGTTTGTCCGGTTTTATTATTAATCCAAGTACCAGGGAATGTTATAATATTATGATAATGCCATGGATCATCTTCTCCATCTTCACATGAACCATCAACTAAAGTAACCATATCAGGAAATTCCCCTGTTACTTTATCACTATTCATCTTCTGTTCTGAATTAAATTCTTCTTGCCAATCACTCTTATCATTATCATTATAACTATCGTTACCATCTAAGTTATCAACAACGATTTTATATTCTGTTGTTTCATTACTACATGTTGCCGCTTTACTCTCACATGCTGCCTTTTCAGCTTCATATTTTCTTAACTCTTCTTGATATTGCGCTTCTGCTTGACCTTGAGTTAACACCGTATTAGCTCCACACAAATTAACCCAAGTACAACTAGAATGACATACATCCCAAATATAACCAGGTTTATATACAGAACGTAAGAATCCATTAGTACTATTATTAGCATAATAATATGCTGTCATTTGGTTATATGGTAAGTATAATCCTCTAAGCATTCCAACAGTTCTTTGTGTCATGCTATAACTTTGGAAATAATATGGAGCAATATAGCTAGGACAATTACCAGAAGGAACCCAAGTACCACCATTATAATAACCACCTGGATCTTGTTGTCTAAATTCATAATATGCTTGAATTGAAGCACTATCATAGTAATTAACACTATTAATATCTATACAACTACTATCAGCAACTTGTGAAACAATAGCTGTAGGTCTTGAATCAATAGTTAATAATGCCGTTGCTGGATTAAACATAGCTGCACGCTCTGTCTCATTATTATTAACATCTAAACTATATGTCCCCTCTTCATAAACAGCATTATAGCAAGAGTCAATACATGATTGTGTATATTCTCCACCATCACATTCCATTACACAAGAGTCAAAATCCTCATTAGGTCCACCAGCATCACCCCACCATCCAGGTTGAGAACAACTAGCTGATGGTGTACACACAGCAGGCCTACTAGGTGGTGGTGCAACATAATTAGAATCACACTCTACTACTGACTTTATTTCAATTAGATATTGAAAACACATACCAGCTTGAGTCGCAACTGGATCACTAAAATTAAGTTCTACATGTTCTTCACATGTTGTAATACAATTATTTTCATTTGTCGTCTCTACATGATTAAAAGAATGAATTGTTTCATAGTTGTTATTAGAAAATGCATCACAAGTCAATGTCCCTGTATTTTTTACATCATCATAATAACCCTCTTGATCATTATTATTTTGGCTATTATCAACATTATTAATTGCATTATAATAATTTTCAGCCGCACTTACCCATTCACTAACTTGATCATAACTATACTGAACAGAAACAATCTCTTCAAAACAATATGAAACTACATCTTTCATTGTCGTATTATTACCATATTTATTACGATAATTAACACACAAAGCATTATCATACATATTATTTCTAGAAGGACCTGAATAAACTGTAATATTACCAATAGAAACACCCGCTTCGGCACCACATTCATCAGCTTCCAATAAATAGAAATAAATCTCAGCAGAACCACCTTGAGATAAATCTATAGTAAACGTTCCACTAGCATTAGGTTCCCCCTTTACCTCTTCAGAAGTCCCTTCAATTATATAGCCATAACTAAGTCCATGGACATTTCTAACAGTAACCACGTTACCATTTACACTAGTCTCAATTTTACCCAAATATTTATCCGTAAAATATTCAGATGTACATACTCGTGTATTATTTTCGGCACTAACATTATCTAAGTTTGCAAGCATTACTCCAGAAACCGCCGAAAGTATAATTCCTGGAATCAATAACCATTTAAACCGTTTCATTATTTTCACCTTCTCCCATTCGTTCTTCTATTATATCATAATTATCATTAGTTGTCGCCTCAATTAAAGACATTTCTTCATTTTCTCTTAATTTTCTTGCATCCACTCTAAACGTATACTCTATCGCTCCATAAAATCTCGTACACGTAAACAAAGTTAACAACATATCATTTTCTGAAACATCAACCGGAATATCATACATACTCTCATTTCTTACTTTTTCAATATACTCTTTTTGCTCTTCTAAAGTATAAGTATCATAATAAGAAGCAAGTTGATTATCATTAACTAAAGAAACACCAAAGATTCGGTAAATAGAAATATCTCCATTCTCATCAGTAATCTCAATAAACTGATTTTCATTTATAAAATCTGGATAAATAAACGACATAAGTTGTTCAAATCTAATCATGGTATCATCACCAATAATTGGATTACTCGAAACATTGCGAATATTATGGGAAATAAAATTTAAATGATTACTATTTTCATCTGGAAAAGAATTAGTCCAAGCAAAATCATAATCAGCTCTTGTTACATCAGCCGTATCATTTCGTTGAATTAAAGCCATATCTATATTAGTCCCCTCTACTCTAATCCAACCTATTACATCATCACCATATTTTTTAGCATTATTAATCTTTGCAAGCTGTTCCTCTTGATTAGAAACAACAAAATCACTAAGTTTTTTATTATTATTACTAAATAAGAGAAAAAGCGCCACTACAAGAATAATTATAACTATAATTAAAGCAATTAATACTTTTCGTTTTTCCTTCATAAACTACTCCCCCTAGTCACTGATAGTATAAGGATTATTATAAGTTCCATCTCCATCAGTTATTATAACATCATCATCAAAATAAGCCTTAACTTTAACCCCTAATTCCATATCATCAGATGTACTTACATATGAAGTTGATCCAATCGCTCTAATAACTGTCTTTCTATTATCCTCTTTTGATGAATCTATCAACCAATATCCATCAGCACTAGACAAATCTCCTTTCGCACTAAAAATATCAAAAGTAGATGGAATTGTAATTAATAAATTATAACTTTTTGTCTCATGTTTTCCTTTATAAGTAACTTTATTATCATATATAGGAACATTAACTTTATGAGATACAAATAAATCTGTATTAATATATCTTGTCATATCATTTTTAACTTGATAACCAATATTACCTTCTTCATTAGGATTATAAACTTTCTCTTTGTCCCCATTATTATATTTCATCATAACCTCAGAATCATTATATTTCAAGGTTGCAGTTGTAATTACCTCAGTTATTCCATCATCTAAGGTATCACTAATTCTAAAAAGATATCCAGAATAACTTACATATTCTCCAATTTGTCTATCATTAAGTTTACTACTCTTATGAGCTGTCTTTTTAGCAATAAGCACATATGGATCATTGTATGTACCAGTACCACTGACAATTGAGGTATCAGCTTTTAAAGTTATCGCTGGTCTTACATTAAAGAGATCATCATCTTCCATTGGTAAAAGTCCACTAGGATAACTCATAATATTAGTTAAAGCCCAAGGCTTGCCATTAGAATCAAAATTAGCATACCAAACTAAAGCTGAAGAGTCAAGATAACTACCATCAGCCGTTCTTGATTTATTATAATCTTGAATAGAAAGAATTCCTACTTTCATCTTTTCACTTTCTCTACTACACGTATTTACCGTTGTAGCATTAGCACTATCAACTACATCATCACACCAAGTATCTTCTACAATAAGATCCTGAAACTCTTTCTCTAAAAGATTATAGAAATAATCATTCAACCAACTATCTATAGCACTACCCTTTAATCTATCATTACTATAATCAACATTCGCTAAGTTTTCACTACTAACTAATGTTACTGTATCATCATCATTAACTCTAACAATTCTAAACAACATATTATTAAACATTACATAATTATTAACATTAACTCCTTGATAATAACCATCCGTTGTACTTTGTCTAACTGTTTCATTAAGGTATTCTCTAACCTCCACAGTTCTTGTTACTGTTGTTCTATTATTTAATTTATCAGACGCTTGATAAGTTATTTCATAACTGCCTACTTGATTAGTATTAACCTCACCCTTTATTGTCACACTAGCAACATCAAGTTCGCCATCAACATCATCTACTACACTCTTAACACCAGGTTCTTCATAAGTACTACCAACTCTTATAACCATTGTTTTATCCCCATTAAGTTCAATCTTTGGTCCTTCATGATCAACATCTGACTCATATTTACCACATTTTAAATACGCATACAAGTCATACCCATCTTCAGTATTAACCGCTTTAACTGTTGATTCTTTCAAATCGCATAATTTATCACTATAAGGAACATATAACTCTTCAAGATAATCTTGTTTAATTAAGGTATCTAAAGTAACGGAAATAACTCGTCCTTCCTCACTAGGAAACCGAGACGAGTTTATTTCATAATATCTTTCCCCTGCTTTATAAAAGACATCTTCATTATTTTTAAATAATATTCTTGGATAAAAATACAAAAACCACACTAGTAATATTATAGCAATAACAACTAAAACAACAACTGCTATTCTTATAATCTTCTTTTTATTAAGCTTTTTCATCTAAAACCAACTCTCCTTTTTAACTAAGCTTATACACATACTTTCCATCTCTAAAAGTAAACACTAACTCTATTGAATTAGGATCAACATCACTAGGAATACTAAAATATGCATAATTTCCACTATAATTATCAATAACAGATGATGCAGCAATATTAAATGTTTCTCCACTATTATTCTTATAATTAATTGTAGCATATAAATTAGAAAAGTCAATAAAACTTTGGCCTGTAAAATTATTACTAACAAACGCTATTTCTAAGATTTTATTATTACCAACAGCCGTTAATGTCTGTTCTCTAATCCCACAACTATTAGTACATGTATATCTACTATAGGTAGTACTATCAACTACTTTAAAATTTGTAACGGTAAGCGTATCTTTCGTTGGAAACTCCATATTTTGATTTAAGGAAACCTCCTTAGTATTTTCTAACTCTCTTACATCTTTAACACTTAATTTAATTTTCTTAAGCAATACTCCCTTGCTTACATCAGGATAATATAAAACATATTTCTTAGGATTCAAATCTTTATCTACCTTATAAACAAGTATAAACGTTACCTCTTCCCCCGTCGCTAATTCTTTTGTTCTATCAAATGGTTTACCCAAATCTGCAAAATTATCATATTCCCTACTAACGTTTCTAAACTGATTATTTCTATTCATAACTCTAAATCTATCAATATTTATACTTCTTTTAGAAGCCAAATTTTTAACTGTCACATTAACAACTAAATAGGAATAATTTTTTCCTTCTGTAATATTATTACCATTACTATCATAATCAGTTAAATAACTATTATTAATTGTAATTGCATAATAATTAGCATTAAAGGTATTACCCTCACTATAAGTTCTATGGAGTATACCAAAGTAATAATAGGTATATCCTGTAATAGAAACAAAGATTATCACTATAATTGTATTACAAACAAGTTTATGTTCTAAATAGACATATCTAACATGACGAAAGAATTTTTTAATATTACGTACTATTCTATCTTTATCAAGTTCAAAACTAATTTCTACCTCTTCTCTATCTTCTTCTTTAATATCGAGATATTCTTCATCATTTTTAAATCCAAATTTATTAAGATCTATACCTAAAAAACGAATTCCAAAGATTATAAAGACAATAAACTGTGGATAATAAGCGATTGTAAGAAGATCCCTTCCCGCCATTATCGTCGTAATAACAGATTTCATCTCATCAAAATTATCAAAATAACTTTTAACAAAAAGCAAAACCACCAACATAAAAAGATATTCTACAAAAGGTAATATATATATTTTCCAAGGTTTCTTTTTATATCTTAACAAAACAACCAACACTACAACTATCGCTAAAACCGCTATAATTGCAAGAATAACAAGTATATTTATATGATTACTAATTGGTTCATAATAACTATCATAACTTTCTGTTTCCAAAAAATCAGCCACAAAAGTTCTTAACATCGTAAGTTTATAGAAAATATATGCACAAAGTAAAATAAGAACCAAATGTATTTTTTGAAAGTGTTTAATTAACAAAGCATATGGCTTTCTTAAAATCATGATATCACCCCTAGTATATTTAAAGTATAGCGTAATTTTCACTTTTTGAAAAGTATCTTTTCAACAGTTAAGAAAATTGTTATAATTGAAAAGGAGGTCATTATGAAGAAATTTAGTTTTATTGTTATCTTTATTGCTGCTTTATTTTTAACTGGATGTAGCAATAGTAATGTTATAACAGAAATTGATTATAATAAATTAGAAGATTTAATAAAGAATGAAGAAACATTTATCTTAGAAATAACACAAACAGGATGCAGCCATTGTCAAGAATTCTCCCCAAGATTTAAAGCTATTTTAAAAACAAATGATTTAACCGCCTACAATCTTAATTTATATAACATGACTAAAGAAGAACAAGATAAATTTAATGATTTAACAACCGTGACCGGTACTCCTACTGTCTTATTTTTCAAAGATGGAAAAGAAATGACTAATACCAAAATAGTTGGAGCTCAATCAAATGATGAGGTTGAAAAAATTTTAAAAAGAGCAGGTTTCATTGAGGAATAACTGCTCTTTTTTATTAACATAAATTTCTAACTTGCTTTTCACTTAAACCAGTATACTGAACTACTTTAGCAATAGGTATATTATCTTTAAGTAATATCCTAGCTGTCTCCATCTTTCCCTGCTTAAGACCACGTCTTTCTCCTCTTTCTTCAGCAGCAATAAGACCAGTCTTCTCTAATCTTTTCCTATCTTCTTCAATATCATATAGTCCTACTTTATCAAGATCATAT
>DVIS01000005.1 GCA_018711135.1 Candidatus Onthousia faecavium
TAAAATAAAAATACGTTGAGGCATTGACTGTAAATTCCCACTAGAAATCGGAATAATGATTTAACCATAGATAAGGTTACGTGCTCGACAGTATTGTACTGTTATCGGCTACACTCATATGTACACAAGGAATAAACGACACATATAAAAATACGGGTTTAGAATCAAGTTCTAACACCACTCACCTCCGCGTGCTCTGTAGTGTACCTGCAACGGATAGTTATTATAAACCAAAACTAATTAAAAGTAAAATTTTTCATATCAATGTGTGCCTTTCAGAGGACTGAAAGGACAAAGAAAGGAATGTTAGTTAAAAATGAAGAAAATAATTATTACAGGTATTATTCTTTTACTATTTTTAGGCTATGCTCCCTATCAAGAGTTAAATAACTTAGCCGTTGTTGATTTTATGGCTTTAGATTTTAAAGACAATAAATATAAACTTTACTTAAATATCATTAATATGGATAATAAAGTCTACGAACTTGTTGGTGATAGTTTAGGAGAGGTATTTTTTAAAGCTAAAAATATTAATAAGAAGAAAACATACTATAATCATCTTAATGTAGCTTTATTTAGTACAAATATTTTAAAAGACCAAAAATTATTGAAATTTCTTAAAGATGAATTTACTAATATTGATTATGTAACTATAGGAACCAAAGACGATATAAAAGATATTCTAGATAAATTTCACCAAAGTAATGACTATGAAAGTTTTATAACTAAAGAAAAAGAAGACTTAGGTAGTATTATTAATGTTACTTTTAAAGATTTATTAAGTAATAGTATGGATGATATTAAGACCCCTTCAATACCCCTTATAACTATTCAAGATAATGTTTTACATAGTAATGGGAGTTATTTAATATTTAAAGATACTTATTTAGACAACAATATTAGTAAAGCTAGTTATTTAGTTAGTAACAAAATTACTAGCTATAGCCAAAAAGTAAAAATCGATAATAAATATTATGAGGTTTTTCTATCTAATTTAAAGACTATTATTAATTATAAAGATAACACTTTAAAAATAACAATTAAAGGTGATATTAATAGCCCTGATACTGATAATTTAAAAAAAATTAAAGAATTGATTATTAGTGATTTAAAACATGATATTCACAACTTTATCTTAATAGAATTAGATAAACAAAAAAGTTTTTCAAACATTATTAACTATATTTATTTAAAGGAAAAAGATAAACCTTTTGATAAATATAAAGATGCAAAGAAAAAGATAATTATTACCTTAGAGGAAAAGGAGAAAAGTAATTATGATTAATAAGAAAATAGGTCTTTTACAAATATTTAGTTTAACTTTCTTTTTAACTATTTCTAATTTTATTTTATTTTTTAATAATATTATTAAGATAAGTAATAGTGATACGATTATTAGCCTTGTTATTGGTATAATTATTGATATTATAATTTTTACAGGCATTTTAAAGGTAAGAAAAAGTATTAAAATTCATAATAAAGTCTTAAACATTTTTCTTAGTATCATTTTAGGAGGTTATTTTCTTTATTTATTAATAAACTGCACTAATTTTATTAAGGATACCTTTTTAGCAAGTGGAAATTTTTATAGTATTTTGGTATTATTAGTCTTAATGAGTTTAATTGTCTCAAATAAGAGTTATAAAGAAATTACTAGTCTTTCATTAATATTATTATTTATTTTTATTCCCCTTTTTCTTTTTAATATTATTGGTAGTAGTTTTAGTCTAGATTTAAGTTATTTAAAGCCTCCTTTTATTAACAGTGCTTTAACAATTATTAAGGGTTCTTTACTTTTTGTTATTTATACTATTCTTCCTCTTCTATTACTATTATTTATTCCTTATCAAGAAATTGATCAAAGAAAAAAACAAGATAAGTACTTATATCTTGCTTTAATTAGTGGATTGTTAGTTATTATTATAAGTTATTTAATTTTATATTTTTCATCTAGCATTAATATTATTACTAGTTACAAATATCCATTTATGTTAATTATTAATACTCTAGCTAGTTTTATCAGTTTTGGACGTTTAAGTTATTTAATTAGTTTCTACTTACTTTTTTCTTTAGTTATTACTTTATCTTATATTATAAGTATTATTAAGCAGTTAATTGGCTACAAGAATAACCTAAAGTCTCCAAATTAGTTCTTTGAGTTTCCAATGGACTATAATAATTATCTAAAGAAGTATTTGTAGGATTAGCTTCTTTCATTTCTTTTGTTAAAACAAAAGTAACATCTGTAGCTGAACTTGTCTCTGTAACAAGGCCAGAATTTCTAATAGTATTCATTTCTGTAAGCACAGGATTATCTATAACAGTTTCATCCACAACAGTAGGAAGAGTATAAACAAAAGTTACTTTGTTTAAAACATCATTTCCATAATTACTAACAATTTTTACATGATAAGTCATTTGTCCTACTACAACGTCTCTTTGACAAGTCAAAGCTGTCGCTTGTGTAACTCCAGAATTAGTTGTAGGTGAACTTTTTTGGTCCTCCTCTTTAAAAACAATCCTAAAAATAGGAGGAGCTGCAACAATTAAAACCAATAAAATCATAATAAAATAAATTAAAACATTAGGCATTCCCCTACTTTTCTTCTCCATTTTTTCATTTCCCTCTTTCTATTTTTTCTTTCTTTCTCATATTTTTTATAAATTTTCCAATATAAATGAATAAGAAAATAAGTGGAACAATTGGAAAAAACATGAAGAAATAATAAAGAAAAATATTTTCATTAACGATTGTTAAATCTTCCAATGTTCTTGTAAAAGCAGCACCAAAACCAAGAGATACTGATAATAATATGGCGGCAAAAATTACTCCCAAAACATTACTCCAATAATTAAGCACATAGTTAGTATAATTCTGATCTTGATCTTGATGTTTTTTCACATATATCTTTGTAAAGATATAGAATAAAATTAGAATAATAGTTAACGGTATCATTAAATAAGAAAATAAAAATCGTAAATTTTCAATTGAATATATTGTCTCCATCCATCTCACCTATTATTATGATAGCACAATTTAAAAGTTAGGACAACTAGTAATTTCAGGGAGTATTGAAAAAAATGTTAACTTATGTTAGAATATGCCCGAAAGGAAATTTTTATTATGAAAGAACCAAGAACAAGAGAAATATTAGATAAAAATATTGAATTATTAGAAAAAAAGAATAGATGGAATTATAAATTATATTAGAAATAATCCTAATAGTGATCCTAATGCTTATGAAATGAATGATATAATGTTTGCCTATTCCGATATTGGCTTTTTTGGAAGAAAGTTCGAAGCTGAACCTTATGGATTTTTGCAAGATGAAAAGTATAAACAGTTAAGTACTAAATTCTATGCAATCTTTTCTTATCGTCTACCTCAATTTATTTTCGAAGAACAAGGTTTAAAGGCAACTAAGTTATATGAATATTTTAAAGAGTCTACACACGAAATAGCAACATTAAATAGACTTGGTAATGATGAAGAAACAAAAGGCTTATTCAATTCACTTTGTGGTGTAAATTTATATATTCATCAAAGAAAAAGAGATTTAGCAAGAGAAAATAATTTAGATACTGTTATTTATGATAACGAATATGAGAATGCAGCTTTAACATTAAACTTTGAAGACTATAAAGATGAAATTGGTGATAAGACTACTACAAGAGATTTTATTGCTTTAGATATATATCAAGAAATTCAAGACAGTTATCAAAAAACATTAAGAGATGCTAAAATTAATGATAATACTAAAAAGAAAAAATAGGATAGATTTTCAACTCTACCCTATTTTTTCTGTTCTAATTCTAACAAATATTTTTTCTGCTCCATACTACCCACATAAGTACCAATATCATTAGAGTCTTTTATAACTCTATGACATGGTAATAAAATAGGAGCCGGATTTTCTTCAAGTACTTTCATAACTACTTTTTCCATTTCAGCATTGCCCATTTTTTTAGCAATCTCTTTATAAGTCATTACCTCACCATAAGGAATATGACTTACAATTTCTAATATCTTTGCTTCTAAGCCAGATAACAAGTAATTATAAAAAGAAAAGGATTCAAGTTCACCTTTAAAGTATAATTCTAACTCTTTTTTTATTCTCTTACTAAGCAAATTCTCATTACTACTTTCTTCTTTATCAACAAAACTAATTGATAAAACAGCATAATCACTTGTATTAATTCTAATTAAACCAATAGGACTTTCATAAAACGAAAGGTAACTTATATGTCTCATACTACTACTCCTTAAAACAATTTAACAAATAAGCTATAAAAAATTAATGTTAGTGGTTTAGCAAGCAAGATTATTATAACAAATTTTTTTAAAGTCATCTCACTAATTCCCGCAATATAACAAAGTAAATCATCTGGGGCTCCTGGCAAAAGAATTCCTAAAAAGAAAATCTTTTCAAACTTTTTATCCTTAATATATTTAAGATATTTATCAATAGTCTCTTGTTGAAATAGTTTTTTGATTAAAGGTAGGCCAAAGTTTCGACTTAATAAATAAGCAACGACACTTCCTAAAGATAGACCCACATAATTATAGATAAAACCTTCAATAGGACCAAAAGCAAGAACCCCTGCTAAACATGAAGCTCCTCCAGGAATTACTGGAAAAACTACTTGTACAACTTGTAAAAGAAGAAAAATGACTGGCCCAATAAAACCAAAACTTTTAATCTTTTCAACAAGAATGTCTTTACTAGTTAAAAGATTCATCTTTAAAGCATATATAATGAATGCTACTAGTAGAACTGTAATTATAATAGTAATAATGACCATTACTTTTTTTAATCTTGTATCATTTTTCTCCATAAGCTGCCTCCTCTAATATTAACACATATACTATGAATAATTACAAGTAATTTTTATAATTATTACATTTTTTTAAGGTTATCTTGACAATATCACTATTATTAGTCTTACCTCATCTCTTATATTTATTACTTATTTTCATCATTTCCTTTAGACATATTTACGCTATGGGGGATTTTGTCCCAAGATAGATCTTTAGTTTTCAAAGCTAAATACAAACATTTAATATAACTAGCAAGAAAAAGAGGATTATAAAATAAGACTTTTATTTTCATTCTTCTTTCTAATCGTAAATTATCTTTTTCTTTTAAGAGTAAAATTCCTGTAAATATAACTAGGGAAAGATAGATAATAAACAAGATAAGAAAGAACTGAGTTACTAAAGATATAACTGATACTTTAATTATGGATTTTGCTATAATTTGATAAAGTAAATTAGCAAGATATAGTATTAGACTAATAACTAATAAAACAAAGGGTTTAACACCTACTAAAGTAGTATAAACAGAAGGATAATTTTTATCTTTTAGACTAGCTTTCTTTTTTAAAGCTTGATAATATATTGCCCTAGCACTAAAATAACCTTTTACCCATCTTGTTCGTTGTTTAATTGTTAAATTATAATTAGTAGGTTGTTCATCAAAATATTTTGCTTTTGTATTGTAAGTTGTTGATAAATCATTTAAAACCGCATAAAGACTAAATTCATAGTCTTCTGTTAAACTATTAAAAGGATAGCCTCCTAAATCTTCTAAAATTGCTCCTCTTATATAAAAACCGGTTCCACTGACAGTTAAACAAAGATTATGCTTTAATTTATAATTATTACCTAAGGTATTAATCATAGAGAAAGTTAAAGAACTAGAGGCCGCATAGATATTAGCATTACCATTTTTAGTATTACGATATCCTATCCCAACGTCATAACCTGCTTTATAACTTTTTACCATTTCTTTAAGGAAATTACGATCCAAGACATTATCGGCATCAAAAATAAAATAGGCATCATAATGTTTGCCAGAAAAAATAATTTCTTTAACCGCATCATCTAAGGCATAACCTTTCCTTTGTTTAGTTAAATCTTTTCGATAAACTATATTAATCTTACGCTTTTTAGCAATCATAACAGTTGGATCTTTTTTGCTTTCTACAATTATATAAATATCACTGGGCTTAATTTTATAGGTTTGTTTTTTTAGACTATCTAAAAGATCACTAATTACTAATGATTCATCACGAGCAGGTATTAAAATAGCAAAAAGAGGATCATCTTTTATTTTCTTAAGTTTTATCTCACAACCTCTTAAAGCAAGGATATATTCTTTAAATAACATATAACTAGCACAAAAAACTAAGACTAAACATATTAAGGTAATCATTTCTTTTTATCCTTTCTAACATCAAAACTCATATTTGGAAAACTTTTTGCTAAAACTGGATCAGGATAGACTTTATCATAAAAGTGGCCTACAGGAGTTAGAGGTTCAATATTATTTCTTCTAAGAGCACTCCTAATTAAAGCAGTCCAAGAAATAGCCATATCTATTACTAAAAAGATAAAGATAATATAAAAACAGATATTACCAAATTTGATAGGTATCTTTTCTATTTGTTCAGAAAGAAATGGATATACTATTTTTACAAAAACTAAAGCAAAGAACCCCCAGACTAACATAAAGGGAATTGTCGTTCTTCCATTAATATTTAAAAAATGGTTACTATAGTCCCAAGAAACAGTATGGGTAAAAGTCTCTTGTAAAAAACTAATGAGATATTCAAAAGCTCCACCACCTAAAGCACCAAAAATAAAAGTCTTTAAATTAGAATAATTTGGTTTTGAGAGAAAATAAACTAATAAAACGGCTCCTGCTCCATAAATAGGACTAAATGGTCCATAAATTACGCCTCGTCTTAATTCCCAAACTAAATTACCAGTTTGTAAATAAGTCGTAATTAAATTTAATATTTGCTCATATAAAGCACCAAAAATAGAACCAATTACAAAAATAAGAAATAATTTCTTAAAACTATAACCTTCTGCAAATACTTTCTTGTTTTTACTGCTCATACTACTTACCCCTTCAATTTGTTGTTATTTTATCATATATTATGAAATAAAGCAATAAAAAGCAACCACTTAGTAGTTGCACTTGTTAATTATAAGGAGCATTAATGGTTATCTATATAAGTAATCACCTCTTTAACTGTATTATTAAAGTTATTGTAATCAGTATCAAACCATTTTATATTAAATTGATGTTTAAAGAAAGTATATTGTCTTTTGGCATAATGTCTAGAGTTCTTTTTGATATTCTCTTTAACCTCATCAAGACTAATTTCATTCTTAAAGTAAGGAATAAATTCTTTATAACCGATTGCTGTTTTTAAAGCTTTAGAGTTTTCATAGTATGGTCTTAAAGAATTAATCTCTTCTAAAAGTCCATTTGAAAACATAGTATCTACTCTTTTATTGATTAAATTATATAGATTATATCTTTCGGTTGTAAGACCAATAAAATAGGTATCAGGATATAATAAATTGTTACCATTCATAGTTATTTCTTCACCATTTTCTAATTTATTAAGGAGTCTTACGAGTCTTACTCTATTATTAATATGAGGTATATCTTTTATCTTATATTTTTCTATTTTCTTAACTAAGTCTTCATTACTTAAATCATCATAGGACTTTGAACTTGTTCCTTCTTTAAAAGAGTAATCATATAAGGTAGCTTTCAAGTAAAGTCCTGTTCCTCCTACTAAAATAACATTTTTACCTTTAGTTAAAAGGTCATTAATTAAAGCTCTCGCTTCTTTTTGATAGTTATAGACTGAATAATTAGCAGTTATTTTTACATGGCTAAGCAAATGATGTTTAACTCCATCCATTTCTTCTTTTGTTACTTTAGCAGTTCCAATATTCATTTTTTCATATACTTGCATGGCATCAAAGTTTATTACCTCTGCATTATAGTATTTAGCAAGTTCTATACTTAGAGATGTTTTACCAACAGCAGTTGGTCCTAGTATTGCTATAATCATTTTATCACCTGTTATAATGTTCTCATCACTAAAGTGACAAGTGTTCTTTTCTAAATTTATTTGATTATTTAAATTTTGTATTCCAGAGAATACAAAATTGGTGTTTTTTCTTTTTTGTATTAAAATTATATTAATTCATGGCTCTTTTAAAGAGTCGTTCTAAGTCATAATTACTATATGTAATAATAGTAGGTCTTCCATGAGGACAAGTAAAAGGATTATCACATTTTCTTAAATTATCTAATAGTACTTTTGCGGTTTCTAAAGTTAAATAATCATTCGCTTTAATACTCATCTTACAAGCCATAGTAGCAGCAGTTCTATAAATAAATTTTTCTTTATCAAACTCTCCCTTTTCCAAAGTAATAGCAATTATCTTTTCAATCGCTTCTTTTTCGTATCCTTCAAAAAACCAAGTTGGATGATATCTAACAATTAAAGTGTTATCACCAAACTCTTCAAGACCAAGACCAATTTCTCTTAATAGTTCAAGATGTTCTTTAATTCTTAGAAATTCATCTTTAGAGTATTCTAATTTTAAAGGCACCAAAAGATCAATCGTTTTAAAGTCATCTTTTAAAAGAGCATTTAAGACTTTTTCATAATTAATTCTCTCCGCTGCTGCATGTTGATCTATTATATACATACCACTAGCATTTTCAGCGATAATATAAGTCTTATGAACAATCCCAACCGGTATCATTTCTTTAATCCGATAGGTTTCCTTATTATCATTTTCTGTTTCTTCCTCAACTACCTCTTCACTCTTAACCACCGTTATTTTACTATCATTATCAAAGTCATATGCTAACTCTTCTATTTTTGGAACTGTTACAGTCTTTTCTTCTTCCTCATCATCTATTTCATAATTAAATGATGTATTTGCTAATGAATCCTCAACCTCATAAATAGTATTTAAATCTCTAATATTAGCATGAGGAACTAGCAATATTTCTTTTAACTTAGCACTTATTACTTTTGTAATTAACTCTTTTAAACTATCCATCTTTGAAAACTTTATATCCATCTTTTGAGGATGTATATTTATATCTATCAAAATCGGATCAACATCTATATTTAAGACAATCATTGGATATTTATCTTTTGGAATATAAGTATGATAGCAATCAGTTAAACATCTATTTAAATCATTATTTTTAATAACCCGTCCATTAACTAAAGTTGTAATAACATTACGACTTGTCTTCGCAATTTCCGGATATCCTATATAGCCAGAAATAACATAATCATCATTTTCGCCACTAATTTCAATCATCTTTTTCGCTACATCTATCCCATATATCGCATAAATAACTTTTAAAAGATTACCATCTCCTGCTGTATTAAGGAGTTCTTTCTCATTATTTATTAAAATAAATTTTATATCAGGATAAGATAAAGCCATTTTATTAACATATTCAACAATTAAAGCTAATTCCGTATAAAGATTGCGTAAATATTTAAGACGCACTGGTGTATTATAGAATAAATCCGTAACCTCTATTGTTGTCCCCTCGCTTAAATCACATGATTTAACATCTTTAATAACCCCACCATCTAAATGAATAAATGTTCCTTTACCATCTTTACTAGTTGTAAGATTAACCAAAGAAACAGAAGCAATGGAAGGTAAAGCCTCACCTCTAAAACCTAAAGAGGAAATATTAAATAAGTCATCAAGATTTTTTAATTTACTAGTAGCATGTCTTGAAAAAGCTAATCTCGCATCATCTTCATCCATCCCAATTCCATTATCACTAACAACAATACTTTTAGTACCCGCCTCAACAAGAGTAATTTTAATATAAGTACTTTTAGCATCAATTGAGTTTTCTACTAGTTCTTTAACAACATTTAAACATCTCTCTACTACCTCTCCAGCTGCTATTTTATTAGCAAGTATTTCATCCATTACTTTTATAACACTCATTAATTTACCTCACAATCTGCATCCTTAGTTAATCTTGTAAAACCTGTAATATTCTTAGAACAAGCCTCACTTTTATATTCACTACATGATAGACACGCTTCATATGTAATCATCATATTACTAGACGTATCTTCTTCTCTAGTTACAATCGCATAGCTGTTAAGGTTACAAGTACCACCTTTAGTAGGACTATGGGGATCTTGTAACTCTTCAACATAACCTTCACAAATTAATTTTGACACATCAATAACAATTGATTCTCCAACCTCAGGAATATAACCTGTATGATCAATTAAATAGTTAGTTGCTCCTGTTCTAATATTCTCTTCAAAGTCTTCATAAGTTGCATCTCTTGCTCTTTCTAAATACTGTGTCACTCCCATATAAGCAAGAGACATTAATATTCCTAAAATAATAATTACAGCCATTAGCTCTACCATTGTAAAACCCTTTTTATTCACTTTTATCATCCTCCTCATGCAATGTTTTATATAAAGACTCTGCTACTGTACTAGTTACAACCTCGCTCAATTCTTCAAGAGAAGCTTCTTTCATTTTCTTTAAGGAACCAAATTTTTTTAAAAGCTCTTTCTTTCGCATTTCTCCAATCCCTGGTATTAAATCCAAATAACTTGCTAAAAGACCTTTACTTTTAATATTACGATGATAAGTAATAGCAAAACGATGAACCTCTTCTTGAATTTTTGATAGATAAAGAAAAAGGTTACTATCACTTTTAATATCTAGAATCTTAAAGTTTTGATCTATTACGGTATGAGTACGATGCTTGCCATCTTTTTTAAGACCAATAATTGGAATATTTAAGTTTAAAGAAGAAAGTATTTCTTTACAGACGCTAACTTGTGTTTCTCCTCCATCCATAACAATTAAATCAGGTAAGACCTCATTATCCATAATAGCTCTAAAATAGCGACGATATAAAACCTCTCTCATTGCCCCTAAGTCATCTTTAACTCCTACACTTATTTTATACTTTCTATAGAAATTTTTCAAGGGATTAAAATCTTCAAAAACGACCATCGCTCCCACATAATAAGTCCCAAAAAGATGCGAATTATCAAAGCTTTCCATTCTTGATACTTTCTCTACTCCTAATAAATAAGCTAATTCATTTAACGCTTCTCTTTTTTTAGTATCATCTTTTTGTAAAGTCTCTAACTCTTCATTTAAGACAACTAAAGAATTTTCTTTCGCAAGATCAACTAGTTTTTTCAAATCCCCTTTCTTTGGAACATGCACTTTAATATTTAAATATTCACTAAGTACCTCAGCATTTAACCCTTCTTGTAATAAAATTTCATGAGCCAAGACGTTTTTCTCATAGAAATGAACGATATATTCTTCCATATCATCTATTTCGTTATCTAAGGTTTGCAAAGTTTCATGATGTCTTCCAAAGAGAATTCCTTCTCTTATAAAGAAAACAGTAATTGATAAGTAATTATCTATTTTCGTATAAGCAAAGATATCAAAGTTATAGTTTTTATTTAAGTCTATTTTTTGTTTTGTAAGAGTAATATCTATATCTGTAAGCATATTTTTTAACTCTAAAGCTTTTTCAAAGTTTAAACTCTCACTAGCTTTCTCCATCTCTTTTGTAATTTTCTCTTTTATAAAGCTACTATTACCCTTTAAGAAACTTGTAATCTCATCAGTCATATTTTTAATAGTATCAGAATCTATCTCTTTAATACAGTAACCTAAACATTCATGAATATGGTAATAAAGGCATTCTTTTTTCGGTAAGTTTTCACATTTACGTAACGGATATAATCTATTAATCATATTAACAGTTTTTCTTGCTGCGGTAACATTAGGATATGGTCCAAATAGTTTATGATTTTTCTTTTTCCGAGACACATTTCTTACTACTTTAAGTCTTGGATATTTCTCATTAGTTAATTCAATATAAGGATAGCTCTTATCATCTTTTAGAAGAATATTATACTTAGGATTATATTTTTTAATTAGATTTATCTCTAATATTAAAGACTCTAACTCACTACTAGTTACAATATATTCAAAGTCATCTATATCTTCAACTAACATAGCTGTTTTCCCTGTAGCATTACCTCTAAAATAACTACTGACACGTTTCTTTAAGTTTTTAGCTTTTCCTACATATATAATATAGCCATTTTTATCTTTCATCTGATAACTACCAGGAAGTTCTGGTACTAACTTAAGTTTCTCTTTAAAATCTTTCACTTTATCACCACCAAAAAAATAAGTTATGTTACTAACTTATTTTAGCTTGTTTAACCAACTTTTACAAGTCTCTATGAAATATTAGGCACTTTATTAACTATACTTTTTAACATAATTTTCTGACTTGATTTTCACTTAAACCTGTCGCTTTAGCCACATCCTTTAAAGGTAATTTCATTGCAATTAGATTCTTAGCTGTCTCCATCTTTCCCTGCTTAAGACCACGTCTTTCTCCTCTTTCTTCAGCAGCAATAAGACCAGTCTTCTCTAATCTTTTCCTATCTTCTTCAATATCATATAGTCCTACTTTATCAAGATCATAT
>DVIS01000051.1 GCA_018711135.1 Candidatus Onthousia faecavium
TACCCTTGACTTTTCACACTTGAGTATAATAAGTAAAACAACCAAGATTTCTCCTTGGTTGTTATCAATAATTTACTCAAAAGTTGCAGTTAATCTTTCAAAGTTGCATTTACCTTTTCAATTGACCAAAATTGCTATAAATCGAAATTTTCTTTATTTTTCTTAAATTCTTTATAACTTATAAGGTTCTTATAATAATCTAAAGGGTTAGGTATTTTTAGTTCTAATAAAATACTATAGGCAATATTACTATCAATCTTGAAAAAACAAGCGTCATCTTTTAAAAGTTCTTCAATTAATTTATATTTTTTTAAATCTTCTAATTCTTCTTTAGTGTTAGCATCTTCTAATGTTTTTAGTTTAGATGTTACTAGTTCTCTTAAATAATTCATTTTAGTCTCCTACCCTCTTCAATACTTAACTCTAATTCTAATTGTGCTGATTCCTCAATCATTTTCCTTGCTTTTCTCTTAGTAATTTCTTTAAGACCAACATCAAGGCCACCACAAATAAAGTTATGTCCTTCAGTATTGGAATAATCACGTTTATGTTCTCTTTCATTTCCATAGTTGATTAACTCTGCATGCTTATATTTATTGCCAGACTTTTCTTTTATATACTTAAAACTTATATTTTTCTGTTCTTGTTTTGAAAAAAGTATCTTTATTAAATTGTTAGTATAAGCGATGGTAGAAACATTAGAAAGATTTTCTTCTAATAACAGATCATTTATTAAAGAAAAATTACTTAATATAGGATTATCTTGTGTTGGAATTTGTTGTACTTTAAAATCAGTATTATTTAGTAATTTATCAATAATAACTTTAGTTCGGTCATTAAAGCTTTCATATTCATAACTAGTTTCAGATGCTAAAGGAAGACCTAAATCATAAACATTAATAGACTTAGCCCCATTTTCATCAACAACAAGGGCAGTAAGTCCACATGGTCTAAGGCCTAACTTACTCCTTGTTAAATCATTCATACTCGAATTATCTCTATCATCTTTTATTTTACTGCTTCCATCTGCACAAAATAAGAAGCCTGCTTCTCTAAAGTATACTTTTTTGTGAACGACACCATTAATTACACAGGGAATATTATGTTTCATAAGAAAATAGCAGTATAGTTCAGACCAATTTTTACACGTTACCTCATTATTACCAAAATTAATCATATTAATTGGGGTATCATAAATTCTTTTAAGAAAATCAATCGATAAATCTTGGTCAAACGCTTGGACCTCTTCTGAATATTCTACAATTTCATTTAGATTATTATAAAGTTTTAGAGCGATAGAGATGTTATTACTGTTAAGGGGAAGATCTTTTTCTACTCTTTTTATAAATTTATTACCTGGTTTAATAGTAGGATTAAAGAAAACACCAAATTCTTCTAAATTTCTATCACGACCATAAGCTATCATTGTAAGCCCTCCTATAATTATTATACAAAATAATAGATGAGCTTTCAATAAAATAAAAAGACCTCTATGAGATCAATCTATTTATATTAATTTTTTCAATTTGGAGGGCCTAGTCGGATTTGAACCAACGATCAGGGAGTTGCAGTCCCATGCCTTACCACTTGGCTATAGACCCAGATTATGCAAACGACTTTATTCAACTCATTTGCATATATAATTTTACACTATTGTTATTTTCTTGTCAATTAGTGTCAAAAAATTTCTTTACTAAATTTTATGTAGTGATCAACTATTTAATACTAATTATTATTTGGTTCTTTATATTTAAATAGCACAGATGGTCTATGTCCTTCTCCTGTTTTCATCTTATTGGTTTTAACTACTTTATCTTTAATAATTCTTCTAAAAGCAGGATCTAATAGTTTCTTGTTAAGAATAACCTCATAGACTTGTTGTAACTGGCCTAAAGTAAAATATTCTGGCATCATATTAAAGACTATATCGGTATAATTAACTTTGTTTTTTAAGCGCTCTAGTCCTGCTAGAACAATTAAATCATGATCAAAAGCTAGAACGTTATTTAAAGATTTAAAACTATAACGGTCTGTTGTTTTTTCTCTTAGTGTTTTCTTAATTGAAAGATGTAAAAGTTCTATATTATTATCTAAAGTAATATTAACAATATTATCTTTTTCTTCAATTAAAGTAATATCAAACCAGCAAGCTTTAGGATTAATCATATCTGTTAGGCTATTTTTATCAACTAAAGCGATATAAGAGGTAGAAACTACTCTTGTTCTTGGATCTCTATTAAGGCCATCATAAGTATATAATTGTTCTAAATAGATATTTGAAAGATTAGTTTCAGTTTTCAATACTCTTCTAGCACATTCTTCTAAAGTCTCTTTTTTAGGATTTAGAAAACCTCCTGGTAAACACCATTTATCTTTATAGGGATAATCATCTCTTTTAACTAAAAGAATACTCATCATCTTTTTACTATTTTTACGGTAATTATTTTGTTCTTGATCTGAGACACTAATTAGTAAAATATCAGCGGTCATAGATAATTGATCAAACATTGTTACGTCATAATCTTTTAAAAATTCTTCTTCACTTTTATATGTTTTCATTATTTTCACCTCTTATCTATAGAAATTAAATATTATTTTATTATATTTAATAACATATTGATTATCTTTTCAATAATATGATCTTTATTTAAGATTCTACTTTCTTTATTAACAGTCATCTTTTCTTTATATATTTTATCATGATCATGGTCATAAATAGCGATATAAACAATATTATCTGCTCCAGTTTTATTGTTAGGATCGCTTTTATTGAGTTTACCTGTGATGCCGATACCATAATTACTATTAGCAAAAGATGTGATAGCTTTACTCATAGCGACAGCTGTTTCCATACTATAAACTGTATACTTATCAATAATTTCTTTAGGAACACCCATTTTTATTTTATATTCATTAGAATAAGTAACAGCACTAAATTCAAATATTTCACTTGCACCTTCCATATTAGTGATAGCATTAGCAACGCCACCACCAGTACAGGACTCCATTGTTGAAATCTTTTTTTGACCTAATTGCAAGATATGAACAATTTCTTTAAAATCCATTAAATATCAAGTCCTTTCTTTTTTATTATTAACATGGCCAGCTAATTTTATTATCTAAGTATAATTTATGATCACTTAAGTATTGATATATTTCTTTGGGAACATAATCTTTTATACTATTGAAACCATTCCTTTTTATTTGTTCTCTTATATAAGTTGAAGATAGACCATCTTCTTTGATACTCGTTATAATAAGGTTATCTTTATAGTCTTTATATTTTTCTAAGATTGGTTCTAGATTATCTGACTTTCGTTTAATTATTAAAAACTTATTATTCTTTAAGATGGTTAAGCCATGTTTCCATTTATCTAGATAACTTAAATTGTCGGTACCACAGATAAAGTAGATTTCATCATGTTTATATAGTTTTTTAAAGTAATCTAAGGTTTCATAGGTATAGACGACTTGCTCTTTTAGTTCATAATCACTTACTGATAATTGCCTATTATTTTGACAAAGTAATGTTAGCATCTTATATCTTATTTTGGGATCCAAGAGATCACTTTTATAAGAGTATTTCGCCCCTGTAGGAACAAAAATTATCTTATCAACATAGCCTTTTTTGATTAAATCTAAGGCTATTTTTTGATGCATCTTATGAGGAGGATTAAAACTACCTCCAAAAATACCTATTTTCATTATTTAACACACTCCTAATAATTAGAAATGGTTAAGTCTTTTTAAAACACTTTACAATTTAGTTTAAGATATTTATTTATTCTTGATTAAAGCTAATATTTTTTCTTTACCATTTTGAAGGGGACGAAGAGATTCTTTGTTATGAAGAGCATTAATAATTTCTGATATATTAGAAGAACAGTCAACGGTGTGAAACCAAGGATTATCTTTGTATTCTTCTTTAATATAAGAAAGATTAGTAGTATATAATTTGGTAAAATATTCATTTTGGTAGGCTTTATTAAATTCATCTATTCCTTCTGTAAATAAGGCAAAAGTAGTGGTAAAGTAAATGTTGTTAGCACCTTTATCTTTTAGTTTTTCTCCTACTTCTAGCATAGAGGTACCTGAAGCGATCATATCATCAACAACTAAAATATCTTTACCCGTAACGGATGGGCCCATATAAGTATGTTCAACAATTGGATTTTTTCCATTGATAACTTTAGTTAAGTCTCGTCTTTTATAAAAAACTCCTATATCACTATCTAACATTTCAGCATAATACTTAGCTCTTTCTGTTGCTCCCATATCAGGACTAATAACTAGTAAATCATGTAGTTTTTCGTTAGTTAATAGATCCTTTAGAATGCTATTAGTAGGATAAAAGTTTTCAAAAGGAAGATTTGGTATAGCATTAGCAACACTAGGATCATGGGCATCAAAGGTTATAAGATGATTGACACCAAGACGTTCTAAATCTTGTAGAGCCATCGCACAATCTAGTGATTCAAAATTCTTTCTTTTATGTTGTCTTGATTGATAAAGTAGTGGCATAAGAACTGTTATTTTTTCGGCACTACCTGAAAGAGCAGAAATTATTCTTTTGATATCTTGAAAGTGTTCATCTGGAGAAATGTGATGAGTAAAGCCATGCATTTTATAAGTCATACCATAGTTTCCAACATCACTTAAAATATAGATATCTTTATCACGGGCTTCATCAGCTATAGTTACTTTTCCTTCACCATTAGAAAATCTTGTTTCTGTTATAGGAAGAAGATAATTTGTTTCTTCATGTCTTAGTTTTTGAAGCTTATAATTTACTTTTTGTCCCATTCCTTCCATATTTTTTAATACAATCAATTTTAAATTATTCATATTTACCTCTTATCTTTCTACATCTACAGATTATTATCTGTTATTAACAGTGTATTTGTAACAATTTAACTTGTCAATAATTTTTATAACTCTTTTAAAAACTCTTCATAATTTGTGTCAATATCACTCGGCATACGAAAGTCGCCACGAGGTGAAAGACTAACACTACCCACTTTTATACCATCAGGGAAACAATTACGTTTAAATTGAGATGTTGTAAAGCGTTTTATAAATACAATTAACCATTTCTTTAATTCATCATTACTAAAACTATCTTTAAAAGTAATTTTAGCTAAAAAGTATAGTTTCTTTATAGAAACTCCATATCTAAGAAAATGATAGAGGAAGAAGTCATGTAAGATGTAAGGACCAATACTTGATTCTGTTTTTTGGATGATATTACCGGATGAATCTTTTGGTAATAATTCTGGGGAGATTGGGGTATCTAGGATATCCTTCAAAATTTCTCTTTGTTTACCCCTACTTTGATCTTTACAGAATTCAACTAAATGTCTGACTAAGGTTTTCGGAATAGAAGAATTAACAGCATACATACTCATATGATCGCCATTATAAGTACACCAACCTAGAGCAAGTTCTGATAAATTACCAGTCCCAATAACAATACCTTTTTCCATATTTGCAATATCCATTAGAATTTGGGTTCTTTCCCTTGCTTGCAAATTTTCATAAGTTATACTGCGGTCATCAAAAGGAAGATTAATATCTTTCATATGTAATAGACATGCTTCTTTGATATCTACCTCTTTTAAAGTAGCACCATGAATTTTAATTAAGTCTATGGCATTTTGATAAGTACGATTTGTAGTACCAAAGCCTGGCATGGTGACAGCGATTATATCTTTAGGAGAACGATTTAGTTTTTTTAAAGCTCGTAAAGTGATAAGAAAAGCTAAAGTTGAGTCTAAACCACCAGACATACCAATTACACATTTACTGTTTTTTAAATGGAGTAATCTTCTAGCTAGAGCGAATGATGCAAGATCTAGGATTTCTAACATTCTTGCCTTTCTTTTTTCTTCATTAAGAGGGACAAAAGGATACTGTTGATATACTCTTTTTAACTCTTTTATTTTATCTTTAACAGAAATATCAATAATATAGTAATCTTTAGTAGTGACTTTACCCATATAACTACTATTTTTGCGCCGATCACTTACTAGTTTTAAAACATCAATATCAGAATAGATAAGGTTACTTTCTAGGTTGAAAAGTTTATTGTGTGAAAGCTCTGTGCCATTTTCATAGATTATAGCGGCACCACTAAAGACAAGATCAGAACTTGATTCCATTAGGCCACTTGAACAGTAAACATAGCTTGAGATTGTCTTGGCTGATTGCATAGCGACAAGATTATGACGATATTCATTTTTGCCAATTACCTCATTACTGCTTGATAAGTTAAAGATAATGGTCGCTCCATATAAGCAGTGATTATTACTAGGAGGAGTAACAGCCCATAGATCTTCACATATTTCAACAGCAAAAGTAATTTCTTTCATGGCTTTATCCCTAAATAAAATATTAGGTGAGATTATAAGTTCTTGGTCTAATAAAGTAGTTTTTGTTTCTTTTAAGTCTTTGCTAGAAGAGAACCACCTTTTCTCATAAAATTCTCCATAATTAGGGATATAAGTCTTAGGAATAGCACCTAGTATTTTTCCTTTACTGATAACAACAGCAGCATTAATTAACTGGTTATTAAGTCTAAGAGGCATACCAATAATGCTAATGAGGTCTAATTTTTTTGTTTCTTCTAGTATAAGTTTTAGAGCAGTTTCAGCATTTGTTAAAAGTTCATCATTTAGAAAAAGATCACCACAAGTGTATCCTGTTAGAGCAAGTTCTGGAGTGGTAACAATGTTAACATCATTTTGGTCAGCTTTAATTAACATTTTAACTATTTCTTTGGCGTTTTCTAGGGGATTAGCTAAGTATAGTTTTGGGACAATGGCTCCTACTCTAATAAATCCGTATTCTTTCATTATTTCCTCCTTATTATTTTTTGACTAGTGTTTTTGCTTTATTACTATCTTGATGGAAAGATATTAATTCTTGTTTTAATATTCTTAGTTTATCTGATAAATCAACATAATATTCATGAGGATTTTCAATTCTTTTTATTTCTTCATAAAAGATTGAATATTCTTTTTGACAATAAGCTTTTGTCTCAGGTAAATTTGGGATATGATAAACTAAGGCTCCATCTTTAAAGATTGTCTTTTGTAAAGGTCTTACAGTATAGTTGGTTAAATCTTTTTTCTTCCAAGTCTCTATTGGATGAACTAAAGTATAATGATTTTGAGAGATTTTTTCTTCGTGGAGAGTAATAACATCACCTAGAGCATAACCTGTATCTTTATCATAAAAACGATAAACTTTTTTATAACCAGGATTAGTCGTTTTAATACTATCATTACTTACTTTTATTTTAGGTACTAGTTTATTATTTTGGTTAATGGCAACTAGTTTATAGACACCACCTATTCGTTCTTTAGCAGCAGCGATATTGTCACCTACTCCTAGGCTGTCAAATTCTGCACCTTGATTTATTAAGTCTCTTATTAAATATTCATCTAAGCCATTAGATAGACAAATAGTAGTATCTTTATATCCTGCATTATCAAGGAGTTTTCGTGCTTCTTTGGAAAGATAAGCTAAATCACCACTATCAATTCTGATACCTTTAAATTTATAACCATTTGGTTTAAGGTAGTCATCGGCTACTTTAATAGCATTAGGAATACCACTTTTTAAGGTATCGTAAGTATCAACTAAAAAGGTACAGTTAGAAGGATTACTTTTGGCATAGTTTAAGAAAGCGGTGTATTCATCATCACTATTTGTTACTAAAGAGTGCGCCATAGTACCTAAAACAGGAAGACCATATTTCTTACCTGCTAAAGTATTAGAGGTTCCAACACAACCACCGATATAAGCATATTTGCTCGCTTCAACGGCAGAATCTATACCTCTAGCTCGTCTCGCACCAAACTCCATAACACTTTTATCTTTAGCTTCATTAGTGATACGTTTAGAAGCTGTTGTTACTAAAGAAGCATGATTAAAGTTAGTTAATAAAGCTGTTTCTATTAGTTGGGCAGTGATGATGTCAGCTTTGACGGTTAGGACTGGTTCATTTGGAAAAACCATAGTACCATCTGGAACGGCATAAATATCACCTTTAAAAGTTAAATTACTTAGATAGGTTAAAAAGTCGTCACTAAATGTTCCTAAGCTTCGTAAATAAGCGATATCCTCTTCACTATATTTAAAGTTTTTAAGATAATTAATTGTTTCTTCAAGGCCACCACTTATGGTATAACCGCCATTAAAGGGATTTTTGCGAAAGAAGATATCAAAGTAGACCTCTTCATCTTTCTTTCCTTCATTAAAATAAGTTTGAGCCATTGTTAATTCATAGAAATCTGTCATTATTGTTTTATTTTCCATATTATTTATTCCTTTCTTTTTAATATTTTGTTAATATCAATAGGTAAATTTTTTTACTAACTGAATTCCTTGTTGGGTCATTAAAAGATTAGCAGCATCGACATATTCTTTTCGGTTTGCTTCGTTATAAGTAGCGATAGCATCTTGATGGACTCTAATTAAAACATCAAGATTCCACTGATCAAAGTAATTTGCTAAAGCCATTGTTCCGTTGAAAACACAGATATCAGTACAGCAACCTACGACATCGATTTCTTTTAGATTGTGAGCTTTTTTGATGATTTCTCTAAACAGAGGTGCTTCCATATAGCTAGTTGAATTTTTTTCAATTTCTATGACGTTTGAACCTTTTGTATATGGTTTTAACTCATCAATAATACTTGCTTCCCTACTTTCTTTTAGACAATGTTTAGTAGAACCAAACCTTTTAAATTCTGTAGCATTTTCTTGATGGGTATCTTTGATAAACAAAATTAACTGCTTCTTTTCTTGATAGTCTTTAATGAGTTCTATTTGTCTTGGAACTATTTTAGCAATCGCTTGATCATGTAGTACACCTTCTTTGACAAAGCCATTAACCATATCTACAACAATTAAGGCTTGCTTATAAATTTGTAAATTTTCTATTTTGTTCATGCTTTCCTCCTCTTTTTTATATTTTGTTAATAACAACAAATATTTTTTACAAGTTTTTGAACCTGTTATTAACATTATATTAATAACAGGTGAAATTGTCAACACTTTTTTCCAAAAAAAATAACTCAATAGATGAGTTATTAAAACTAGAATTCCTTTTTATTATATATTCTAAGGGAAATTTGATAGGAAATAAAAATTAGAATGAACATTAACAATAATAAGATAATGGCCATGACTCCTAAACTAAGATTGTTTAGATTATTAATAAAAGTTAGAAAACTAGCGTTATTAAAAATATTGGCTTTAGAAATAAGGGCGATTAGTAAAGCTAAAACAGCAATACTGATAAAGACCATTATTCTTCCCTTTTGGGAACCAAAACGATAATAGAAAGGAATTAATAAAGATATTACAAAGGTAACTCCGAAAGCTACACCTAATAGGGTTGAGATTAGACTTTCAAAACTGATGTTATCTATAAATATAGGAATAAAGATAGAAGCTATGAACCCTATAAACAGTAAGATGATAGTACAAGCATTGAATAATAGATATTTCGCTTTAACTATTTGATTTCTGCTTAGAGGTAAAGAGTTGCAATAACGTTCCCAATTATTAAATTCATCATAACTAAAAGTAGTAATTAAAATCATAACCATATAGAATGGTACTAAGAAAAGAATAAATGAAGCATCTTTATTTATGATGGAGAGAATCACGAATACTCCTAAAACTAAAAGCAAGCTTTTCATTTGATTTTTAATAATACATAAATCTTTTATAATTAAACCTTTCATTATTTTTCTCCTTTCACAATTAAAAGCATAATATCTGCTAGAGTAGCTTTATCAATAGTTAAATCTTGGTCTAACTTTTTAACCTTTCTTCTATCATTTACTAAGACCTCGTAGTTATATTTATTCTTTCGCCAAGCAACGATATAGTCTTTAGTTATCTTCTTAAATGATTCTTCATTACATTTAACAATACCATAATTATCTAGTAAATCATCTTTAGCTTTGTCAAAGATAAGTTTTCCTTTATCAATAAAGATAATATAATCAGCACTTATTTCAATATCGCTAGTAATATGTGAAGAAAACAGAATACTGTTTTCGCCATTTTCAATAAATTCTAAAAATAAATCTAAAATTTCATTTCTTACTATTGGATCTAAGCCACTAGTTGGTTCATCTAGTATTAAAAGTTTTGGATGATGAGATAAAGCGGTTATTATTTCTAATTTCTTTTTCATACCTGTAGAGAGGTTTTTGATTAACATATTTCCATTTAGAGAAAATTTCTTTAGATAGTTAAAGAACATTTTTTCATCCCAAGCCTTATAAATATTTTTCATAATCTGATTTATATCTTGGACTTTTATTACCTCTGGGAAGAAAGAGTCATCTAAAACGATACCAATCTTATCCTTTACGTCATTATTTATTGTTTGTCCAAAGATTAAGATATCACCACTGTCTTTTTTTATTAAGTCTAAAAGTAACTTGATAAAGGTTGTCTTTCCCGCTCCATTTTGACCGATTAAACCGATTATACTCCCCTTTTTTATTTCAATGTTGAGATTAGAAAGTTTAAAATCACCATAGCTTTTACTTAAATTATTAACTTTAATAATGTTATCCATGCATATTCTCCTCTTTTAAAGCTTCTAGAATAGTTAAAACCTCTTCATAACTAATATGATAAGTAGCGGCGATGGTTAAAGCTTCTTCTAGATTTTGCTCTATTTTTTTTAATATTTCTTCTTTTAAATAGTTTTCACTTTTACTTTTTACAAAATAGCCTTTAGTAGCGACCGCTTCAATAAAGCCATCACTAACCAACTCTTCATAAGCTCGTTTAGTAGTAATATTACTGATTCTTAAGTCTTTAGCAAGAGTTCTAATTGAAGGTAAGGCTTCTCCTCCAACCAAATTACCATTTAGGATTTCTCGTTTGATATTATCAACTATTTGTTGGTATATTGGTATATCACTACTATTACTAATAATTATCTGCACTAAATCACCTCTTTTGTATATATACAGTATATACAGTTATTATATGCTTGTCAACAAAAAAAATCATCCTTTTTATATTTGTAGGATGATTAATCTTTTATTTCCATAAGTTCTTTCAAACCATATTCAACATCTTCTGCATAATCAAAGACATCTTTGTCTTCATAGCATTCATTACAAAAATTTATGATTTCTTTATAATTATTTAGTGAATATGTTGCTTGATTATTATATGATTCATATTGTTCTAAAAATTGCTTTAAGTATTTGTCAGTTTTTACTTTTAAATCATTGTTTTTGGTATTTTTATTTATACATAGTAGAGAACAAATGATTTTCCTAAATAAGTTGAGAATATCAGTATCCTTGTGCATAGTGACCTCTTTTCATCGAAAGCTTTTATACTTTTTTACTAAGAATAAGTTGTTAGAATATTTATTAATTGGAAATTATTATATATCAGTATAAAAGTTTATTATAATGATTTTCTATTTTGTCCTAAAGCTAAATTTCTGTTATCAAAAACTGCATTAACTTGGGCGTCTGTTCTAAAGTATTGAGTATTTTCTCCCCGGTGTTTTTTAGCTAAAACAATTTCTCTTTCTAATTCATTACTTTGAGAAATATAGTTTATATCATTAGTATTTAAAGAGGCATATTCTCCTTCTAATAATCTAATATCCTTTTTAGTAGGAAGCATATCTGTAAATCCATAACTTTCATATATTTTTTGAACAAGATTATCACCTATTGCTAAAGCACTACCATAAGTTTCTATGTCTTGTAAATGAAGCTCACTACTGATTGGATCATCTTCTTTAATTTCTAAGAAATTTGTTGCACCTTTAACAAAATTGGAAAAACCTACACTTGCAATTGTATCTTGCGCAACTACTGCATTCCTAGCAACAACCTCTTTTATATACTCATCAAAATTTGTAAGTTTGTTAGCAATATTTTCTAATTCACGTTTTACATGTATATTGTCTAATCCTCTATGGTCACTCTCCCAAATTTTTTTAGCATTATTTAATGAGTAAAGTTCATTTTGCTTTAACTCTTCTATACTTATCATATTTTCACCTCTTGTTTTTATTATAATATATATATATATCAATGATTTTCTACGAGATTTACATGATGTTTTGTATAATGATTAATTATATAGGTCAAATCTTCAATAGCTTTAGCGATATTAAAAGTTCCATTGCCTACAGGATAATAGACAGGGAATATTTTGTAGGTCTTGCCACCTATTTCTTTTTCAAAATACTGTTTTCGACACTCTCCTACTGATATTTTTCTATTTAAGATGATAGAAGACACTTGATTACCGAAGGTAATAATTATGTTAGGTTTTACTAAAGCTATTTCTTGTTCTAATAAATTTAGGTAGCTTGCTAAAACCTCATCTTTTAAAGGCCTAGCATCAGTTTGAGTACATTTTCCTAAGTTAGTAATAAAATAATTATTTCTTGTAACCTCAGCATAGACTTTGTTAGCAAAAGCATAATCCCAATCTTTAGGTCTTTTAGCATTAATTTCTTCTAAAAGACTTTTATCAAATAAATTAAGAGCAGTGAAAAGTTTCCAGATATTTTTAGTGCCAAGCCAGGGAGCTTTTATACCATGCCAGGATTTTAAACTGGCAATATTTCTTCCCGTAGGATTCATAAATACAAAACAGATATCAGGTTTATAAGTTTTGCCACCATTGTAAATCGAATCAAGGCTTTTATCACCATACTCTAATTGCAACTTATCATACTCTACTTGTAATTCTTTAAACTTTTCCTTCATCTAGATCACCTTTTGTAATACAAGTTTATACGTTTTTATAAGATGATGTCAACAAAAAAATACTAGGTATTTCTAGTATTTATTTTGCAGCATTTATTTGACTCATAACCTCATCAGCAAAGTTTTCTTCTTTTTTCTCAATACCTTCACCAACAGCATAACGAATCATTTTAACAATTGTGCCACCATTATTCTTTACATAAGTTCCAACGTTAAGATTAGAGTCTTTAATGAATACTTGTTCTTCTAAACAAATTTCTTTATAGAATTTATTTAATCTTCCAGAAACCATCTTTTCAGCAATATCAGCAGGTTTTCCTTCATTCATTACTTGTTCTTTTATTACTTTTGTTTCATGTTCAACCATTTCAGTTGGTACATCGTTTCTTGTTGTACAAACAGGAGCCATAGCAGCAACATGCATTGCTACATCTTTAGCAACAGCATCAGTTGTATTAGATAAAACAACTAAAGATGCAATTCTTCCTCCTAAATGTAGGTAACTACCAAATACTTCATCATCACCTTTAGTAATTAATTCATGACGACGGAAAGAAATCTTTTCTCCGATAGTAGCAGTTAAATTAACGATTTTACTTTCAATAGTTTCACCATTATCTTCAAAGGCTAAAACATCTTCATGAGTTTCTAAATTATTATTTATAATAGTATCAGCTAAATAGTCAACAAAATTAGTAAATTCAGCATTCTTAGCGACAAAGTCAGTTTCAGAGTTAACCTCTAAAATAACAGCTTTATTATCTTTAACTTCTACTTTGCAAAGACCTTCAGCAGCAATTCTACTTTCTTTCTTAGCAGCTTTACTAATACCTTTCTCTCTTAGCCAATCAACTGCTTCATCCATATTACCATTAGTTGCTTCTAGAGCTTTTTTACAATCTAACATTCCAGCTCCAGTTTTTTCTCTTAATTCTTTAACATCACTTGCTTTATACATATTATTCTTCCTTTCTTTTTTTAGAAAAAAGAGGGTTTTACCCCTCCCCCTACCTTATTTATTTAATGCTTCAATTATTTCAGCTTTTTTTAGACCACTAACAGAAATACCTTTTTCTTTAGCAACTTCTTTTAATTCTGTTACAGTCATAGCACTATAATCTTTAGTTTCTTCAGTCTTAGGTTCTTCTTTTACCTCTTCTTTAACTTCTTCTTTAGTTTCTTTTTTTGGTTCTTGTTTTTTATTAGTATCCTTTTTAGGTTCTTTTTTATCTTTTTTAGATTTATCTTCTTCACTAATATAGTCAATTACCTCATTACCATTAACCTCAGCGATAGCGTTTGTTAAAACACCAATAAGTAGTTTAACAGCTCTAACAGCATCGTCATTACCTGGAATTACATAATCAACCATATCAGGATCACAGTTAGTGTCAACAACACCAAATACAGGAATTCCTAAAATACGTGCTTCTTTAATAGCTATTTCTTCTTTTTTAGGATCTACAATAACTAAAGCATTAGGAATTTTCTTCATTTCTCTAATTCCACGTAGGTTTTTGTTTAGCTTATCATATTCTTTCTTTAGACCAATAACCTCTTTTTTAGGTAACAAATCAAAAGTTCCATCACTTTCCATTTTCTCAATTTGTTCCATTCTCTTAATTCTTGATCTAATTGTTCTAAAGTTAGTTAAAGTACCACCTAACCATCTTTCATTAACAAAGTACATATTAGTACGGTTAGCACTTTCTTCAGCAGCTTCCCCTGCTTGTTTTTTAGTACCTACAAATAGAACAGTACCTCCATCTTCAGCTATTTTCTTTAAAGCATCATAAGCTTTTTCTAAACATTTAGCTGTCTTTTGTAAATCGATAATGTAAATGTCATCTCTTGTTGTATAGATGTATTCCTTCATTTTAGGATTCCATCTTCTTTTTTGATGTCCAAAGTGAACACCAGCTTCTAATAAATAGTTCATTGATACTACAGTCATATTTTTTCTCCTTTTCGTTTTATTTTCTTCTATCTTGTTCTAAAAATTACCACCATATAGGCACTAGGTAATTAAATTCCAAAATATGTTTATTCACTAATCTTAGCAATTATTTCATTTTTCTTTAAACCAGTAACAGCAATACCTTTTTCTTTAGCTATTTCTTTTAATTCTGCTACAGTCATTTTGTTATAATCAGTTGTTTCTTCTTTAGTCTCTTTTACTGTTTCTTCTTTTGAATCAGTTTTCTTTTCTTCTTGTTTGCTAGACTTTGTTGCTTTACTACTTACAGTTACCTCACTAGTAGTTTTAGGTTCTGTAACTTTAATTTTTCCTTCTTTACCTTTTTTAGCTGTTTCAACTAGTGCTGTGAAGGCTTTAGGATCATTAATAGCGATTTCACTTAGCATTTTACGGTTAACTTCAACACCAGCTTTATTTAATCCTTCGATAAATCTTGAATAGCTGATACCGTTTTCACGGCAAGCGGCATTAATTCTTGTTATCCATAATTTTCTAAATTCTCTTTTCTTTTGTTTACGGTCACGAAAAGCATATTGACCAGAATGCATTAGTTGTTCTTTAGCACTTTTGTATAGTCTATGTTTGCTTCCAAAATATCCTTTAGCTTGTTTTAAAACTTTTTTATGACGAGCTTTTGTAGTTGCTCCATTCTTAACTCTTGCCATACTTCTTCCTCCTTCTTCTTGATTAAATTATGTTCTTTAAGCGATTTTGATCTGCTTTTGATAAGCTAGAGGCGCTTCTTTTCTTTCTATTTACTTTTCTAGCTTTGTATCCAGTGTTATGACGACTTCCTGGATGTCCAATTTTATAATCATTTTTTCTTTTCTTAAATACTTTTTTACTACCTTTATGTGTCTTTAATTTAGGCATTGTTATTCCTCCTTTTACTTATCTTTCTTTGGTACTAAAAACATAGTCATAGTACGACCATCTAACTTTGGATGTTCTAAAATTGTCGCATAGTCGAGAGTCCTATTAGCAAATTTTTCTAGTACTTCCTTACCAAGTTCTGTATGAGCCATTTGTCGTCCTTTAAAACGAATGGTAAGTTTAATTTTATCACCTTTTTGTAAGTACTTAATAACATTTTTTAATTTTGTCTCAAAGTCACCTACATCTATAACTGGTGATAGTCTAAACTCTTTTAGTTCAGCTTGACTTGCTCTTTGCTTTTTCAAGGCTTCCTTCTCTTTTTTCTGTTTTTCGTAACGGTACTTGTTATAATCCATTACTTTACAAACAGGTGGATTACCATTTGGATTCATTAAAACTAAATCAAGATTGGCATAACGGGCTAGCGTTCTTGCATCTTCAATAGTCTTAATACCAACTTGTTCTCCATTAGGACCAATAACTAATACTTCCTTAGCAGTTATTTGCTCGTTAATTAATTGACTCTTATTATCCTTTGCTATAATTAACACCTCCATAAATTAAGAAAAGTGAGTATATTAATACCCACTAAAAAACCAAAATAATATTATTACTTTCTTCTTTGGCTTTTTACCTATCGACTCAAAGTCAATCAGGTGGTGGTGAATATTAATAAATAGACCCATCTCTTTCCTTTTCTTCATATATTCTATGCTAAAAATTAAGCAATGTCAACATTTTTTTGCTGCTTTTTATGATTTAATTGATGAATTTTGGCTTTTTCTAAGAAACTAGCAAAAATTTTCTTAGAATTTAGATCCGTTTCAATAGTTATTTCTGGATGCCACTGAACGCCTAAACAAAAATCATAGTCTTTTAACTCAATCGCTTCAATGACATCATCAGTACTTTTAGCTGTTATATTACATGACTTTGTATAAGTTATACACTGTTTATGATGCGAATTAACCATTATTTCATCTTGACCAATAATTTTATAAAGGAGACTATCTTTTTCTATTTTTATATTATGAGCATTAAGATGATAATCTTCTTGATAGTGAATATTTATATTGGTAACTGGCTCTAGATTGAAATTATTGGTTTTATAATTAGCAATTATTTGCATACCTAGACAAACACCTAAAACAGGAATATTTCTTTTTAAACATTCATCAAGAACAAAGTAATCATATTGGGTCATTTTAACTCCACCTGGAATAAATAAGCCATCTAATTGTTCTAGTTGGTAGCAAATAATCTCTTTTTCTACACCAGTTAAAATAGGAAAATCGCTATTCTTAGTGGTAAAATAATCGATATCTTGAGGAGGCGTTAAGAAAATAGGAACTCCTCCACTTTTAATAAGGGCACGTCTTGTGCTTTCGAAGCAATATTCCATAGGAGTATCATTTTCATTACTACCGCTTCTTATTAAGATACCAATTATTGGCCCCATTAAAATTTAATCCTTTCTTTTATATAAGAAATTACCTCTTCTAGCTTTAAAGTAACTTGTTCCATACTATCACGCTCTCTAACCGTAACAGTACCTTTTTCAAGAGTATCTTCATCTACAGTTAAGCAGAAAGGGGTACCAATTGCATCTTGACGACGATATCTTTTACCAATTGAACCTACCTCATCATAACTAACAGAAAACTCTTTAGCCAACATATCATATATTTCATTAGCTTTCTCACTATGATATTTTTTTACTAAAGGTAGAACTGCTAATTTATATGGAGCTAAGAATGGTTTTAATTTTAATACCTCTCTAGTATCATTATTTGGAAGGTTTTCAATTTGATAAGCATCTGCTAATATAGCAAGAGTTAAACGGTCTGCTCCTATAGTTGATTCAATAATATACGGAATATATTTTTCGTTGGTTAAAGGATCTAAGTACTCTTGTTTTACAGTTGAATATTCTTGATGGCGTGATAAATCATAATCAGTACGATTATGTGTACCATTTATTTCTCCCCAACCAAACGGAAATAAATATTCGATATCACAAGCTTCTTTGGCATAATGAGCAAGTTTTTCATGATCATGAAATCTAAGTTTATCTTCTGGTAATCCTAAATCCATAAAATATTTTTTAGCATATTCTTTAAAGTATTTATATAAATCACTATCAGTTCCTTCTTTGCAGAAAGTTTGATATTCCATCTGTTCAAATTCAATGGTTCTAAAAGTAAAATTACCTGGAGTTATTTCATTTCGAAAAGCTTTACCAATCTGGCCAATACTAAAAGGTAGTTTTGCTCTCATACTTCTTTGGACATTTAAGAAATTAACATATTCTCCTTGGGCATTCTCAGGACGTAAGTAGATAGTGTTTTGTTTATCTTCAGTTACACCTCTTTTGGTTTCAAACATAAGATTAAATTGTCTAATATCAGTAAAGTCTCTTCCACCACAGTTAGGACAAGGTACTTTATGTTCTTTTATGTAAGCAAGCATTTCATCTTGAGTCATACCATCGGCATTAGCATTAGGATCAAAGTCATCAATTAGATTATCAGCTCTATGTCTTGTTTTACATTTTTTACAATCAATTAACGGATCAGTAAAACTTGAAACATGACCTGAGGCTTCCCAAACTTTTGGATGCATTAAAATAGCAGCATCTAATTCATAGGCATTTTTTCTTTCTTGAATATATCTTTTACGCCAAGTATCTTTGATATTATTTTTTAATTTAGCTCCTAAAGGTCCATAATCCCAAGTGTTAGCAAGGCCTCCATAGATTTCACTTCCTTGAAAAATAAAACCATATTGTTTGCAGTAATTAACTAATTCTTCCATTGTTATTTCTTTCATCATAGACTTTTTCCTTTCTCATATTTTTGCTCATATTTATCTAGTAAACCTAATAATTCTTCTTCATTTCTGGCAACATCAAAATATACTTTATAATGTTTTGAAACTGAACCCGCTTTAGATTTAGCTTCTAAATCTTTTAAGATGTAGTCATAATTACACTCATCATCTCCATTATAAATGATTAATGGTTTTTGATCATTTAACTCTATTTTAGTAGTTAGCATTGTATAAAACTCAGAAGCAGTGCCAATACCACCTGATAAGAAAATAATAGCATCACTCATTTCATAAAGTTTGGCTGTTCTTTCTCCTGGGGTATCAACCTCTATTTTTATATCTGCTTGTGATTCATCTAATTCATTTTTACTTTTTAAACCTACAGCTGTTAAAAGATGACCTTCTTCTTTAAAAACATCTTTAACATTTCCCATAAGGCCATTTTCACTAGCTCCCATTACAAAATCATATCCTCTACTAGCAAGGGAGGTAGCTATGTTAACATTATTATAGATAGTACCTATATTTAGTTCATTGCTGCTACTACACATAATTCCTATATTCATCTTTTTCACCTCTTCTTGCTTTATTATACTTGTTTTTTATTGTTTAGACAAGTTTAGGTAAAAAGATAATAAGGCCAATAAGGATAGAGAAGATTGCAGCAATTAAGACAGCTCCAGCTGCGGCATCTTTAGCAGCTTTTGCTTTTGGTTTTTTTTCCTCAGTTACAAGGTCTACAACATTTTCTAGTGCCGTATTCATAAGTTCTAAGGATAGAACTAAAGCAAAAAGAAGAAAACAGATTAACCACTCGGTTATAGAAATTTTGAAAAACAGACCCGATATTATAACTAAGATCATGACAAGAAAATGAATGACCATATTGCGTTCTTTTTTAAAAGTATAGAAAATACCGTTAAAACCATATGATAAAGTTTTGAGCAAAGGCTTTTCTTTAGTTTTTGGATTTAAATATTTTTCATAAAAATGAATTATAATTATTAAGAAGATACTACCTAAAATAAAACCTGCTATTACATCAGTGAGATAGTGAACACCAAGAACAATTCTGCTAAAGCCAATAAGAATAATTAAACTGGTTAAAAAAATAGTTAAGATATTGATTGTTAGTTTTTTTAGCTTACTCTTTCTAATTAAATAGATTAAAAAGCCATAATAAGTAGTTGCAATAAGACTATGACCACTTGGGTAGCTATAGGTTCCTAAGAGTTCTTGACCAATTAAAGGTCTAGTTCTTAAAAAAAGATTTTTGCTTAAGACAATAATAATTGAACTTAAAGCGGTATTTATTAAAATAAATAAACGTTTATAGTTAGTATTTAAGATAAAAATCAAAATTAAGGTTATGATAATTAAGATAGGTGCAGAGGCAAAAAATGTTAAATAGTAAAAAAAGTTTAGAAAAGGCGTTGTTGCATTATTAACAAAAAAATTATAAACAGAAAAATCAAGAGGTTCTGTTATTTTTAAAAGCATTACTACTGTTAAGAGTAAAAAGATGATTGTTAACATTATGATCTTAGTTATTTTTTTCATTATTTCAATACCTCACTTATTTTAATTTAGCCAAATTTTTAAGCATTTTTTTACTATTTAAATAAATACCTGTATAGCGGTCATAGTAGTTATCTAGGAATTTTGTTATTTCTTCATTAACTTTAGAATCAATATCTATCTTGGTAATTTTAGATAGATCAAGATAATAGTACATCTGTAATAATTTAATTGCTTTACTACTGTAGTAACCTTCGTTACGGTAACAATTAGAACAAATAAAACCACCAGCTGTCTCACTTAAACTTACAATATTATTAGTACTACCACAGATAGCACATCCAGTTAGAATAGGACTGACACCTAAAAAGTCTAGATATTTTAACTCTAGAATGTTGGTAATAACTTGAGGATTTAAGCCCTCTTCTATTTTAGATAAAGATGCAACAATTAAGTTCAAAATATTCTTTTCATTCGTTTGTTTTTCAACTTGTCTTGTCAAATCTAAAAGGTAAGAAGCATAAAGAACTTTCTCTAAATCCATAACAGTTTTAGGAAAATCACTTATAACATCAATACTAATAAGAGTAGATAAACCTTTCTCCTTATAATATAGATGGAAAATCCCATAAACTAGTTTTCTAGAGCTTCCTCTTAGTTTGCTTCTTAAATTGCGACAGCCTTTGGAAAGAATTCCAATTAAACCATACTCTTCAGTAAGAACATTTAAAATTTTACTGGAGTCATTATAATTTGTTTCACTGATAATAAGTCCTTTGACATCAACTATTTTCATCTTCTTCACTTTCCTTTAACTTTTTAGCTAAAAGAAAATATCTAATATCACCTGTCTTTTTAAATAATTCCCAAACTAGTTTATAATTTGTCAATTTTATCACCTACTATTATAGTGATTTATTTATATATCTTTTATTCATCTTCTTTTAAACCTAATTCAATTAGATATTTCTCTTCATCACGCCAATTATTAATTGTTTTAACATGTAGTTCTAAAAACACTTTCTTATTTAAGAATTTTTCCATTTCTTCTCTTGCAAGCGTACCAATTTTTTTCAACATTTGCCCGTTTTTACCAATAATGATTTTCTTCAAATTAGCTCTATCAACAACAATTAAAACAGAGATATTTATAATATTTTCTTCTTCTACAAAATTTTCTGTGTAACAAGTAATGGTATGAGGAATTTCTTGCCTCGTTAACATCATAGCTTTTTCTCTTACAAATTCTGACATAATAAATCTGGTTGAGACATTTGTTAATTCATCGTCAGCAAATAATGGTTCCCTTTCTTCTAGGTACTTTTTAATTGTATTTACTAAATCATTTAAAGATTGTCCTTTTAAAGCAGAGATAGGAATAATTTCTTTAAAGTCATATAAATCTTTGACAGAGGTAATTAATTTTAAAAGCTCAGCATTATTTACTTTGTCAACTTTATTTAAGACAAGAAAGACTTTGGCTTCTTCATTTTCTTTTATTTTATCAAGAATAAACTTGTCTCCTTTGCCAAAACCGGTGCTAGCATCAATTAAAAAAAGAATAATATCAGCATTATCTATATTTTGATATGCTTTTTTATTTAAAAGATTGCCAAGTTTGTTAAGTGGTTTATGGATTCCTGGGGTATCGATAAAGACAATTTGAGATTCACTATCTTGATAAATACCTTCAATAATATTTCTCGTCGTACCCGCTTTATCGGTTGTAATAGCTAACTTAATATTTAATAAAGCATTTAATAGTGTACTTTTGCCAACGTTAGGGCGCCCCATTATAGATACATTACCACATTTCATTTTATCATCCTTTCTATTAATTAAAAAAGCGCTATTATTTTAGGAATAAAGATTAATAAACTTATAATACCACCAGTAATAGCCATAACAAACTCAGCAGCAGAAGCCGTATCTTTGGCAATTTTGGCAAGAGCATTATAATCTTTGGTAACTAGATCGACAGTATTTTCTATCGCGGTATTTAATAATTCAACCGCTAAAGTAAGGCCAATAATTGCGATGATAGCAAGCCATTCAAGAAGAGATATTTTTAAAATTATACTTAAAATTAAAATAATGATTGTTGCAAAAGCATGAATATACATACTTTGTTCATTTTTATAAGCTACTTTTAGGCCATTATAGGAATTGATAATACTCGCTAAAACTCGCTTGAGACCAAATTTCTTCTTACCTTGTGATGCCATATTCTAATAAAACCTCCTCTTGTTTTTTAAACATAGTTTCTTCTTCTTCTTTATTTCTATGATCATAACCTAATAAATGATAAATGCCATGAACAGCTAAGAAACATAATTCTCTTTTTAAAGAGTGGCCATATTCTAAAGCTTGTTCTCTAGCTCTATCAATACTTATATAAATATCACCTAGAAGTCTGATACTACCAGTATTTATACAAGTCTTATCATCTTCTAAAGCAAAACTAATAACATCTGTTTCTTTATCAATATTACGATATTTTTTGTTTAGAGTATGAATATAATCATTGTCTACTATTATTATACTACAGCTAGCATGACTATCATGATTCCCATTTTCCAGTTCCTCTTTTTCTAAAGCTTTACCAACTATCTCTTTTATTGTATCCATGTAAGGAATAACTTCTGCAGTTTCATTATAAATTTCAATGTCATTCATTGAGAACATCGCCTTTCTTCCGCCTATAATATATCAAAACAATGTAAATAATACAAGATTTATTATTAAAGTAATGTTATTAAACCAATTAGGAAGATAATTGATATGGTGTTTAGAAACCATTCAGCTAAGAAAATTTTCGGACAAATATTGCCAATTTTAATAATAAGGATATGTAAAAAATAGCCTAGAATACCACCAATAATATTCAAGATAATATCATCAATATCAAAAACACGGCCAATCATAAGCTGAGTAGTTTCAATTGTTAAAGAAGCGATTGTAGTCAATAATAGAATAGGCCACATTTTTTTTTCTTTTAGAAAATAACTAGTAAAAAAGCCATATGGTAAAAACATAATGATATTACCTAAAACATTTTTTAAAAATAATCTGCTTCCAAAATTATATCTAAACATTTCTTTAAAAGGGATAAGATTATTACTTGAAATATTATTATTATCTTGGAAAGTTACAACTTGGAATAAACATAAGATGTATATAATAAAGGATAAAGCGATTAACTCTTTATACAAACAAAAAGTCTTTTTATTTTTTATTATATCTGCAATTCTTAAGGAAACAGCTACAACGACAGAAATTATCACCATTGGTAAACTGAAAGAAAAAACATTACCAATAGTATTACCTATACTTGAAAACATAAGAATCTCAACTCTCTTCTTTAGTTTGACTATTGTTAGCTTCATCAATATTAAAATCTGCAAGTGATGAGTAACTAGTTATATCTTCTTCAACTTTGAAAAAGATCTCTACTTTTATTTTATCAGCTTGTTGTTCTTTTTTCAAAACTTTTTCACTAATTATAGTAATATCTCCTCCTAAATAGCTTTTAAGTTTTTCATAAGCTAGTGGTTTAATATAATTATCATAGTCACTAAAATCTTTATTTGTGATAGTTATTTCTTCTTTTGTCGTTAAATTAAAACTTATTGGTAATAATGGATGTTGCCAGATTTTAGTTTCTTTTTCAAGCGCGTGATTATACTTATTAAAGTCTAATACATAACTATTAGAAAGAAAATCAAATTCAAGAACTTGTTTTTTCTTGCCTGTTTTTTCCTCTTCTTGGTAATTAAGAGGTAGATTTAATGTTACTTTATACCAAATTTCTGCAAAAACTTGACCTTTAGCTTCGACTTTACTAACGATATGATCCTTATTTTTTATTAGTCCGCTTATTAAGATGTCACCTTCATTGACATAGGCATTCTTTTTAGTGACAATCTCCCCTTCTTCAGCAATAATTCTTGTAATCAGTCCTTTCTTCTTAGCAACAATATGCCTAGCTTCACCTTCTTCTTTAGTATCATTTTGAATACGTTTAATTAATTTTATTTCATAACTAGTCCCTTTTTCTTCTATTTCTAACCACTCTATCTTATCTGTTTCCATTTCTAATATTTTCTTTTCGATACTTTCTTTTTCTCGATAATTAACTTTAAAGCCATACTTTTTTAAGCCTAATTTCTCTAAATCAGCAATTATTAAGTTCCTAATATCAGCATCAGTATCAATAACTTTAATATCAAAAACTATTATTGTTAAGAATTTTAAAAAAATGATTCCTAATAAGCAAATAAAAATAAAAAGTTTCCTATTTTTTAGAAAATGAGTTATGGCAACTAGGCCTTTACGCTTAACTATTTCTATTTGATAGGACGTTTTTATTTTTAGAAGATGTGCATAATCTTCGTCAGTTAATTCAATAATTAAATAATCTTTAGTTTGTTTTATCTTTCGAAAAGGCACTTTAAATCTAATTAAGGTAAATAAGAAATTATCTAGTCTTTTTCCACTTATTTTTAAAATATATCTACTCATATTTAATCTCTAAACTTTCTAATTTACCTGTTATTAATAGTTCTTTAGAGGCTAATTTAGTAAGGGAAAAAGAGGTGCCATTCAAAATTATTTTACCTTCAGATACTTTGATAACAATTTTATTAAGTCCTAAGGAAATAATTTCTGTGTAGTTATTTATATAGATGTTCTTAGAACAAATATTTATTTGGAAAAGACTAGGATTTAAAAAGTTTTTCAACTCATTAATTAGCATAAACTTCACCTAATCTAGTTTATGTTTTAAAGAAAGAAAAAAGAAACTAATTTCTTAGTCTCTATCATTCTTTTTCTTACGTTCATTTTTTCTAGCGTTTTTAATGGCTTCTTTTTTAGCCTTTCTTCTTCTTACTCCTGGTTTGTCATATGCATCGTGTTTTTTAGCTTCAGAAGGGACACCACTTCGCGCAAGCTTTTGCTTGTATTTTTTTATGGCATAATCTAAATTTCCATTTTTTACAGTCACTTGTGTCATAACTACTATCCCTCCCTTCGCTTTTTTTCTACAACTGATTATAACACCAGATGTATTTAAATGACAACAATTTTTGTCATTTTTTTACATTTTTATAAGATTTTAGCCAAATTTTGACCTAAAAGGCTTCCTAAATTATAGACAGCTATAATCATAATTAAATATAAAAAGATAAAGGTGACTTTTTTTAGGATTAGTCTAATGGACATATAGAATCACTTCCGATACGTCTAATTGCAGTTCCTAGACTACGACCAGCATCAACTAGGATATTAATTAAATCATTTAAGTAATTTAAGAGAGAACCAGTTATACTAGTACCTGCTTTAATATTTTTTAATTCCTGATTAGTTAATTTTTTCATTCTTCACCTCCACATGGTATTGGATTTACAAAGCCATCTATTACACCAGCGATAAAGGCGACTAAAGCTGATACGCCAATTAAAGTCGTAAGCGAAAAGCCACCTTTTATCTTTTTTAATTCTTTATTAGATATTTTCTTCATTATTATCCTCCCAACTTTCTATTATTATTTTAAAAAGTGTTTTTTTCACTTTGGGTATCATGACCAAGGCATTTTTTTCAAGATTAGTTATATCTTTATTTAATTTTAATTCTAAAATTATGCTATCTGATATTTCTTCCTTTTTATTTACTTTGTACAGATATTTCTCATTGTTGTGATATAAATAGTTATTCTCCTCTAACAGATGGGCATTTTTCTTTGTTGTTAAAATTTGATATGTTAGCTCTGTTTCTTTTATAATATTAAAACTCTGATAAGTCCAAATTTTAGTTGTTAATAAACTGCCAAAGAAGAAGGTTGTAAGTATTAATAGGATAATACTAAAAAGACTATTGATGGTGTTTTTTTGATATTTCTTCATGACAAGCTCCTTCTTTTAAATACAAGATACGATTAAAGAGATCTTTGTTAGAAAGCCGATGGGAAATATAAATAATTATTTTGTTATGGTAAGTTTTTAAAATATTTTTTAATATTTCTCTTTCTAAACCAACATCAATGTTACTTAAACATTCATCAAAAATATAAATTTCACTTGGCTTTAATAAAGCTTGAGCTAAACTGATACGATTCCTTTCCCCCTTACTCAAATTAGTACCTCCGGCTTCTAAAATTGTCTCTAAATTGTAATTTTTTTCTTGAAACATTTTGTCTAATCCACTTATTTTTAATAATTTATCCTTATTTATAATAGGCTTGCGATATAAATAGATATTATCTTTTATCGTGGTAGCACTAAGAAAATCCTCAAGAGAAATATAAGAAACTATCTGTCTTAAATTACTAAGATTATAATGAGTTAAGTCAATATTATTTAGTTTAATATGTCCATATGATAGAGGCAAATATCTTCCTAATAGCTTAGCTAAAGTACTTTTTCCACTACCACTATCACCATAAATAAAAATCTTATCTCCAGCTTTTATTTCTAAATTAAGATTATCTAAAACCTTTTTATCATAATATTGGAAAGTTAAATTTTTTATACTTATAGTTATATGTTTTAACTTATATAGTTCTTCTTTAAAAGGTAATAGCAGTTCTTTTTCTAAAGAAAATATTTCTTCTAGTCGTTCTGATATTTTACTAAAATTCTCATATTTAAATACAAATAGCAAAAGGCTTTCGTAGTTCTTTAAACAGATAAATATCATACTTTCTATTAAAATGAAAGTTGCTAAAGAAAAATCTGAGGTTGTTATTATTGAACTTGCACCTATTCCTATAATTACTAAGGAAATGATTCCTTCTAATAATGTTAGCAAGGTTTTGATAAATTCGCTATAACGAGTAAATTTATAGATAGTGTCAGTATTTTTACTACTTGTTTTACAAAATTTATTACTTAGTATTTTTCTAAGGAAAGTCCTTTAATTTTTTCATTACTAGATATTATTTGATGCAGTTCATTTTGATATTCATCTTGAACTGAGTAGTAATTTCTTAAG
>DVIS01000052.1 GCA_018711135.1 Candidatus Onthousia faecavium
ATTTTCGTCGTTTTTGTTCTCTTTCATAGCCTCACCACCTATATAACAATTATCTCAAAAATAAGTTTTTCTCTTTATCTATTGTTCGTAGATAAAATGTGGTATAATATAGTGGAAAGAAAGGAGTTTGATTTTTTATGTTAGGTTTGAGATTTTTAGGTGCTAATTTTTTTCTAATGATTTATTTTGGTATAGCCATTATCATATTTATTTATACCTTACACAATAAAGGTAATAAACAAGAAGAACGACAAAGAATGATAAAATGCCCTGATTGTGGTAGAAAAATATCTATAAATGCTAAAATGTGTCGTTATTGTAATAGCGAGATATTACAAAATAAAGAGATTGTTGAAGATAGTATAATCGTAAATGACAAAAAAATAGATTATAGAAAGAAAAAAAGTATATTGATTCTCTATCAATTACTTGCTGGAATTATCATAGTAATTGGCTATGAAAGAATTGATAGTATGATACCTCAAATATTATTACTTTTATCTTTAATAATAAATACAGTTGCTTTAATAGTTTTTATGATTAAATATAACGAGCAAAGAAAAACAATAAAATTAAGAATTAGCATTATTTCAATATTAGCCATAATATGTGGTGTTGTATTCAGTTTAAATTACACAATAAGTTTTATTCATAGAGTAGATATGGGTTATTCAAGTGATATAAGAGAAATACTTTATTTAAATACTTATGACAAAAAAGAGGCAAAAGATTTTTTGCAAAATATTTATAGTTCATTACACAAAGATGAAAGATTAGATACTGGGTCTTGCCTATCTTTATATGGTATATGGGAAGATAGAGAAAAAGAAAATACTTATATAGTAAATATAGAAGAAACTTGTGAAAGTAGTTATTTCCCACCAAATGCTATGAAAATTGAGATAAATAGTCAAGACAAAACAAAAGTAGAAAAGGTTTATTGGGATTTTAACAAAGATATTGACATCGTTTTATATGAAAACGGCAAGCAAGTAAATGATTTTGTTTATCTATATAATGCTATGCTTTATACTGATGTTCCACCATATCCTATAAAAGATTATTTTGAACAAGATGTAAAAGAATATTTAAAATCTCCAAGTTCAGCAACTTTTACATATAATAGTTTTAGATATTTAGAAAGTGAAAATAGGTTTTATTTTGATGGTTGGGTAGAGGCACAAAACTCTTTTGGTGCTATTGTAAAAGAAGATTTTAAATTAAAATTGATACCTTGTAATGAAGAATATTGTGATTGGTATTCATTAAACTATGAATGGAGTTTTAAATAATCGAGGAGTTTGGTTTTATGAAAAGAAATAGTAAAAGAAGAAATTATTTTGAATTAACTTTTAAAGAGAAACAAATGGTAAATAATATTATGTTGAAACAAGAGGGTTATTTTAGTATATTTAATATATCTATTATGATAATATCGGCATTGTGTATGTTTATATCTCTTTCACAAAATAATTTAGTATTAGTGTTGGTAATATCTCTTATTATGTTTTTAGTATTAAGATTTAAATTGTTCTATTATTATTTAAAGCACACTGAAATAAACTTTGACATTGATAGTAAAGAAAACAAAGAGATTTCAAAATATACTGATAATCAAACAAAATTGATTTTTGGTATATTTGGTATATTCGCTATATTGATGTTTATTGTGATATTGGGAATATGTGGTGTTTTTGATAACAATGATAGTGGTGGAAGTTCAGATAATGGTTATCATACAAAATGTACCACTCGTCCAGATGGTAAAAGATGTTGTACCAGTTGTAAAAAAACAAGTTATGGAGATGTAGGTTGTTACACAACCTGTAATTGAAAATTGAAAGTGAGGAAAAGAAAATGAAAAAGAAAATTAGTTTAGTATTATTATGTGGGGTTATGGTTTTAGGTTTATGTGGTTGTGGCAATAAGGAAAATAACAACAATAATGCTAACTCTAACACAAATAACCAAAGTCAAGAAACATCAAAAAATGATTTTGTATTAACAAAAGAAAATGTAATTGGCACTTGGAATTATGAGGAAAGCAACGGACAAGCAAAAATAACAATTAGTGAGAAAGAAATAGACTTTGGCGAGGGTCGAACATCTGAATATGAAATAAAAGGAAATTGGATACTTTTAAAAAATGATAAAAGTATAGGTGTTGTTTTATATGCTATTGATAAAGATACTATGATAGGTTTAGAGGGAATATCACTTACAAGATAAGTAAATCTATATACGAGGTGGCGACCGATTTTTGAAAAGCCGAGCCACTAATTACTTAACCCCACCCGTAATGCTTGGCTATGCAAGATAAGAGTTTGTGCGACGCACAAACTTTTTATATTGTCAATAGGTTTCAAGCTGGAATATATGGACTTGGTGCTACTTTAAGCACTACCATAGCAATTACACTATGCTTTCGATAACACTTGTTAAATGCCTTATATTGCCTTTATATAGGGTATTTTTTGTTTGCCTTAAAAGGTGGTTGCTACCTTATGAATTGATACAAGTATCTTTTGTATATTTTTGGTTGTTCTTGTTTCCTCTTAAGTAAGGGTAAGTGTTTGTTGCTACCCTATAATACACGGGAGGTATGTATCAATGAATTATTACACTACAAAGGAAATAAGCGAGATTTTAGGGCTTTCAATTAAGACTATTCAAAAGTTAATTAGAACGAAGCAACTACAAGCATTTAAAATTGGTAATCGTTTCATAGTTGAGGAAAGCACTCTAAAAGACTACATCAATGCAAGACAAGTATAGACTTAACAAAGACTACTTGCAATTTTTATAATTGTATCAATGAAAGGAAAAAATAATCTTATGGGGGTTACATTATGAGGAAAACGGACAAGATAGGTTTTGAGGACATCTTTGACTTAGTCGACATTGAGAAGATTTTCGAGCAAACACTCGAGGGCGATATTTTAAAACTTATGACACAATGGGAAAAAGAAAGTAAAGAAAAAGAACAAAAGACAACTACATTTCAAAAAGACGAACAAGAGTTATACATTGAGAAAATAGTTCGTCGAGTAATACAAGAAGAAATAGGAATAATGGCTCGTGGAAGTGGCTTGTTTGGGGAAAGATTTTGTCGAGGTTTAGAAAGTCAAGGAGTAGAAAGAAATTGTCCTACTTGTATGTATAATGCAAATAAGCACTATTGCAAAGTTGAATAAGGGGAAACAATGGAAATGGAAAAGGAGTTATTTTTAAAGGTATCTAAAAATAGATATTTTGACAACAAAGATTTAAGTCCTATTGATATGCTGATTTTATCACAAATTGAGGAGTTTGAAAGAAACGAAAAGTCTTGCTTTATGGCGAGTAAGACTTTTGCCTCTAATTTCAATGTTAGTGAAGAAACAATAAATCGTTCTATCAAAAAGTTAGTAGGTATGCAATATATAAATAGCACTTCACATAACGAACACAAAGACGGAAAAATACAAACAATACGAGAATTATCTATAATCAAAAATAAAACATCAAATCAAAATGACAACTCACAAGACGAAAACGCGTCTTGTCAAAATGACGAATTGCTGACTTGTCAAAATGATAGTCAAAAAGATAATTATATTTTAAAAGATAACTTAAAAGAAAATATAAAAGATAATAACAATGAGCAAATAGAAAAAGATAAATATACGGAAGATAATATTCGCATACCAAAAATAGAAGAAGAAATAATCACTATAAAATATGAGCCTAAAAAAAGTTTAGTAAGTTCTTTACTTGGCGAATAGAAAAGAGATAAACTTTTACTTGTCTATCTCTTTTTTGCTACTTAAATAATTTCTTATAAACATTACTTGCACGGGGTTTTGTTCTTGCAACTCTTTTGCAAATTGTTGCTTTAATTTTTCAAAATGCTTCTCTAAAAGTTTTCTATCTTTTTTTGATAGTTCGCACTCGTCAAGCATTTGTCTTATTGTTAGCATTTCTATAGATGTTTCTTTCATATTTTCCGTGATAGTAAATTGTAAGTCCTTTAAGTTTTTTATATCATTTTCGTTCATTTCATATACTCCTATTCATATTTTACATAATTTTTTGTATATTTCAAAATGTGTTCCGAATAGGTTTTATAATGGTTCCTTAATTTTTCTCACTTTGACGAGTTTGAGTACTAACACGAATATAAAGTCCTGCGATTTTCTTTTCTTCATTCATTTGTTTCAACTCCTTTTCCTACAAAAAAGGGAGTCAAAAATACTAGTTCAAACTAATACCTTTGACTCCACTTAATTTTATATTATATTTTTTATTAATTGTGCTTTTGACCATAGTGTACCTCCTTTTTAATAAAAGACGGATACTGCTTGTCATTTATTGGTTTTATATAATATACTCAAAATTTCATTTTGTCAATTCCCTGATTAGGGTATAGATATTAATTATGTTTTAAATAGTTCTCTAATTCAGATAATTTAATCTTATTATTTAAGTTTTCGATAAATATATCATTAGAATAATTAAAAGCAAGAAAAGTAGTATTATTAATAATTATTCTATGTGGCTCTAGATAAGTAAGATTGGTTTTATCTATCGTTCTTAAATTACCATTAATAATAACTGGCTTAACTCTACAAAACTCACAAATAAATTCTAATCTTTTTCGCAAGTGTTCTTCCATTCTAACTTCTTGCTTGATAACATTTACCATTTTAATCAATCCTTTCTTTGAAAGACTTTTTTCTAAACAAGAAAAAAATCAATCCTAATTTAGAATTGATTGTCTATTTATTCTCGATACTTATAAAAAGTTCGAGCAGATTTCCCTATGGTGGAGATGAGGAGAATCGAACTCCTGTCCAAAAATAAAGCTACATAAACATCTACAAGTTTAGATGATTAATTAAATTCGAACTGTTTTCTAGTAATCATCAACTAACAAAACAGCTCTAGTCTAAAAAATTCACTCATAGTCTAGACAAACTATAACTATATCCTGCTAAAATCAACCATCTTAACTTAACACAGGAAATCAAGAAAAGACAGTGCATTTACCTTTACTAGGCGAAAGCTAACTCAGTGTTTTTCTTAAATAAGTTAGCAAATGCTGTTTTAATACTGTTTCCAGTTATATTTAAGTTTGTTTGTAACGTAAACAACTCGACTTGCCGCTTATGCTCTATTATTTCTGTCGAAACCTAAGCATCCCCAAATCACACCTATATTATAACACATATTTTCGTATATGCAAGATACTAAAATTTCTTAAGTCTCTTACGTGCTTCTCTTTCCAAATCTCTTTCTTTAATCGTTTCTCTCTTATCAAAGTTCTTTTTACCTTTACATAATCCAAGTTCAATTTTAGCTTTTCCCTTCACAAAATAAACTTTTAAGGGAATAAGGGTGTATCCTTCTAACTTAAGTTTATTATCTAGTTTTCTAATCTCACTTTTATGAAGGAGAAGCTTTCTACTTCTAGTCTCTTCATGATTAAAGATATTTCCTTCTTTATAGTGATCAATAAACATATTAACAAGATATACCTCACCATTTCTAATAATGGCATAACTATCTTTTATATTCGCTTTACCAAGTCTAATTGACTTAATTTCTGTCCCTTTTAAAACAATCCCACATTCATAAGTATCTTCTATAAAATAATCATATCTTGCTCGTCTATTAATAATCTCCATCAAATCACCCCAAACTAGGCATTTCTATTGTCTGATCCAAAGAAAGCACAATCTGTTTATATCTCTCATAATAATCTTTATAATTAGGTAGTAAATCATCTGTTAAACTAGTATAAGGATAAACTACAAAATTTCTCTTTTTAGCATATAAAGAATGAGTATACAAAAGATTAGCTCTTGGATTTTTAAGTTCTATTGTTGTAACACCGTTTTCCACAGTTTTGTGGATATCTATTCCAACCATAAGTCCTGTAAGTCTTTCAACTCCCACTTGATCAGAAATAAAATTACCTAAAGAATATATTACCATAGTCTTTCCAATAAAGGCAATAGGTTCAACAACATGAGGATGACTACCAATGATAATATCTACACCTAAAGAAGCAAGATAATTAGCAATCTTCTGTTGTGTTGAACTAACTGTTGTTGAATACTCTGTCCCCCAATGCATCGCTACTATAACAACATCAACTTGATCTCGTACTTTTTCAATATCCTCTTTTACTTTAACTGGATCATAAACATTATTTAGATATTCTTTTCCTAAAGGTGTCTCTAAACCATTAGTCCATGTTGTATAAGAAAAGAAAGTATAAGTAATTCCATTTATTTCTTTAATAATAACTTTATCTCTATCTTCTTTAGATAAATAACTACCAGCTGTATAAACATTATCTTTAGAATTCCAATAATTCAAAGAATTAATAACTCCTGTCTCTCCTTTATCCATTGTATGATTAGTAGCAAGACTAACTAAATTAAACCCTGCATCTATAAAGGCATCTCCTACCTCATATGGAGAATTAAAACGTGGATAATTAGAAAGCCCTAACTCTACTCCTCCTAAAATTGTCTCTTGATTATAATATTTTAAATCATAATCTTTTAACAAAGGTTTAATCTCTCTTAACATTGGCTTAAAGTCATAACTAGTCCCATCATAAGCATCCTCATAAATAGCACTATGTATTAAAGCATCCCCTACCATTACTAAAGAAGCACTCATCTCTTCTTTTTGAGGTGTATCATCTATAATAGGTTCTTCTTTTTCTTCCTTAACTGGTTCTTTATTTAAGTATGAATATAAACCAAAACTTGCCCCTAAAACAAGTCCTAAAGTTAAAGCTACTACTAAACACCCTAACCAAGTTAACCGTCTTTTTTTCTTATAACGTACCTCTTTTTTCATCACTACAATTTCTTAATTATTTTAAAATCAATAGTCTTCGCTTCTTTATTAGCATCTACTACTTTAATTAAAACCCTTTCTCCTATCGTATATTTAACTTTACTCTTCTCTCCAACTAAAGTCATTCGCATCTCATCAAAGACAAAATAATCATCCATAAGTCTTACTGGTACTAATCCTTCAACAAGATTATCAAGTTCAACAAACATTCCAAAACTCATTACTGAAGATATCATACCTTCATACTCTTCACCAATATGACCTTCCATATATTCTGCCATCTTCATATCTTCAACTTCTCTTTCACAATCAACTGAAGCTCTCTCTTTCGCTGAAGAATGATCTGCTACAAAAATAAGCTTTTCTTGATAATGGTTAATTGTATGAGTACTTAAATCATGGTTAAAAAGATAAGTTCTCAAAAGTCTATGTACAGTTGTATCAGGATATCTTCTAATTGGTGAGGTAAAATGAGTATAACAACTACTACCTAAACCAAAGTGACCAACATTAGTTGGCGAATAAACCGCTTTCTGCATACATCTTAACAACAAACTAGTAAGAATTGGTCCTTCTTTTTTATCATGAACAAACTTAAGTAATTTCTGTACTGCTTTATTTTTATTTCCCTTTAAATCTCCTGTCACATTATAACCTAAATTACTAACAAAACTTAAGAAATCTCTAATTTTCTCTTCTTTTGGTGTTTCATGAATTCTGTAAATAAAAGGTAAATCCATATTATAAATATGTGTCGCTACGCATTCATTAGCAGCAATCATAAAGTCTTCTATTAAATTTTCTCCCTTACCTCGTTCTCTTTTTGTAATTTTATATGGAACACAATTATCATCCACTAAAATCTTCGCTTCATCGACATCAAAATCTAAATATCCCCTACTTACTTTCATCTTTCTAAGTATAAGTGCTAACTCTTCCATCAGTTTTAAATCATCAACATAACTTTCATAACCTTCGGGCACTGTATTATTTTCTAAAATACTATTAACTTTTTTATAAGTCATTTGTATTCTTGATCTAATCACACTAGGAAAAATGTCATAATCAAGCAATTTTCCTTCTTTATCGTATTTCATTACACAACTAATCGCTAATCTATCAACATTAGGATTTAACGAACAAATACCATTAGAAAGTTCATGGGGGAGCATAGGAATAACTCTATCTACTAAGTAAACAGATGTTCCTCTATCCATCGCTTCTTTATCTAAAGGACTACCTTCTTTAACATAGTAAGAAACATCAGCAATATGAACACCAAGGATATAACTATCATCTTCTTTCTTTATTGATATTGCATCATCAATATCTTTAGTATCATCTCCATCAATTGTAAATATTACCTCATCCCTTAAATCTCGTCTTCCTTTTAAATCTTCCTCTCTTACCTCCATTGGTAAATTTTTAACCTCTTCTTCTACCTCCTCTGGAAAACTAGCATTTATATCATACTTATAGACAATTGATAAGATATCAACTCCAGGATCATTTTTATGACCTATTATTTTAATGACTTTACCTTCTGCTTCTTTATTACTAATTCTTTTAAGTATTTCCACAACAACTTTATGTCCATCAACTGCATTAAGACTATTTTCTTTATTAACAATAACTTTCAAATTAACTTTATCTTCATCAAGTTCTACAACCCCTACTCCATTCTTAAAGTTAATCTCCCCTACATAAGTATTACTTTCATGTTTTAGGACTTTAACAATTCTACCCTCTACTCTGTCAATACTTTTTTTATTAACAAGCTCTACTACTACCAAATCTCCATGTATCGCTCCATTAATATTTTCTTTAGGTATATATATATCTACATCAGAACTATCAACATCTACAAAACCAAACCCTTTTTTATTAGAATGTAAAACTCCCTTAAGTAAATGACTATCTTCAAACAACATATATTTATCTTTATTAGTATGATAAACTAAAGTCTCTATTTCTAATTCTCTTAATTCTTTAAGTAAAGTCTCTAAATCATTAGTACCTAATTTTTCTTCAATTTCTATAGCAGTTAAACTTTTACCTGCTGTTTCTAATATTGTAAGTATTTCATCTTTCATTATATCCCTCAATTCTTAATTCTATTGTACCCTATAATTATAAGAAAGTAAAAGAAAAAAGACTTATCTCACAGTCTTTTACATAAATGAATATACTAAACAAATGACAAAAAAAGCAAAGCCTAGTAACATTGTTATACGAGTAATAACTAATTCACTACCACGTTCTTTTCTATTTTTAAACAATTCTGAAGAATTACCAGATAGAATCTGAGCCGCTCCTTCAGCCTTACCACTTTGTAATAGTACAATTATTATTAACAAAATAGAGATTATTAATAAAGCTATTTGCATATCTACACCTCCAAGTAAACTACCAATATAATAGCATATTATATAGACTAATGCAAGAAAAAGAGCCTATTTACAGCTTTAAGGAGTAAAATTTTTTCGCAATCGAATATCTAAGAATATTTGATATAATAAATAAAAGGTAGTTGATTGTATGACAAGAAAAGAAAAAAGAGAATTAAGAAAAGATAAATCTTTAGTATGTG
>DVIS01000053.1 GCA_018711135.1 Candidatus Onthousia faecavium
AAGATATCATAATGGTATCCCTTATAAAATGATGAGTTTAGAAAGTATTTACAATTCAAAAAAGAATTCACGTCCAAAAGATAGATATGATGCAAGGATTATAAAAGATGATGTAGATATGATGATTGATTACAAACTTGATGTTGAAAGAAAAAATAATTTTACCATAAATCGCAATGCAATATCAAAATCAGTAGTACATAGAGTTGAAGAACTTATGCAGGAGCAAAAAAATAATGACTATAATGAAACTTCTGTGAAAAAAATGTAAATGTATTAAATAATTAATTCTAAATAATTAATACCCAAAAAATGGATTATAATGTATGTAGTGATTGATTCATACATCAATTGCCTTTGGTAAAAAGTTGTAGATAACTTCCTTATCTCCACCAAAGAAGAATTTGCTCGAACTAATGAGCTTTGTTATATAAATAAAATGTAGAACCTTTTAATTCTACATTTTATTTATATATTTTGATGCATGTGTCAAAATATATAGGGAGTTAGAGGTTTTGCGTTTGAAAATTTTTATATTTAAATCTAAAATTTATTATTTAAAAATAGTTGCTGAAAAAATTGATAATTTTAAGTATATGGTATTAAAATGATAAACACAGAAGTCATGATGCTCTTGATTTGAAAATATAAAAAGTAATACATTAACTGGTTACTATATGGTAAAATAATATTAAAGTTTTGACATTCTTCAGACGCGTCTGAAGAATTTAGAAAGGTGAAAAAATTTATGGGGAAGATTGTATATCATGGAAGTCATAATGGTAACATAGAAATTATAAAATCACATGTCAGTACTCATCAAAAGAAATGTATATATGCAACTGATAATAGGATAATAGCAATGTTATTTATGAATAGAGATATGGGGGATTTAGATACAGTAAAAATTTATGATAATGGATTACCTATATTAATAGAAAGAAGGGAAGGAATTTTAGAAAAAATATATAATACTTCTGGATACATATATGAATTAGATGGCAGTTCCTTTAAGCATTATGACTACTTATGGAAGCCAGAAGTAATATCTTTTGAAAGTGCTATAAAACCAATTAAGAAAACTTATTATGATAATATTTTAATGACACTAAATGAAGAAGCTAAAAATGGTAATTTAAAAATTTATAAATATCCAAATAGACCAAATTATATTCCTTTAGATAATAGCGATTTAATTGATAAATATATTAACTTTGAATTAATTGGAATGAGGGGAGCGATAAAATCTTTATTAGCTATATATCCAGAATTTGAACATATAGTGACGGAAAAACTAAATAAAGAACAAAATAAAGTTAAATACTTGATACTTGAACTATTCGAGTGAAAATAGGAATGCGACTTGTAAAAAAGTCGTTTTTATGATATTACGTATTTGTCAAGGAAACTTGCATAAAATAAAAAAGAATACATTTGATTGGGCTAATCAAATGCAATCCCTTGTTTAGGATAGCATCTGAAATCAACAAATATTGAAATCAGATGCTTTTACTATTTTAGGAGTAAAATAATTACAGTTATAAGAATAGGAGTAATATTATAATAAATAAAGATAGCTCTCTTTTTGTCATAAATGTCACCACTTTAGTAGAAACAACATATAAAGATAAAGCGTAGTTAAACACAAATGAAATTTTTAAAAAAACTATACTTTAAAAGCAATAGATAATGTGTAAAATGGTTAATAAACCTATTATTACTGACTTTTCTTTTGCCCAACTACCTCTAAACCTAGTAATTCTATTTTATTAGATAATAGTTCTTTATCATTATCTATATCTTTTGATAAATCGGTAGATAAATATTTCTTAGCATCATCTGGAAATACTGTTACAACGTTCTTTCCACCACTTAATACACTAGCTAAAAAGTTAGCTCCTGAAGAAATTCCTACTCCTAACCCTAATTTACTTGCTAAGATTCTACTCATATTAATAGCATCTAAATCATTAATACTAATAACTTTATCTATTAAATCAAAGTCTACAAGTCTAGGAATAAACTCATCACCTATCCCTTCAATCTTGTGATCACCTATAATTTTACCTCCACTTAAAAGTGGCATTTTATCAGGTTCCAAAGCAATTATTTTAATGTTTTTATTATCCTCTTTTAATCTTTTAGCAACTCCCATTAAAGTTCCACCTGTTCCTATACCACTAACAAACGTATCTATTTCACTTGCTTCATTTAATATTTCTTTAGCAGTAGTTAAATAATGGGCTTCTATATTTAATACATTTTCAAATTGTCTTGGCAAAAAACCATTTATCTTAGCAGCAAATTCTTCACTCCTTTTAATCGCTTCTTTAAATCCTCCTTCTTCCTTATTAACTAAATATACATGGGCTCCATATAGTTTCATAATCTTTATTCTTTCTTCACTAACCCAGTCTGGCATAAATATATGAACTGGATGAGAAAAATACGCTCCTAAAGCTGCAAAAGAAATACCGGTATTACCACTTGTCGCTTCTACAATCGCTTGGTTTTCTTTTAAAATATTTTCTTCCTTTGATTTTTTAATTATATAACTAGCAATACGATCTTTAATACTACCTGTGTAATTGTAATATTCTAATTTTGCATAGACAACCCCTTCCCTATTCTGATAACGATATTTTATCTTAATCATAGGTGTATTACCTATTAGCTTTTCTAATTCTAATTCTAAATCTGAATCTAAATCACTAATATGTTTTTCAAACATAAAGCACCTCCTATAATTATATTATAAAAAAATTATTAAAAAGTGCTATGGTATTTTTTGTCTAATAATATATTTTTGTTATAGAATTTTCATAATACTATATTTAAATTTATCATACACAATATGTAAATCATCTTTAAAATTCATCATGATTATAATTATTTTAATTTTGCTAAAGACAAGAAACAATAGCTATATATAGTTAACTAGATTTTTCTGTAAAAATATTATTACATCATAAGCATATAAACAAGATTTATTTTTTCTTGTTATAAATTCTCAAAACCAGTATAAAACAATAAATATCTTGATTTTTCTACTAAAAACATATAATATAATTAACTAGTTAAAAAAATCTAATAAATTGTTATTATTCAAATTTAGATTATATTGAATATATTTTGAGGTAAAAAAGATGAATTCAAAAAAAATAGAAACATTATATGAGGAAAGAATTAGAAAAGCTAAAAATAAAGATAAAGTTATCTATTATGACTATCTTGTATATAAACTTGCTGCTGGTTGGTATACAGATCTTATCAGTGATGATTGGAATAGGCCTTATAAAATTAAGAGAGCAAAATACAAGGCTTCTTTTTTGCAAAATTTGCCTGATTATTATTTTTTAGGATTTCCAATCAAAGAACTACTAAAATCGAGTTATTCGGACGGTTATTGCCATGCCTGTGCTGTTGCTCTTAGCTTATACTTTAAAGATTTTGAAATAGTAACGTGTAATTTAGTAAATTACTTAAATCACTATAATCAAAAAGCAAGTAATAAAATTGATGAATTTGAACACACTTTCCTTGTCATAAAAATAGAAAATAAAGAAATAGTTATTGATACCACATTTGGAATGATAACAGATAAAGATACCTATAAATATATTTTTAATCCCAACAAAGTTAAGTGCATTGATGCTAAAGATTTAAAAAATACCGAAATTTATCAATATATTAAACAAAGAAAAGATATAAAAGGGCCTTCTTATAAAAGTGAATTAAAGGAAGATGAAAAATATAAAGAATATGAGAAAAGTTTAAATGAATACATGAATATGTGTAAGAAATATGTAAATCCTGACAATGAGCACTTGCAAGACTTCATCAATAGATGTTTATTTCAAACCTCAAATACGGCATGTTTTTACAATTGGAGAACAGATTATTTTTTTAAACCATTAATAGATCATAAAATAGAATATCCAGCTACTGATTTATTTTCTCTTGAAGATGATGAGTTTGACATGATATTAAGTAGCCGTTATAAAGATAGTATAGAAAGAAATCAAAAAGTATTAGAAAGTTACCATGAAAAGAAATTAAAACAAAAAATATTAAAATTAGTAAGAAGATATCACTAAAATATAACAAAAAAATTAAATCACTATAATAAACAAAATCACTTTTATTTTTACTTAAATTCAAGATAAAAGGTATATTTTTAAATAATAACTAGAAAAATATTTTTTTATAATAAATAACCATCTATAGATTTCAAAATATTAATTTATGCTATTGCATTATAAAAACTTAAATAAAAAACAAGTTTTTTCACAAAAGTCATAAAAAGGCAATAAAGCCCCTTACCCCATAAAAAGTATTATGTGATTATTAAGTTAATAATGTTTTTTTAGTATAAATTAGAATACTATTAATAATCTTTCTACCAGAAGTAGTCAAATAATATTTATTCTTATTGGCTACTTTTTTAATAAGTCCATGGGCTTTTAATTTTGATAACAGTCTAGTAGTCTTGTTAATAGTTTTCTTATCTTCACTATTTTCAAAAATATTTTTTCTAATCATTTTGTTAGTAAAACTATTAATTAAGTATTCGCCTTTAGATATTTCAGAAAATATTTTTAAATTTTGTTCACTTAAAATATTAATTCCAGAATAAACTTTATTATTAATTTCTGCTCTTTTAGATATCCTTTCAATTTCCTTTAAAGGAACCTCATCAATATTAATATCAGGTAATGCTTCTATATATCTTTTTATAATGTTTTTACTTATTTCTACATATCGATATAAATTTGCAATACTTTTTCCCATAGGAACCCATTGTTTTGTTTCTACAATTTCTCCAGTTTCATCATTTTCTTTAGTTTTCAATACTTTAAAATCCTTAGGATTATTGATAGTAACTTCAATCCTTAAATTGTTTCCTTTATCATACATTTTGATTTGATTATTATTAATCTTAAATTTTATTCGGTAACCTTGATACCTGTTTCTTAAATTGGAAACAATATCTCCTTTTTTAAAAGTATGAATGTAATTAACGTCTCTTCCAAAGAAAGAATATATATCTTCACTACTAAATGTAAAGTATGTAGTTTCAACCAGCGTCTTATAAAATAAACTTAAGTCTTCACGACTTTTAAAATTAATATCAGTTGCAAACTCACATTGATCAATACACCAGTAATATGAATGATTAAATATGTTTCTAATTTTAGGTAAATGAATATTTATCTTCTCAACTAATCCATCAAAAGAATCAGATATTTTTTTATTCAAAATACTATCTGCAAGTTTTTGAGATTTTTCAAAATCTTCAATATATGAAAAAGAATTGTTATACATTTCATATTTAATATTATTCTTATCAAGTAATTTAGATAAATATTCTCTTCCATTGATATAAATTTGGACATTATAAGGAAACCAAGTTTGGATTTTTAGAAACATTAAACCAAACTCTTCATCATTAAAGTAAAAATAATAATGCTTACATTTAGTAGGTCTTGAGGTAACCTCTAACTTTTTAGTTTCATGATTAGGTTTAACAGTCATTGTATTACATAGTTCAATAGATGATAAAGTAGTTATTAATCCTTTTTTATTAGGATTATTTTTCATTATATTTATAACGATTTCATTTTTATCTGTTTTTCCTGAATTAAGATAGATAGTTTCTACATTATTTTCTTCAATGTAAGAGTCTATATGCTTACATAATTCTTCAGTTTGTTCTGATGCGAACTTGTCAAAATCTTTTAATTTTACATTATTTTGAATTAAATAATAGACCTGTTCGGCAAGGTTATTGAACAAAATAGTCAAAATATGATATCATTGATTCAAGAATATAAAAGTGGTGATGATAATGATATATATATTAATAGGACTTATAGGAATAATAGTTGGTATG
>DVIS01000006.1 GCA_018711135.1 Candidatus Onthousia faecavium
AAATCAATAGTGTCAACTAAAAAAAGTCTTTGTAAATGAAATGTAAATTAATAAATTACATAGTTTTTGTATGTCTTAATAAAAAAGCGATTTAAGTAATTTAAATTTTTCATAAAAAGCCGAAACTCAAACTAAAAAATATTGTCAAAATAAAGAAAACTATGTTATAATTAACTCGTGCATAAATTTAGTCCTAATTATACGTGTCAATTTTGACACAACTTAGGGGATTAGTTAAATGGTATAATAATGGTCTCCAAAACCACTGTTGGGAGTTCGATTCTCTCATCCCCTGCCATAAACAAACTAAAGTCCATAAAATGGACTTTTTATTTTTATTGATAAATTTTGCATATAATGATAATATAAACTAGAAAGGAAGGTAGTGAATGAAAAAGAAAGGAATTATTATACTTATTGTTATCTTAATTATAGTTGCAATTGGCACCTTTTTCGCTGTTAGTTACTTTACAAAAGAAAAAGAACCAATAGAAGAAAATAATAACAATAATGTTGAAGAAAAAGAACCAGAAATTGAAGAGGATGATTACTTAACTCTTTATAAAGAATATTTACAAGATGAACTTTTCACCATCGACGATATTGATGAGGTGACAGGAGTCTTATTAACCACTGAAGAAAAAGAAGAACCAATTCTCGTCATAAAATATATGGATCAAGATAGTATCTATCAAATTATCATCTTAAGCATTCAAGGAGATGAAGTCTTTGCCAGTGAAACATATCGTTCTGTCAGTTTAAATTATTTATATAATGTTGAAGAAGATAAAGTTCAATACTTTATAAATGAAATCGACTCTCATCCAACCTATATCTCTATTTCTGATATTATTCAAAATAAGACTGACATCGAAGAAATTAGTGAAGATGATCTTGATAAAGATTACATCCTAATTGACCAAGCAATAAACTTTTACAAAATTGAAGAAGATAAACTTGACAGTAGTCTTGAAAGACTAGTAGAAAAAGATGAAGATACTGATACAACTACACTAGATAATGCCGTTGATGAAATAAAAGGAAACGTCTTAAGAAAAGATGAAAATGGTATTTATAACGATACATATAGAATCGCTTATGGTACTTACATCTATGGAGACACAGAAATTACCCTTTCATCTGATAACTCTGTTTATGAAAAAGGGTGGATGGATTGGTATGGTAGTTATGATCTTCAATACAATAAAATTGTTACTTTGATGGCAGGAGATATTCAAACAACGGACATCATCTTTGTTATTGAAGATAACAACAAGCTAAGAGCTATAAATGAAAATAACTATTTAGAAGACACTATTTGGAATTTAAAACAATAACAAAAAAACTATATTGGACTATTTATCCTTTATAGTTTTTTTAAACTTTTATCATATTGCATATTTAAGCCTATTTTTCACTATTCCTTAAAACTATCAAATTATCTTAATCTACCTAATTATTCATCATCCATATTAGTTCTTTCATCTTATTTTTTAATAACTAGAACTATATTTATTTTAATGACTGCTTCTCCTGAATATTTTCTTTTACTAAATCATCATCACTCATACTATCAGTAAATGATACTATATCATCATCTTGTAAATTACCTTTTAAAAGTTGTAAATAATTTTTATAAAAGAAATACTCATCATGATTATCATTTTTATTTATAGTTACCATTTTAGCTTCTAATTCTTCTTGTGAATAAACTCTACCATTTTCATCCATAATATAACCTAATATCTCATACTTTTGCCGATGTTTTTTTAACTCATCAGGTGAATATTTAGAAACAAAGCTTTGAATTAAATTTTCCTCTTCTCCTGGAACTATCGCTTTCTTTAAATTGTTCTTATCTTCATCATATGTATAAAAATGCGTTGGATTATCTTTCATCATCATCAAATATTCTTGAGAAAGTCCGACATTAAACTGTTTTAAAAAAGCATAAGTTTCTAATTTAGAAGCTCTTCTGGCATCACGTTCTTTATTTATATCATTATAGTGACTATTATAATAACTTTCTCCGTAAATTTCATCAATCGTATATAAGAGATTAGAAATACTAAGCTTATCCCTAGTAAATCTTTGTTTAATATGTCTTTCTTCATGAAAGATATCTTCTATATTTTGAATTAAAGCCTCTTTATTTTGTTCTAAATATATAGAATTAAAAGTAATATCAGAAATATTTGCTTTAACACTATGTCCCCCTCTCATTCCTGGTTTCATTAATTGGAAAGTCACCTCATGTAATGGTAAATTATTCTCTTTTGCTATCTGTTTAGCTAATTGTACTAAAAACAATTTTATATATTCAATAGGTACTTTATTATACTGATTAACATTTAAAATTGTCATAGCAAGAGAAGAAAATTGTTCTTTTGAAAAATCATCTTCTAATAAATCCGGCAAAACAGCTTTAAAGTCAGTATCTAACTCTTCTAAATTTACTGCTTTTTGAAAGTTATTATCTATAACTCCATTATATATATCAGTTATTGAAAACTCTTTCCAACCACTCATCTCTTCTTTATAAGCTTCATTTAAAACAGCCACCATCCTGTCTTCATCTAAATCTGTTTCTTCTTTTAAATATATAACTGCCTTTCCAAAAGAAAACCCCATTTCTTTAAGTCTTGTATTATTATCAACTATTTTACGGCTTCTAAATCTTTCCATAAAACTCATTGTACTTTCATCTTTTTCTTCTGCTGGATAACAATTCACAAATTCTTTTAACCTTTTACAAGGAAGAGTTTCTAAAACAGCTGTATTTTTCTCTATAGTTCTCTCATTATAAGGTAAAGTATTATATTTTGCTATTACAATATTCTGATTTTCCTTTGAAAGAGCTGCCAAAACCTCTTTATCATTTAACAATATATCTTTCCTATAAATAGTTGCAAATAAAGTATCAAAGTTAGGATTAGCAATATCTTTACACTTTGTTTTTATCTCATCTTGTAAAACTGTAAAACAAAAATTATCTCTAATATTAAAATTATTATCTACTATTTCTTCATCAATAGTTTTTATAAAGTCAGATATTACATCTTCTCTTAATAAAAAGAATCTATCACTCTTACTTAAGTTCAAAAAGCTTTCCATAAACAATCCTTTTTCAGAACTAGAAAGCTCTTGGTTATTTGATTTCTCAATCAATTTTTTTATCAATTCAAAACATCTTTTCTCTAAAACTTCTTTCTCCATATTAAAACATCCTCTATATATCATAGATTATAACACAAGTATTTACACGTCTAAAATAAAATTTCACAAAAATTTCATTTTCTATTGCCATTTACCATTTCTTATAATATATTAAATATGGAGGTACATATGAAAAAGAGAGTAATTTTAGGATCAATTGCAGGAGTTATGCTTCTCACTTTAACTGGTTGTGGTGGAGGAAAAACGTTAACTTGTACCATGGAAAATAGTGAAGATGGAATGAGCCAAATAACAGAAATGAGAGTTTCTTTCAAAAATGATACTGCCACCAGCTTCAAAACAACTAGCACCTTTGAAATGGGTGAAGAATATTCTGGTTACCTAGATGAATTTGAAGATTATCTTAAAGATTCTATGACATCAGAACTTGAAGATGCCGGTGTAGATATTGATTTTCAAAGAGATGGCAATAAATTCATTCTAACTATGGGTGCAGATTTCTCTGAAATGACAGATGAAGAAAAAGCCGATCTTGGTTTTGATGAATCAGATGACAACAGCTATGATACAATCAAATCTAGTCTAGAAGACTCTGGATACACTTGCAAATAGAACCAAAAGAAAAACTACCAAAATTATTTAATTTCTAGGTAGTTTTTTTGTTGAAGAAAATGCATTAATTATATATAATTAAGCTATATGTAGTAAAGGAGAAAAAACATGAAATTAATAATTAATCATCTAACTAAAAGTTTTGAAGAAAAAGTTGTTCTAAATGATATAAACTTTACCTTTAAGCAAGGAAAGATTTATGGCCTCTTAGGGCGTAATGGTTCTGGTAAAACCACTTTTTTTAACTGTCTAGATCAAGATATTCCCTTTGCTGAAGGTACTTTTGATCTAATAAAAGATAATGAAACAAACACTTTACAATTAACTGATATCGGTTATGTCTTATCAACACCTAATGTTCCAGAATTTCTAACTGCAAGAGAGTTCTTAAAATTCTTTTTAGATATCAATGAAGATAAATTAAAAGAGAAAAAAACAATTGATGAATACTTTGATTTTATTCATATCGCTGAAGAAGATCGTGATAAACTCTTAAAAGACTATTCCTATGGTATGAAAAATAAAATGCAGATGCTTGTTAATATTATCGCTAACCCAAATGTTTTATTACTAGATGAACCATTAACCTCTTTAGATGTTGTTGTAGCAGAAGAAATGAAAGAGATGTTAAAATCAATAAAAAAAGATCATATCATTATCTTTTCTACCCACATTATGGAATTAGCTTTAAGTTTATGTGATGAAATAGTTATCTTAAATAATGGTAAACTAGAAGAAATAGATCGTAAAAACTTAACTGATCAAGCGATGAAAGACAAAATAATTAAAGCTTTAACGGAGGAGAAATAACATGTTTTCCTGCTTTTTGAAATCTTTTAAATTAAAAACTACTTATCGCGTTAACACTTTTATTTATTCCGTTAAGCAATTACCAATCATAAAAAATCTTTTAAAAAACACTTTATACAGTAATAAACCTCTTAAAGTCTTAGGTTTAATCTTTAGTATTATCTTAGAATTAATAGATACCTTCTTAGGTAAATTTCTCTATGTCTTTCTCATTATCTTTTCTCTAGCAAGTATTTATGAAGGTGAATCATCAAACTCTGTCTTTATCCACATTTTTATCTTTCTAACTATAGCAGGTTCTTTTATGAATACTTACATGTTTAATCCTACCAAAGATAAATATTATGCCATGTTTTCTTTACGAATGGATGCTAAACTTTATACATTAACAAACTATTATTACACCATTCTAAAAGTCATAGTAGGTTTCTTACCATTCACCATTATCTTTGGTTTAATGTCTCATGTTCCCCTGATTATTTGTTTAATCATCCCCTTCTTTGTCGCTGCTGCTAAAATAATAGTCGCCTCTTACCTCTTAAAACAATATGAAAAGAAAGACCAAATAATTGATGAAAATCATCCTCTAAAAGGTATGTGGATTCTAACTGGTATTCTTCTAGCTCTAGCCTTCGCTCTACCTTATTTCCATCTAACTATTCCTTTAATACCTAGTCTAATCTTTATGATTATAACAATTATCTTTTCTCTAACAAGATTAAGTTATCTAAATAATTTTAACAAGTATAAAGAAATATATAAGATTATTTTAACTGAAGGAAATATGAATCTAGCAAGTTATAAGACTAATAGCACGAATATCCAAAAAAAACAAATTGAAAAACAAATAAATATTAAAGATAATGTTACCAGTAATAAACATGGTTATGCTTATTTTAATGATCTATTTGTCAAAAGACATAGTAAAATCTTATTAAGTTCAGCAAAAAAAGTAACAGTCTTTGCTTTAATAGCCATAATCGTCTGTATTATTATAATAAAAGCTCTACCTCCTCTTGCCCTAGAAATCAATAACTGGCTTCTAGTCATGTTACCATATTTTGTCTTTATCATGTATCTTATTAACCGTGGTCAAGTTGTAAGTCAAGCAATGTTTATGAACTGTGATCATAGTATGCTAACCTATGGGTTCTATAGAGAGCCTAAAGTTATTTTAAATCTCTTTAGAGAACGTTTAAAAAGTGTTATTATCATAAACCTCTTACCAGCAACGATAATTGGTCTAGGTTTAACCTTAATTCTTTTCGTATCAGGTGGTACAGATAATATTTTAGAGTATCCCCTTCTCTTCATCTCAATCATTGCTATGAGTATCTTCTTCTCTGTTCATCACTTAGTAATGTATTACTTACTCCAACCTTACAATGTTAATAGTGAAATGAAAAGTAGTACCTATCAAGTTGTAAACTTTCTAACCTATCTTGCCTGCTACTGGATGATAGAGTTACAAATACCAATCTTCTCTTTTGGTTTAATGACGATAATATTTAGTATTTTATATTGTTTAATATCCCTTATTTTAATCTATAAATTAGCACCTAAAACTTTCAAGTTACGAGTATAAGGAGGAAAATATGACTACAGAAAATATTCCCAAAATAATTCTCCATCTTCATTTAGATGGTTCTCTAGATTTAGATTTAGCCGTTAAATGGCTCCATGAAGATGGTTATAACTACACCAAAGAACAAGTAAAAAAACTTTTATCTGTTGATAAAGACTGCCACAATCTTAACGACTATCTAACTAAATTTACTATTCCTTGTAAGCTTCTAACAACAGAAGAAAGACTAGAAGAAGCAACGTATACACTATTAAAAAAGTTAGCAAGTGAAAACGTAGTTTATGCCGAAATACGTTTCGCCCCTTTAAAACACCAAGCTAAAGGTCTAACTAAAGATGATGTTATAAAAGCTGTAATCAAAGGAAAAGATAAAGCCACAACAGATTATAATATTGACTGTAGTTTAATTCTCTGTTGTATGCGAGACTCTAGCATAGAAGACAATTTACAAGTTGTATCCCTAGCTAAGAAATATCAAACAGCCATTGATCTAGCCGGCGCTGAAAGTATCTATAAAACCAAAGACTTTAAATACATCTTTGATTATGCTAAAAAAGAAAATATTCCCTATACTATTCATGCTGGCGAAGCAAGTGGAAAAGACAGTATCAACAGTGCCTTAGACTTTGGAACTAAAAGACTAGGACACGGTATCAAGTGTATTGAAGATAAAGATACTTTAGAAAGAATTAAAAAAGAAAAAGTTCTTCTTGAAATATGTTTAACCAGCAACTATCAAACAGAAGCAATAAAAGGTAAACATCCCCTTGAAGAACTATACAACCAAGGCATTAATATATCCATTAACACCGACAATGATACTGTATCAAATATAAATATAACCGAAGAATATAAACGCATCCTAAAAGAAACAAACCTTACAATCAAAGACTTAATCAAATGCAATTACAACTCTATAGATTACTTATTTACAAGTAATGAGATAAAAGATAAATTAAAATCTATATACCAAAACATAAACTCTCAGTGAGACAATAACTCTCACTTTTATTTTAGCCAAAAACTACATTTTTATCTTGACATTATCATTCATCTACATACATTCTTAATCTATAATTATTACTTTCACTTGAAGACATACTACTTGTATATAAGCTCATCTCTCCTGCTGGTCTTCCGGTATATTCATTGGCACTTGCTTCCTCGTTATAAGTCTCTGGTGTCATCAACTCTTCTTCAGTTCCATCATCTTTTATTCTTGTTAGATATAATTTGATATTAGAACCATCTATTTTTCTATCACTAGTTGTTACATCTTTAGCACTGATTTCATAGTTAATATTAACATTACCTGTTATTGTACTGGAAATAGTAAAATCAAAGTATTCTCCTTCATTAAGTCTTACCTTACCTGTTTTATCTGTGGTAGGTAATGCTCCACTCATACTTATTACATTACTACTTTCTGTATAAGTCATTCTAATCGCACCACTTGTGATTGTATTAACAGTATTACCTAATCCTACATAGTTAAAGGCAGCATAACTTACTCCTACTACTGCTACTATTAACACCAATATCAATACTATAATTAATATTTTCTCTTTCCTATTCTTCATCTATTTACTACCTCCTACTACCTGTAGTATTACCTATTCTTTATATTCTATTATAAATTTTTTTAAGGGTAACGCAATTATCTGATTTAGAAGATACATTAAAAACATATAAAAAGATATGACTTAAATACTTAAAAATCATATCTTTATATTTTACACATCTATATGTGAATAACCATTTATATATGGACCACCACCAGTATAATATTCAATTGAAGACACTGTACTACCATCATAATTTACATAAATTGGTCTCGGATTATCATCTAACTTAAAAGCTATATAGCCATCTTCAACTGTAATTTCTGTTATATTACCAGCAGAATATTGTTCCTTTACTCTTTCTATATCTTCCTTTAAACCAGGAACAATAGGATGATTATCACCTAAATATGCAATTCTTTCATTGATTGCTGCAATCTTAGACTCCATAATAGTGTTTAAAGCATTTTCTAAATCTGAATAATTATAAGTATTGCCATTAAGACCGAAAGATTTTATCTCAAAAGTATTCTTATCAAAATAAACCTTTAAATCATCCGCTGTTTCAATCATAAGAGTATCACCAAAAACAGAAATATCCTTAATAGAATGCGTTGTCCCTACACCATTACCACCATAAATATTATCTAAAAGACTATCAATTCCATTATCAAATGAACATATTTCTCCAAGACTATTTGTATAACTAGATAATTTAAAAGAATCACCATCAGGTACAAATAGATACTCTTCACCTGTGTCTAAAATTATCTTAACATTTTCACCATTTACACCACATCTTAGCGCTTCTTTAATATCATCTTTATCAATAAAGTCTAAATTTTCCATTTCTAATATCTCTATCGCTGTCCCCTTAGTAATATTATTACTACCAAAAAAATCCAAAACCTTATCACCAAAAGAGTCAATATATTCAATATTATTAGAGTTATCAATTTTTGTAACTTGACCAGAATTCATATTAGGTACTGAATTATTAAAATTCGATAAATTACTCATATCTACCGATATATTTTTTATTTTTTCAACTGCCATCCCTAATTATTTCCTTTCTATCAGATTTATTAATTCAAACTCTTTACCTCACTCTTTGTAACTGTAACCTCTGTATCTTTTTGAAAAGAAGTTGGTAATGGTTTTTTTAGTAACATTTGATCTATTTGTAACATAACATCACTGCTAAGATCATTAGCAATAATTGTATCTTTATCTAAACTATAATAACCATCACCTGGTTTAACTCGATAAAGATAGCTCTCATCATAAAAAGATCCATCAGCAAAATAATTAGTATATCGTGCTAAACCTTCTAATACTTTATCCGTAAACTCTGTATCTATTTGATAATCATATGGTACCGCTAAAGTTACTGTTGGTTGCATTACATCTCCTACTGCCTTTTCAATATCTGAAGGTCCTCTTGATGTAAACGCACTATCCATAATAGTAACACCTTTTCTGATATCATCACCACTAACTTTATCATCACTAAAAGAAGCAGCCATTCCTAAAGCTAAAAGATCAGCATGATTATTACCATCTTCATAATTAGCAATTACAACAGGTTCATCACCACCATAATTTATAAAGGAAATAAGAGTTTCATCTTGACTGGATGTAAAACTACCAATATCCTCTACCTCAAATTTAAGACCAGCCGCATTAAGTTCCATTTGTAAATCATTAAACTGACTATTGTCAAAATTATCATTTACAAGAACAACATTATAAGATGATAAAGAGTCAGTACTAGTATTAATTTCTTTATCCTCATTATAATTATTAAACGCTATCGATTCTGGTTCTGATTCTGATATAGGAGGCACCTCTGAATCAACTTTAGACCTATCACGATAATTTGATACTGCCCCCAGTGCCATAGTAAGTACAACACCTGCTACCAACATTTTTTTTAAAGAAAACTTAGACTTATTTGATTTCTTATAAACATTACGAGAAATCCGCAAATTACTGACCTCTCTTCTATTCACATTTTCCCTTTCTCTTCTATTTTGACTTGGAAATTCAATAATCTCTCCCATATTAACCTCACCTATTTATTTATATTAGAAGCAATTTTATTAAGTAAACTAATTACCTCTCCTAATCCATATATTAAACTACAAAAAACAAAACTAGCTAGCCAAAACAATAATGTCAACGACAAATTATACTCTGTTCTTGTACAAGTATTAAACATACTAGAAGCCTCACTACAAGCTGGAAACAAATTGCCTAAAATAACACCAACTACAAATAAGAAAATGAAAAGACATACTGCTAACTGCTGGTAGAAATTATAATCTCTTTTCTTTTGAACCTCTTTACTTATTTTTTTTAATTTAGGAAGCTCTTTTCTCTCTTCATCAATCTCATCAAACAAGTCTTTCATTTCTCATCATCTCCATCCTTTTTACTTGGCTTCTTCTCTTCTTTATCTTTTTCTTTCTCAAAAGCCCCACTTTCTTCTTTTTTATTTTCTTTAACCCTTATTGTTTCTTTTTTTTCTTTACTTTTCTCTTCACTTTTACTCTCGATATATTCTTTATATAGATAAATATATCTAATTAAGAAGAATTGATACATCGCTTCTAGTAAATAAACTACAACATCTTCAAAGTTATTAACATCAATTAAAGAAACAACTAAACTAACCGCAATAATTCCTAACAATAAGTAATAGTACTGACCATTTTTTATTTCAGATAACGGACTATCAGAAAGTTTTAAATCTCTTCCAATAACTGTATCTGTAAAAAAAGAATAACCAAAATAAAGGGTAACTAAAATATTAAATGATAGATTTAATATTGAAGCAAAACCAAAAGATTGAAAAATTGTAAAAAGCCCTGCAAAGGTAGATAATAAAAAGAAGACAAAGAACAATACATTTAAGTAATCAAAATATTTTTTACCAAACTTAAATCTAATTAATATAAAGTAAATTAAACTAACTAAATAAATACTATTATGATTAATAATTGATCTAAATATCTCTCCTGCTTCCATGTGACTTTGAATAGCAAAAGACTGTGATAGAATAATTAAAACTACTAATAGACCAATTAAAATAAAAGTAATCATACTAGGACTATCGAAAAAATCTTTTTCATTTTTCTGCATTATATCACCTCACTATTATTGTAACATAAATTATTTATTATTACATATTTAATTAACTAGTACTCTTTCTCTATAAACCTCTTCTTCTTTAACATCATACGCTTTCTTTATCTTATTTAAACTACTATACTCTTTTCCATATTTAGCCATTACTTGTTTTATAAATAGTTCTTCTTCATAATATTCATTAAATATCTCTTTCCCATCTACAATAATATTATACACGGTATTTTCATCTATATTATCACCTTTCATCTCTTTAGATGACCAATCAGTAATTTTATATATATCATAATCTTCATCTGCAACATCCTGTTCATAAATTAAATATTCTCCACAACGTAAAGTTACTTTTTTAGCATTATCTGTAAACTCCACTTTAGATTCATATAAATCACAGTATTTATCTCCAGAAAAAGCATTTTTCATCTTTGTAACATATCCATCATCAACTAATTCATATAGGTAAACAGTATCAAAATCACTATTTATTTGATAATCTATCGCATTAATTCCAATTGTTCTAGCATTATATTTAAATACTTGAAACTTTTCATCATCAATAAGTCTGAAGACAACAAATAATAAGATAATTGTTAAAATTAAACAGACAACTACTACAGTTAAAAACTCATAACTCCCCCATCCTTTATTATTAACACTTCTCTTCATAGTTTCGTCAACTTTCCTTCAATATTATCATCTACTAATTTTAATGTTTCTACACAAACATTTAAAGCACTATCATAGTTTCCTTTAAAAAACAAATTACTAGCTCTATCTAAACCTCTCGCAATATCTTCATGTAGAAATCTATATCTATTACCATAAACCATAAAAGCTTCACTAATCTTAGCCTTCTTAATCATATTTAAAGTTGTATTATAAAGTTTCAAAACTAAGTCTCTTGCCGTATCAACTCTTGTATTAAGCGTTTTAATAACAATTGGTTTTCTAGATAATTCTTTAATAACCTCAGCTATCGCTTCATTCGCTTCACTTAACTCCACAAAATAATTATCACTAATAATTGGTAATTTAAATTCCCTCATTTTTTCTTTACATTCTTTTAATAGTTTATCTATCTCTAATAACTGTTCTCTAGCTCTTTGCTCATCCTCATACATATTTCCTAAAGATCTTAAAGATACATCAAGAGTGGATTCTGTTTGTTTAAGTCTAATTGTTAATTCATCTACCTCTTTGGTAATCAAAGAATAAGGTGTTGCTTTATTTTTTACTTTATCCACAACTTTTTTATAATCATCTTTAATTGCCGTTAAATCTTTATTAACCTCATTAATAATCTTAACATCTTCTTCATTAAGATCATACATATTTTTAATATCATCTAATTGATCATATATATCTGTAACAACTTTATTAGTTTTATTTAATTTCTTAGCAAAATCATGAATACTTTCTTCGTATACTTTTCTTGATAATCTTTCTTTTTCAAAATCTACAAAGATACTATCTAAGTAATCCATTATCGTTTTTAATTCAAACATACAATCTTCAAGATTTAAAACTTTAATTCGATCAAGTATAACACCTACATTTTTTCTAGCTTCTTCAAGGTTATAATCCAAATTTAAGTATTCTATTGGATATCCTTTTTCTATCATTTCTTTACTAGTATCACTAACCTCTTTTATTTTTTTAGGTACAAGCTGTTTACTCATAAGCATCAAATCAGGAACCTCATTAACAACAATTTCCATATGACTTACCATCGTATCAAGTGCTTTAACAATATGAACTACCTCACTATAAAGGTTATCATCCATCGCTTGTTCAAACTCCAAAAATCTCTTTTCTATATTTTCAAGCTGTAACTCTATCGCTTCCGCCATTTCTTCATATAGATTTTTATGGTCATTATATTCTTTATTTAGAGCCCTATATTTAGTCTTAAGTTTACTAATAATACTACGATATTTCTCTTCACTTAAGGTTATTTCTTTAATCTGATCTAACAAGTCATTCGCTTGTTCTCTAACTTTATAGATTTCCATTTCTAATTTAGCAATTCTAAATTTAGCTGTTTTATATTCATGTTTATCTATCAAAGTATCCAACTCAATCAACATATCATCAATTCTAGGAATATCTTTATTCTTAATAACATCAAACCGATTCTCCCAGTTTTGATATTTTTCTTCCATTTTTTCGTTTTTTATGATAGGTTCTAATTTAGACAACTCTAAAAGTACTGGTGTACTTCCAATAAGATTTTTTTCTCTTTCAATACTACTATATATATTTTCATAATATTTTTTCTGTTTTCTTTTTAAAACAGTGATAATAACTATTACTAAAAGTATAACCACGACAACTATACTAATAATAATTAAAAGCCTTCCTTCCATTACTATCACCTCTACTATAACATCATATCACAAAGTTTAGTTTAAATCTACTATCTTTTCACCAGTTATACCTGTCTCAATCTGTAAAGTTAAAAAATATGTAATTGTCGAAGATTGGTTTCTATTGTATAATGTGTTAAGGAGGAGTAAATATGTATTGTTCAAATTGTGGAAAAGAAGTTGATAAGAACGCTGTTGTATGTATTCATTGTGGTTGTGCTTTGAATAATAACATGCAAACAAAGAAAAAAGGACACGGCAAAGGTATAGCTAGCATGGTTCTAGGTATCATCGCTATTGTTTTCGCTTTAGCAGCCTTTGGCAATGTAAGTGATGATTCATTACGTATTGCCTTAAGATTTACAAGTTCTAGTTATCAATTTGGTTATGCCATTGGTACTGTCTTAATTCAAGGTGTTCTAGCAATTGTTGGTGTTTGTCTTGCAATTGCTGACAGAAAAACAGAAAAAAATGGTTATAATACTGCCGGCCTTTGGTTAGCAATTATAACATTTATTATGATTGTTATTCAATTTATTATGGTTGTAACTTACTAAGAACCCAAAAGGTTCTTTTTTTTGCTACTTGACAAAAGTAAAGTTTCATACTATGATATTAGAGCATATTAACTTGATACAGCAATGCTTTACTTTACTTAATGTGTTTTTTAATGAACAGTAACTTTCATGCTGTAAAGCGAAATAAAGACTCCCTAAGTAAATGGTGAAAGCAATTAATCAAGAGGATGCAAATATAAGGAAAGGAGTAAGAAAATGGCTAGATATACAGGACCTAGTTACAGAAAATCAAGACAATTTGGTTTTTCTTTAACAGAAACAGGTAAAGAACTTGCAAAAAGACCTTATGGACCAGGACAACATGGTAATGCTAGACATGGAAAACCTAGTGATTATGGTGTTCAATTAAAGGAAAAACAAAAATTACGTTTCATGTATGGAATCAATGAAAGACAATTTAAAAAGACTTTCAAAGAAGCTGGTAAATTACCAGGTGTACATGGTACTAATTTCTTGATCTTACTAGAATCTCGTTTAGACAACTTAGTATATCGTATGGGCTTTGCTACTACTCGCCGTGGAGCTAGACAACTTGTAAACCATGGACATATTACTGTAAATGGTAAAAAAGTTGACATTCCTTCATATCGCGTTAAACCAGGTAGTGTTATTGCTTTAAAAGAAAACTCTAAAGATCACAAAGCTGCTAACGAAGCCTTAACTAAGGTTACTAAACGTGTTGAATATGTAACTTTTGATGAAAACAAAAAAGAAGGTACTTATGTAAGATATCCTGAAAGAGGAGAACTTAATATGGATATCAATGAATCTCTAATAGTTGAATTCTATAACAAATAAAAACTGCTTACTGCAGTTTTTTTACTTTACTAATTTTTAACTCATTGGCACTAATAAAACTATCAACTTGTTTACTTAAATAAGGTAGAGGTATCTCTTCTTCTATCTGTTTCATTGTATCAACTACATATTTAGTAGCATCCCTCAAATTAGGAATATGTAACTTTAAAGAAATATATCTTCCATCCTCACAATAGATTTCATTAATATCATTAATAAAGCCATTAATTCTATTATCTAATGTTTCAAGAGAAAAATCATGATCAACATATATTGCATCATTTATATAATTATAGGCATCTCCCTTTTTATTTAAATGAACAAGTGAATATGTCCCATTCTCTATATCAAGAAAATAATTACCATTAAATTTACCATCACACCCATAAGTCGTAAAAAGAACATGACATTTCTCTATCTCATTATTACCATCTAAATAAATATCACTAGTTAAAGAAGAATTATCGATAATATCACTCTTATAAGTAATTCTAGTACTATTAGCTTCTTTCAATTTCATTATTTCTAAATTACGAGCCTTTATCTCTGTATAAAATCTATCATCCTTAATAGAAAACAAACCATTTTCAAACTTAAAACCTTTTTTTAACAAATTATAGTTAAATTTATATCTAGAACTATCAATCTTAGTATTAGATAAATCATCTTTATAAATAAAACCTCTATAAATATCAAAAAACTTAGAAAGCTTAGATAAACTAATATCTCCATCAATATTAAAAGTTATTTCTCTAACTGCATTATGAGATTTAATATTACTCCATTTAACTGCTAAAGCTTTATTAAATATCTCATCATATGTCACATGTTTATTCTTACTATCATCTAAATCTATATCAGGAACAAGCTCTAATTCTTCCCACCATGATTGTCTCCAAATAGTAAGAACATCATGTGTATCCTTCATTTCTCTAATAAGTAATGGTAATAGAGTATTATAATAGTTGTTACTCCTCTTAAAAGTAGAACTAGAAGAAAATAAAATTTCTCTTATATATTTAAATTCATTATATTTTTCCAAATCAATATCATTTCTTAAATCCACCACAATATTTTCTTTATCATAACAGTATAAAGCTAAAGAGTCTATTAATTGATCAATCAACTTTTCCATCTCTTTTTCTGTTCTAAATTGTTCTTCATCTAATTGCACTAAAACCTCTAAATCTTTCTCATCACAACTTGTATCAATTATAACAACTCCAACACCAATAATTTCATTTCTTACCAACATATAAGCTTGATAATCACTATTCTCTGAATATGAGATAGAACTTTCTTTAACTATTCTAAGTAAATCCTCATTAATATTTTTTAAATAATCAAAAATATACCAACGTTCTCTTTCATATTTTTTTAAACTATATTGATATTTTTTATTACCGTTTAAAACTATATTCTTATATTTCATAAACATTGGCCTCAAACTTTTCTTTAATAATCAAAATTATCTCTTTACTAGCTACAATTAAGATATTTTTATCTAAATCTAAGTCCGTAACAAAAGCCATAATCTCTTCTTTATCTATCTTATCAAAACTATGAGTTCTCTCTACTACTAACCTATCTCCCACTAAAATAATGGCACTAGAAAAGTCTTTTAAAAGAAAAGAGCTGTAACATTTATCAAACTTAATCCCACTTATCTTTAATTTTATTCTTTTCCCAACTTGCACTCCCTCCTCACTAAGAGGAGGATTATTTTTTCCTTCAAAATCTTTGTCTTCTTTAAAGCTTTCTCTTAAATATAACATTATTCATACCATTCCGTCTCTAAGTCTTTATTATATTGTAAAAAATAAACTCTAAAATCTTTATTATTTCCTCCCAATTCTTTTGAAGATGTTTGTCCACCAACAAGATAACCATCCTCATTAACTAAAATTGAACTAAAATAAGTATCTCTACTACCTTTCTCTTCCTTTTTCTCTATAAGTTCCAAATCTTGATCATATTTAGCAATAATACCACTATATCTAAAGACATTATATGTATCAGTAGACTCATCTTCATCTTTTTTATAAGTATGGCCTACTGCTACAAGTTCTCCATCATCTATAGCTAACTCATTAAATCTTGCTGCCTTATTATATGCAAGAGTTACCTCATCTACTTTATTACCATCACAATCATATTTAACTATTAACGCTTCAGTAACTTTATCTTTATCTTCAGCATCAATATTAGTTGTCATAGATCCTGCTACATAGAAATAATCTCCCATTTTTACTATTGAACTAAAACCAACAGTATCTGTATAACTATAACTCTTGGTAAAAACAGCTTCCCCATCTAAAGTATATTTAGCAATAATACCATATCGTGTTGCATCTTTACCAACCAAATATAAATAGTTATCACTTATAATAGCATCAGTAAAATTAGCTGACTTACTACCTCCATAATTAGCTCTCCATATCTCATTAAGATCAAAATCATATTTAATGATTACTGCTCCTCCATTAGGATCAGTCCCAACCACCATATTTTGCAATATACTTTGACCAATAACAATAAAACCATCATCAACCACTAAAATTTTATTAAACGAAGTATCCCCTGCTATTTGTACTGACTTAGAATCTATCTGCTTCCCATTTTTATCATATAAAACAATTAATCCATCAGTAGCATTATCACTAACTTGTTGTTCACTATATTGTGCTCCTCCTACAGCAATAAAACCATCATCATAATCAGTAACATAATTAAAGTATGAACTATATCCCTTTGTATAAGCACTTTCAAATTCTATTTCAAAGTCACTATTATATTTCGCAAACTTAGCTTTTGTATATTCTTTTTCATAGTCATTAAATTTACTATTTTTAAAATCACTACTACCTGCAACTACATAATAATCTTCAATCTGTTTAAAGTCATTAAGAGTATCAATATATCTAATATTTTTCTTATTAAGATAAACATTAATTCCAAGATATCCTAATTCTAGAACAATAATTGCAACACATAAGACAATAATAACTCTTAACCATTTTATAATCTTTTTTTGCTCTAAACTAAGTTTTTTCTTATTATCTTTCTTCTTCATTGTTACCTCCATAACATACAATAAAGTATTTTTTCTTTCCTCTTCTTACTACTAAGTATTTATCATCTATAGTTTTATCTTTACTAACTACAAATTCTAAATCATTAACTTTATCCCCATTAATACTAATACTATTGTTAGTAACAAACTCCCGTGCTTCTCTTTTACTACTACAGATATTACATTCTACTAAGAAATCTACAATATTCATATCTTTATTTATAGTGATTTTATCTAACCCTTTAAAAGCCATTTCTATTTGTTCACTAGATAGTTCTTTGATATTTCCCTTAAATAGTGATTCACTAATCTTTAACGCTTCCTCATAAGCATCACTACCATGGATAAAGGTAATTACCTCACGAGCTAAAGTCTTATGAGCAATTCTTGATTCTGGATTAGCTTTTTGCTGTTCTTCAATATCTTTTATTTCCTCTACTGATAGGAAGGTTAGAAATTTTAAGTAATCAATTACTTTTTCATCTTCTGAATTAATTAGGAATTGATACATTTCATAAGGAGTAGTTTTATTCCTATCAAGCCAAATCGCACCGCCTTCACTTTTTCCAAATTTAGTTCCATCAGCTTTTGTCAAAAGAGGCATTGTAAAGCCATAAACCTCTTTACCTGTTTTCTTTCTAATTAAGTCAATCCCTGCTGTAATATTTCCCCATTGATCTTGTCCAGCCACTTGTAAAGTACAGTCAAAAGCCTGATTAAGATGTAAAAAGTCTAAAGACTGTAAAATCATATAAGAAAATTCTGCATAAGTAATACCTGTATCTAATCTTCTTTTAACAATATCTTTATCAAGCATATAGTTAATATTAAAGTACTTACCATAATCTCTTAAAAAGTCAATTATATTAATATCTTTTGTCCAATCGAAGTTATTTACAACTCTAAAGTCTTTATCACCTCTTGCAAATATCTTTTCCGCTTGTTCTTTAAGACATTGATAATTATGATTTAAGGTTTCTTTAGATATCATTGGTCTTTCACTAGTTGGTCTAGGATCTCCAATAAGTCCTGTCGCTCCTCCTACCAAAAGAATAGGATGATGTCCCGCTTCTTTTAATCGTCTAGCTATAAGAAATGATGAAAAGTGTCCAATATGTAAACTATCCGCTGTTGGATCTGTACCAATGTAAAAGGTAAGTCCTCCCCTATTTAGTTTATCAATTAGTTCTTCACTTGATATATCTTTAATAAGTCCTCTCCATTTTAATTCTTCATATAATGTCATTTTATCCCTCCTATTTTTTTAACTTTATTTAAAAGAATATTTTCATCAAAGTAATATGAGTATATATCTATTCCTGTTTTATCAGTCATATACATTAATCCCCAATGTAAAGCTCCAATTCCTTCTCCAAATACTTGCCAAAGTTTATCTTCTTCAAAAGAGTTCTCTTCGAAATATCCAAGCTTTTCTGTAATCAGTTTTTTATAGTCATCATCACTAAATTGAAAATCAGCAGTTACTTTATCAATATTCTTATCGATTATTTCTTGATAGTAATGATAGAATTTACCTTCTTCTACCTCTAAAGGTAAAAACTCTTCTTTTTTCTCTAATAGAAGAAGAGCAAGTAACTTACTTGGTTCCTCTTTTTTACCAGTATCTACATATTCTTGTCTTTTTGCATCATACAGTTCTGTTAATGTCATAATACCTCCCTATAGAGTCTATCTTTCTCTATTATAACGCATATTTGTCTAATATAAACAAAAAAGTTTCTACAAGATAAGGACGAAATTATTCCGTGGTACCACCTTATTTCATAGAAACTATGCACTCAAAATCTAATTAACGCTTAAGTCACGTTTTTTCTCCCTCTATGTAATTTCAAAATACAACTTTCTTAGTTTTCACCAACCACTAAGTCTCTATCAAAAAAGTATATATTTCTACTTTTAGAGTTCATCGAAAATATACATTATATATACCAGAAAAAGAGCTTTAAGTCAAATCTTGTTTTAAATTTTATAGATTTTACATCTATAATTTGATACAATCCTATTAGGAAGCATAATCTTAAAAAATTATATTGTCCTGAACAAAAGAGAAAGGAATAAAATTTAATATGGAAATTAGAGATTTAAAAAACATCAGTATTTCAAATTTAATTTTAATTATTTTGAATGATAAAAATAACGATCTATTAAGAAGGTGTGGGGAGGTAGAATTACGCAAAAGAATTAAAAATGTTGGATGGCCTTATGATGACTTATTACACTTTGATGACAAGGTAATAAAACAAAGGGGATTAGATGTTGAAAATTATTTGATTTCCCCAAATGTTAATATGCAACAACTTATGGAAATATTTTTTATGTACGATTGGAAAACAAATTATAATACAAATTGTCTGTTATTTAGTGAAAAACATTTATGCAATACAGCTGATTTTGCAGCTCCTTTTTTTCACAAAGTATGTAATATAGAGATAAATAATATAAGTCAAAGACTAGAAAAAGCAGAAACTCAATCTCAAAAAGAACAATTATTATTGTTTAAACAGTTATTAGAAGAAAGAAATAAAAAAAGTAAACAAAACAAAAAAGAAATATTTAAGGATGACCATGCCGAACTTCTTTGCTATAATGAAGCTATGTATAAATTAGGCGGTCCCATTTTTTCATGTCATGAGTTTCTACAAAATTGTAGCGATGAAGAGTTATATAAACTTTTAAGAACAAAATCAGGAATACTAGAAGCAAATATTTTGGGTTTTTTAAATGATTCTTTTTTTGATATAGATTTAATTCAAAATTTATGTGGATTAAACTTTGTAAGAAAAGATAGTTCCAAATTAAATAAACAAAAAAGACAATTATTTCACGAAGTTAGGAGTGGATACGAAATAAATTATGAAACTGAAGGAATGCAAAAAGCATTACAAAAAATAAAGAAAATAGATAATTTCAAGCACAATTAACAATATTTTTTTCACATAAAGATTAAGTAAAATACGAATTATTTTATGAAAAAATAGAGTATTAAAATTCAAAATTTATAAAATGAAAGGTTAAGGTTATTTATTATGCAAGAGAAATTTATATTTTATTATAGTGCTATGAAGGGTGGAAAAACAACAAGAATTCTTCAGAAAATTCATGATTTAGAAGAAAATGGCCAAAGTGTCTTATTAATTAAACCTCTAGTTGATACTAAAGGTAATGATGAAATTATTAATAGACAAAATCAAACCCGAAAAGTTGACATCTTACTAAAGCCTGGAGAAAGGTTATTATCAGAAAAACATATTAAAGATATTTGGTATTGTAATCATATTTTAGTAGATGAAGCCCAATTTCTAGAGAAAGAACAAATTGACGAGTTATGGGAGATTAACAAAAACATCAATATTCCTATTACCTGCTTTGGTCTTAAAAGTAATTTTCAAGGTGCTCTTTTTGAAGGCTCATCACATCTTATCGCTAAAGCTGATGAAATAATTGAATTAGATAGTAACTCTCTTTGCCCATGTGGTGCTCCTGCTAAATTTAACGCCCGTCTTGTAAATGGCATTTACACTATGAGTGGTGAAGAAATTGAAATAGATGGCGAAAACCACAATATTTCTTACACTCCTCTTTGTGGTAAATGCTATTTCGACAAAGTCTATAGCAAAAGAATGCGTAAAAAAACTAATTAAGCTCTAAATACTTTTTAAATCTTGCATATTTATTATTATCTCCACTAGAATCAATAAATTCTATTTGTAACTTTTCATTTTTATAATCAAGTCCTCTAAGTTCTAGTTGTCTAACAAGTTCTTTACTAACCCCTATCGCTCCATCAAAGAACTTAACATCACCAAGGACTTTTTTTATTTTGTCTTTAATTAAGGGATAATGAGTACAACCTAAAACCACATTATCTACATCCTTATAATTCTTTAATTGTTCTTCTAAATATCTATCAATCTCCTCACCTTTATCTTCTTCTATAAGTTCCGCTAAAGATTCACAAGGTAATAAAATTGTTTTCTGATTATCATATTTATGATATAAAGCAAGAAACTTTTCACTTTTAAGCGTCCCTACTGTTGCCATTACTAAAGTCTTTCCCAAAGGATTATAATCATGAACCATTTTATAAGCTGGTTCTATAGCAATAAACAAGATATCTTTATACTCTTCTCTTAATCTCTTTACACATATCGCACTAGCTGTATTACAAGCAATCACAATCGCTTTTACTCCTCTTTCTCTAAAGTAATTGACAATATCTTTAACTAGCAAATAAACCTCCTCTTCACTCTTATTTCCATAAGGATTATTTAATGAATCACTATAATATATAAAATGTCCTTTAGGTATCACTTTAATTATTTCTCTTAAAACACTAACTCCCCCAAGACCTGAATCTAACAGTCCAATCATTATTCATCCTCCAAAGAGGTTTTAACAAGGTATAAACCACATGCTTTAGCAGTTGCCCCATTTTTACCTCTTTCTTTACTATCAAGAATCTCTTTAACGACATATGGCTCTATCTTTCCTGTTCCTACTTTAAGTAATGCTCCAACCATATTTCGCACTTGATATCTTAAAAAACCATTACCTATAAAACTAATTTCTATAATATCATCAGCTACCTCAATAGATGCTTCATAGATCTTTCTTATACAATTTTCTTTAACTTTATTCTCTGTTACAAACGCTCTAAAGTCATGTTCACCTTCAAAATACTGTATCGCTTCATACATTTTTGTAACATTAAGGTAATAACAATGTTGATAGACATAATTACGCATAATAGGATTATATTCACCCATATTTATATAATAACTATACTGTTTACATCTAACATGTCCACGTACAAAGTAATCATCACTTACCTCTTTCACTTCATTTATATGAATATCATCTGGTAAATTACTATTCATCGCACGTTTAAGTTTATATGTTGTAATAAGAACATCTATATCTAAAGTCGCTACTTGATCTAAGGCATGAACTCCACGATCTGTTCTTCCTACCGCTACTACATTAACCGCTTTATTATTATTGATCTTTGTCGCCGCTTCTTCTAACTCTCTTTGAATTGTTCTAAATTCACCTTGTCTTTGATATCCTTTATAATTAGAACCATCATAACTAAATCTTATTAAGTATCGCACTTATTTCACCTCGCATTCCAATAAACATCTTTAATAACATCTTTTACATCTGCTCTTCTTGGTAAATCAATACCTGTTTTTTCTTTAACTAATCTAATAAAAGCTACTATCTCTGGTCTTTCTAATGTTTTAGAAGAGAAGAAATCACTCTCAAAAAACAAGTCTTTACTCTTTCCTTCTAATACTACTTTATCTTTATTAAGCACAATTAAATTTGTTGTATATTGATATAAAGTATTAGGATCACTACTATAAATAACAATTGTTTTCTGATATTTTTCTTGTAATTTATAAAGTATTCTACTAACTCTTTTTTTATTATTTATATCATATCCTCTAAATGGCTCTTCTAATAATAAGACTTTCGGATTACTAAGTAAAGCCAAAGCTAAAGAAAGCAGTTTTTCTTCACTATAAGTAAGAGTTGAAAACTTTCTTTCTAATATCGCTACAGATAACCCTACTAATTTAACCGCATCTTTTATTTTCTTTGTAACATCTTTTACTTTTATTTTATGATATCTAATATAGTAAACAAAGTATTCATAAACCCCATCTATAGCAAATTGTTTTTCAAATCTTTCTCTTACAAGTCCAATATCTTTTCTAAACAAATAACTATTCCGTTTAAGTTTTCTAATCTTATTAAAATAAATAATCCCTTTACTTTCTTCTTGTAAAGATAGTAAAGTTAATAACTCTTTACCTTTATCTCCATATATTCCTGTTATTTCCCCTTTAGGAATTACAAAAGACAAGTCATTGAGTCCTAACCCACTAACATGAGAAAATCTTATTTCCATATTGTATCCACCAACCTTACCGGATTTAAAAAGATTTTATCCACAAGATTATAGTATTTTAATTTAACTGACAAATCTACCATAAAAGGTAATTCTAAACCTGCTTTATTAATTAAACTATCATTACTAAGCACCTCAAAAATATCCCCAGAACTAATTATCTTGCCATTATCTAGGATATAAAGTGTACTATTAACTGTATAAATAGTCTCTTCTAAAGAAGAACTTGTCATAATAATTGTCATTCCCATTGTTTGTAAATGATTAAATATACTTACTAGTTCCTCTTTTTCATAACGATTTAAAAACTTAGCTGGATCATCTATAAGTAATATTTTAGGACTACTAACAAGATTAGCTGCTAAAACAACTCTTATTTTTTCATAAAAGTTAAGTTCTGCTATATTTTTATTTAAGATATTAGTAATTTTCATATCTTTACCAATATCTTTTACTAATTTATTAATCATAGTATCATCATATTCACTCTGTTCTAACGGATAACGAATCTCATCTATTACTGTTTCAAATGTAAAGGAAAAATCATCAAGTATCACCACAATATCTTTATTTAAGGTTGTACCAAGATAATTTTCCAAAGCTTTATCATTATATAGTACTTTATTTTTCGTACTAACAAGTCCACTCAATACTTTTATAAGTAGAGTTTTTCCACTATTATTACTACCTGTTATTATTGAAAAAGAATTAGCTTTAAACCCTAAGGAAAACTTATTAAAAGGTCCTATTGTTAAATTAGAAATTTCTAATAAGCTCACTATTTAACCTTCTTCTTTTGAATATTATAAGTAAGTCTAGCGACAAATTTATCTGATAAAAATCTAACCCCAAACTTAACAAATTTCATCTTTACACCCGGTATAATAATAGTTTTCCCCTTCATAAGTTTATCAATCGCATACTTTGCTACATAATCACTTTTTAAAGCTTTAATTGTAAATCTAACTCCAGCTCTTTTATTAAAATTAGTATCCACTGGTCCTGGACATAAAACCGCAATTTTTACTTTGCTTCTTTTTCTTCTTAACTCTTCATTAATTGCCAAACTAAGTCTATAAACATAACTCTTACTAGCATAATAACTACTAAATAAAGGTCCTGCCATAAAAGAAGCACTACTAGCCACATTTAAAATCATACCTTCATCTTTTTTAACCATATCTTTTAAAAATAATTTTGTTAATAAATGAACTGCTCTAACATTAACATCAAGCATCTTAAATTCTTCATTTATATCAGTACTAACAAACTCTCCAAATACTCCAAACCCAGCATTATTAACTAATAAATCAATATTTTCATTTTTCGTCAAGACATAGAGTTCTTTAACCTTCTGTTCATTACTTAGATCAACGATAATAATTTTTACTTTTGTTTTAATCTTATCTTTCAACTCTTCTAGTTTCTCTTTATCTCTACCAACTAGAATTAAATCATAAGAAAGACTAGCTAGATAAAGTGCTATATCACGTCCAATTCCACTACTAGCACCTGTAACCATCGCTTTCAAAATAAACACCACCCTTCCTGATAACGTTTCTCTTTTTAATATTATAACGTTATTCTTCATATTAAGCAAAGAATTTTAGAGGCAAACAAAAGATAGAACCAAATATTCTACCTTTAATTTTTAAAAATTTTAGTGTCTATTAAACTAATAAATTCATTTAATTCATCACTTTCAGTTATACTTATTTTATATATATCCCCATTAGCAAAAGAAACTTTATAATTATATCCATAAGATCCCTTGTCATAGCTTTTTATCATTTTAACAAGATAATCCATACTATTTTTATAAGGAACCTCCCCACTATCTACAACCTCACCATCTCTATTTATTATTTGATAACTTTTATCTTTATAGACATATAGAGTATTAACAGCACAAAAGCAAGAAATATCTTCTACTTTAAAAAGATAATTATTTTTAGACAGATAGACATAATGAACAACAAACGAAATAACAACAACTAGAATTATTCCTAATACTAACTTTTTCATAGTCTATACACTCTCTATATATTCCATAAGTTTTAGGAATAATTTCATATGCTCTTTAGATAGACCACTACGTCTTAATTTTCTAATCGCAATTCTTTTTTTCTTAATTGGCATATCACTAAAAATAATACCAGCTAGTTTCTCTTTTAAATACGTCTCTATTTGTAAATCCATTAAAATACTATCTATATCTTCATTTATAAGTCTAACCGCATCAATCTCAATATCTTTACCTTTACAATTAATCGTTAACTGTCCAATCGTATTAACATTATTAACAACAACCACAAAGTCATTTTCTTCTATATACATATCTTCTATTTTAATTTCTTTTTCATTATAATATGCTTTAACATCTTCAGCTTTCTTAGTATTTCTAAATCTAAACTTATAGTTTCTTCTCATCGGTACAATACCACTTTTACCTTCTACTGATCTAACTATAACCGTATAATTATTCTGCATATAGTTATAGTCAATATCTGTTTTTAAGTAGTAACCTTCTTTATATAAGGATGTAAGTCCATCATCTTCATAAAGAGTATAAGTTGTCGAAACACCAGGAAAGATATGAATCTCTAAGTCTAGAGGAAGCCCTACGTTATTAACATCACTTCTATTGGATAAAGGAATTACTGAACCTGCTCTTGCAAAGACAGGATAATCTTCTTCTTTATAGAATGATACGTATTTTTTATTACCAGGGAATTTCTTACCTGTTTTAAAGTCATACCAAATCCCTTCTGGCATATAAAAACGATGAATAGTCCTATTCATAACAAGATCTTTTTTTGTAAGGATAGGACAAACTAAAAGCAAGCTTCCTAAAAAGTATTGATATTTATAATTATTATCATCAATTACCCATTTATATTTATAGTAAAAAGGCTCTATTAATACTTTCGCATTCTTATAGTAATTATAACTCTCTGTATATAGATAAGGTATAAGTCTATGTCTTAATCGTAAATAATCGTTAACAATTGTTTCTGTTTTAATATCCCATCTCCAAGGTTCTCTTTTATAGTAATTACCCCTAGCCGCATGGAATCTTAAAATAGGACTAAAAGTTCCAAGTTCTACATAACGAATATATAATTCACTTTCTTCAATTCCTCCATGATTACCACCAACATCATGACTCCAGAAAGACACCCCAATATTACTAGCGGCCATATTACTAGCTGATATTTCTCTTAATCCTTCCCAAGACACCTCTGTACTACCAGCATAAAGAATTGGATAACGGTGAGCTGCAAAGACACCACTACGACTTAACATAATGCTTCTTTTAGCGGGATTTCTCCCCATATCTTTATAGTTATAATGATTATACGCTAAAAGTTTTAATGCTTGCTTATCACCTGTATAATCATGCCAAAAGAAATCAACTCCTAAAGCCTCTAAAGGATGTAAGAAAAGTTTAAAGTAAACATCTAGTAATTTAGGATTTAACGGATCAAAAACTATTATTTTATTATCATTAATTCCAAGATAAGAACAAGCTTCTTTATAATATGTTTCATGAGGATAAAACCCTTCTGTAGGATCAATCTCAAGACCTAATCGAACATTATGAGAATGTAAAAATTTAGCTGTCTCAGAAGGATTAGGAAATAATGATTTATTAAAGGTAAACCCTGTATGTAAACCTCTATTATTACCAACATCCCGATAATGCCAATCTTTATCTAAAAGCAGAACTGCTAAAGGTATATTTCTTCTTTCAAAGTTACTAACTAATTCTTTAACACTCTCTTCACTATAGGTAGTATTACGACTCCACCAATTTCCAAGAGCATAACGTGGAATAAGTTCTGGATTACCTGTAAGTTTAAAGTAGTCCTTTAAGGCTAAATCAAAATCATCTTTATAGAGGAACACATATATATCCACACTACCCTTTTCTCTAGCATACATAGTTCCATCAGGATTAAACAAAAGACTATTACTATCATCTATACTAGCAAAGCCCTCTAAAGAATATAACCCCCTCTTTAAAACTCTAGGTGTCTTAATATCTTCACTAATCATATTGCCATTTAAATTGCGCACCTCCGGATGTCCATAATACCAATCCCGTTCATTTTCTTTTTCCCCCATAAACAAAGATATTTTTAAATTCTTCATTGGGTCAATTTTAGAACCCGTAAAAGGAGCTTCTTTTACATAGGTAAGGCGAAAATATTTAGTAGTTATCTCTAAAAACTTAGCATCCTGTCTTGTCTTATATTCAGGATATGAAAAAGCTCTATTAATAACTAGCTGACTAGGAGCATCAACAAAAACTCCACTAGAACTATATTCAAGCCTCACAAGACGTTCACTTAAAACTGTAATTCGATAATGTTTACCTTTATATGTACATTTATCATCACTTTTAGCTTTACTACTATCAACCTCAAACTGTTTACCTAAAGGATACATATCATCACCCGTCCTTTTATTCTCTTATATTTTATCATAATCAAAACCAAAATAAAAGAGCTATAAACCTAAAAATCTATAACTCTTATGCTTAAGGAAATCATAGCTTAGCTATAATTTCCTTAAGTTCGTTCAAGCCTCTATTCGTTTGACATAGTCCTTACTCACCTAGTCGCACTCATCACGAGGCAAAACGAATTGTTACTGTGACCACTAGCAGTGTTACGATTAAAGCTGAAAATACCAGCATACGTAGCATTATCATAGTAACCGCCGCGCCCAAACCATGGATATGTAGCACTTATCATTGTCTGTCCATCACTATACCATCCTGCCGTTTCACTTAAACTGTGTCCAAAACACACATCACGATTACATGCTATATTTGCTGTACTACTTGCATATTTATCATAGTATTTGGCATCTGGCATTGATGAGAATCCGGAACTACCTATTGTATCATTATAGTTACCCATTACATATTCCCAGGCTCCTCCTGACATATCGTATACTCCATATATCGTTCCTGTTGTACTAGCTCCTACTCCTTTTCCTATCAAACCTGTCTCATCTCTTACATTATTGTCATATGTATATTGACATCCATAATCTGTATTAGCATTACTTGGGCTTCCATAACTACATCCAGTTATATAACTATCTGATTTATTTTGATATATTTCTTTATCTGCACCCGTAAAATTCTCATTTCCTAACTTGCCATATCTGCTTTGTGAAAGGTATGCTACCACTCCCCATTCACTGTTCTTCATCGCATGTGAGTTCATGCTTTCACTAAATCCATATCTATTTCCTGCTGCACTCACCTTTGTCGCTACTGTATGTATATTACTTACAGTTATACTTCGCCAACTCGTGACATTTGGTTTTATCATAGGATCTAAGCTTATTGTATTACCACCACCATCACTAGCATTTGGATCACTACTACTTGTCTCAAACTTTCCAACCCAGATTCCTGGTAATTCTTCTCCATCATAGGTAAATGCATCTGGTGTCCGATAGTTCTTTGGCGTCTCTGTTGCAAGATATTTAGCATTGCCTGTATCTTTCTCATCAACACCTATGAACTTAATATCTATCTCACCTGGTCTTGTTGGTGATGGAGTTGTATCTAAATATATTCCTTTCTTACCATAGTAACTAGTTCCACCATTTTCACTACCAATTGTATAACTATATCTTGGAATCCATACCCACATTGTTTCTATATCGTTCATATCTATTTCTGTTCCAACTGCTGCACTCTGGTATTCTGCTAACTTATCACTTTTTACGGTAACAGCATTTGCCCATATTCCCATATCATAGTTATACCAATTATTAGCAGTATCTGTTTTTACCCAGTTATATCCATCATGTTTTACCGCTATCATATTATTATCCATTACTGGAGCATTTACATTATCTGTTCCTTGTTCAAAATCAGCATCTGCTACTTGTTGTGACGCAAAAACTTTTAGTTGACCTAAAAATACTTTACCCATAGATTCCGTAGTAGCATTTATATTAAGCCAAATCCTAAGTTCACAATCTACCTCTTCATCAGGATCTATTATTCCATAACTTAATATATATGAGTCAGATAATGTTCCTGTAAAAGTTCTATCTCCCATCTTTAGTTCATATCTAACATCTCTACTATCTAATAACTCACAGCTTCCTCCACTATCAGTTTTACAAGCACTTATCGCTTCCTCATCATCTACAACACCTAAAGTATAATATAATGGTATTGTACTATTATTCCTTAATGTAAAAGTATATGGTTCACCTGCTTTACCTTCATCATCATAAGTTGGTATAGTATTTACTAACTGTATTCCTTCATTAGTTTCATTTAAGACAAGCTCGATATCACCTACTACTATATTCATATCTTTATCACCATAAATAACTGTATATAACCAAGCATATGACAGTCCAATAATTATAGCAAATAAGACTATGTAAGAGGTAATAATCAAAATCTTCGTTCTTTTTCTTTTCTTTTTTTCCTTCTCTTTCATTTTTTACACCCTTTTCAAAAATATCAGTATATTTGACATTAATTATAGTTTAACCTATTTTTTAGATTTTATACCCTGGTTATATAACCAGTTTACACATCAAAAAAAGAACAGAATACTCCTATCCTGCTCTTATTCCATAATTAAAGAAAGTAGTTAATTGTCTAAAACTACCCCCCCCCCAGGTAACTATTTGTAAACGGGTGTTAGTATAAATTTGGTACACCAATTCTTTAGGATATACCATCATATTTATTCCCTTCATCTTCATTACCTCCTCATATCTTTGTTAACCATATCTTAACACATTTTTAAATTAATCACAATCTACTTATCTAGAAACATTACATAATACTCATCATAAGTAATATTATTATCATGAATATATTCTGCAATATCTTTACCAACATAACGATAATGCCAAGCTTCACACTTATACCCTGTTATATCTTCCTTACTCTTAGGATATCTTAATATAAAACCATATTTATAAGCATTATCCATCATCCAACCATATTCATCACTTTCAACAAAAGTATTAACACTTTTACTGGCTACATCTAAACTCATTGCAGTTTGATGTTCTGAAAATCCAGGTTTCGCTACATAATTATCAACATAATTTTGTCCATAAAGCTCTAAATATGTATTGGTTATCTCTTCTTGATCTTCATAACTTCTATACCCAGAACTAACCATTAATTCCATCCCATCTTTACTAGCTGCTTCAGCCATATCATAAAATGCTTTAGCAACGCTTCTTTCTATTTGTATCTCCCCATCAGCTTTTACATACTCTTTATCAATCGTCACTAAATCATCAGGAACATAATTACTACTAAGTTGTCTATGTTTATTAACTAAAACTAAATCATCAAAATCATCAATAACTAAAGGATCTACATACTCCTCCTTATCAAAATCCATATTTACATACAATACAGTTGTCTCTGCATCATCATTTTCCTGTTCTTGATATGCTACATACCTATCATAATTAGCTAGTTTTGCATAACTTATAGACAAAAACTCTTCTATATATTTAACTTTATCTCTTTTAGCAAACTCACTAACCGCTTTATCATCACCTTTTGAAACAATTAGTGATATTTCATTATTGCTATAACCTTTATCAATTAAAGTATTAATATTACTAATCAGATGTTCCTGTTCTTCATAATCAATCTTCGCATAATTATCAAGGTTATCAGCATCATAATCACTTGATTCAAAAGCTGCATTTAAAGTTTTATTTTCTCCAATATCCATAACATAAGAATACTTAAATTTAAAAATTATACTCTTCGCTGCTTTATCACTATAACCTAAACTTTTAAGTTCTCCTACTCTATAAGAATAAAAAGTAAAAATAACTATTATAACTAAAAGAATAGATCCTATTATCATTAATGGCCTCTTAACACTACTTTTTAATTTGAGTTTTTTCTTTTGCATCAAAAACATCACCTCAACTAAAGATTTTTCATATTCTTAATATTGATTATACCACAAATTAATTTTATGGTATACTATTAGCGGTGATTTACATGAAAACGGCAGTCGTATTATCAGGTGGCGGTGCTAAAGGTAGTTATCAATTAGGAGTATGGAAAGCCTTACGAGAGTTACATATTAAATATGATATTGTCACAGGAACCTCTATAGGAGCTTTAAACGGTGTCTTAATGTGTGAAAAATCATATTTTAAAGCCAAAGAAATCTGGAAAAGAATTAATATGGAGTATTTATTTAATGAATTACCAAAGTCCAATAAAAGTCTTGATATTGTCAAACTATTTGGTAATAAATTTATTAAAAATGGTGGCATGGATATTGAAAAAATTGAGACTATTATTGAAAAATGTGTTAATAAAAGAAAGTTTTATAATAGTGATATTGATTTTGGTCTTATTTCATACAATGTTACAACTAGAAAGCCTTTAATCTTAACCAAAGATAATATTCCAAGTAATAAATTAGTAGATTATTTAATGGCTTCTGCTACTTGCTTTCCTGCTTTTAAAATGAAAGAAATTGATGGTAATAAGTATATAGATGGTGGTTATTATGATAATCTTCCGGTTGAACTAGCAATGAAACTAGGGGCAGACTTTTTAATAATAGTTGATTTAAAAGCTCCTGGGTTTAAAAAGAAATCTAGTAAAAAAGTTAAACATATTATCATTAAACCTAAGAACAGTATTTCTTTCTTCTTAAACTTTGACGAAGAAGCCGCAAGATTAAATATCAGATTTGGTTATAATGACACCCTTAAAGCCTTCAAAAAATTAGATGGAAATAAATTCACTTTTAAAAAAAATACACTTTCTAAATATTATAATACTAATAAAGACTATTTATTTGATAACACTGAAAAAGACTTTCTAATCTCAATAGAAAAACTTGGAAAGATATTTAAACTAGATGAAAGTAAAATCTACAGTTTTAAGAGTTTTATCAAAAACCTAACTATAAAAATTGAAAATGAAAAATCACTTGATCAAAAAACTATTAAAAATATTAAATCTTTTACTAAAAGAATAAGTAAAAAAACTTTAGTTCTATTCTTCTTAAGCCATCTAGAAAATAATAAAAAAATAGGAAAATTAAGTAAAATATTTGCCAAAGAATATAAATTAGCTAAATATTTACAGGTTTTAGGAGTAGTATATGGAAAATAAATTTAAATATAGTAACGATAATAAAAGATATCACACCCTAACTTATTTTTATCAACAGAAATTTAAAGAAAAAATTTGTAAAGTCAGTCTCAATGCTAATTTTACTTGTCCTAATATTGACGGTAAAGTTGGCTTCGGTGGCTGTATTTACTGTTCCAAGTTAGGTAGTGGAGATTTTGCTGGTAATCCTGAAGATGATTTACTAACTCAGTTTGAAAAAGGAAAAAAATTAATGCAAAGAAAGTGGCCTAACGCCAAATTTATCGCTTATTTTCAAGCCCATACAAACACTTATGCTAACATAGAAACTCTGAAAAAATATTTCGAACCATTTATTGTAAGATCTGATGTCATCGGTTTATCCATTGCCACTAGAAGTGACAGTATCACCGATGAATGTCTTGACTATTTGACAGATATTAACAAAAGAACCTATCTTATTATTGAACTAGGTTTACAAACCATCCATGACAAGACTAGTAAACTCATAAATCGCTGTTCAACTCTTAAAAACTTTGAAGAAATGGTCAAAAAACTAAAAGAAAGAAATATCACTGTCGTTGTTCATATTATTAATGGTCTTCCCTATGAAACAGAAAACATGATGTTAGAAACTGTAAAATATCTAAATACCTTAAATATTGATGGTATTAAAATCCATATGTTACATATTTTAAAAGATACACCTTTAGCAAAATATTATGAAAAAAATAAATTTAAGATTTTAACTAAAGAAGAATATGTCAATATCGTTGTCAAACAACTAGAATATTTACGACCTGAAATTGTCATCCATCGTCTAACTGGAGACCCCGATCCTAAAAATATTATTGAACCAACTTGGTTAATCAAAAAATTTACTATCTTAAATGAAATTGACAAATTAATGGCTAAAAATAATCTTTATCAAGGTGACAAAATTAACAAAAAGTAGTATTATATGTATAAACAGAAAGGGGGAATAAAAATGAAGAATTTGAATATTAGAAAAGTATTATTACCAGTCGCTACCTCTTTAGTCTTAATATCATCTGCTTGCACTAATGAAGAAACAAAAACATTAGAAACATCTATTGAAAAAAATATAGAAATAGAAACAGAAACAGAAGCTCAAGCTGAAACACAAACAGAACCTACTATAGAAACAGATATATCAGAAAACACAACTAATCAAGAAGAAAGTTTTGATAACTTTACAACTGAAAAAGAAGAAATTAGTACTTTAATTAATAAAGATGATTTTGAAAAAGCTAAAGAAAAAGGAACAGAATTCTTTATCACAGCCGTTGACTTTATCTTTTATGATGCCGAATATAAAAATATTACCTTTGATGAATTAACTGATGAAGCGAAAAAAGAAACCTATGATAATCTTTGTATTATTGATGGTTGGATTATGAACATCGCCCCAAATTATAAAGAAAATCTAGGTGAAAAATGGCAACTAGTTAAAGATTTCACCAGTGAAAAATACTATTTTGCCTTAGATAAAATAAAAGAATATATCAGTGAAGAAAACTATAATGCTGTAAAAGAATTTAAAGATAATGCTAAAACAACCATCAAAGATGGCTGGGAAAAAACTAAAGAAAAAGTAAAAACCAAAGCTGACGATTGGTATCAACAATTTAAAAATGATCATGAATAAAGTCTAAAGTGTAAAGTCTTAGACTTTTTTCTTGTCTAAAACTATATTTTAGATTATAATGTTTATAAAGTAGAGGGTGGTAAAAGTGACTAAAAATATAAGAATAATTGTTGTCGTTTCCTTTGCCTTATTAGGAATATTATGTATTGCTTCAGGAATAATGTACTCTTCTTTAGAAAGTAATAGTATTGAAGAAAAGATACTTGTCGTAGTTGAACAAAAACAAGTAAGTGCCATAGATGATGTAGAATTAAAATTAAAAAATCTAACTATTGAGATTAATACACCTTTGAGTGTTAAAATAGTTGATTATTTAGATATTGCTGTAAGTAATGAGGTTTTAGCTAACTTAAAGCTAGATACTAGTAGTGTTAACGTTACCGAAGTAGGAACCTATACTTATACAATCAGTTATAATGAAAAAACTTACCAAGGTTTAATTATCGTTAAAGCTAAAGAAGAACCTGTTAATACCATGCCAACAATTACCTTAAAAACTCTAAATATTAAACTAGGAACTGCTTTAACTACTGACTTAGCAAACTATGTTGTTGAACCTTTAACAGATGAAATTAAAGCAACTATGACATTAGACTTAAGTAATGTTAATGTCAATTTACCAGGAACTTATCAATACACTATAAATTATAATAACAGTATTTATACGGGTAATGTCATTATCACCGAAGACCAACCAACTTTATCAACAGGAACAAAAGAAGAAGAACCTACAACAACAGATCCTTCCCTTGAAACAACACCTGATATTACTACAAATCAAACAACTACAACAAATTAAGACCTCTCAAGGAGGTCTTTTTTATAACATATTTTTCTTTTTTAAAATTAAAGCTACCAAGATAGATAACAGTAAGGCAATTAAAACTAGAAAAAGAAAAGCAAATGGATTTTTAGCAAACTCTCCAAAGCTAACATTCATTCCCATAAATGAAGCAACCATTGTTGGAATTGAGAAAACAATTGTAATACCTGCTAAAAATTTCATAATTGTATTCAAGTTATTAGAAATAATAGTTGCTACTGTATCTGTCGTACTGCTAAGTATTCCTCTATATAAATCTGCCATCTCAATCGCCTGATTATTCTCAATAATTGCATCTTCAAGCAAATCCTCATCCTCATCATATAAATCAATTACATTGCCTTTTAAAATCTTATCAAGTACTACTCCATTAGATTTTAAAGCTGTAATTATATAAGTTAAACTATTCTCCAACCCCAAAAGATTAAGTAATTCCTGATTCTTAGTCGCATTAAGTATCTGTGACTCTGCTAATTCAATCTTATTATCAATCTCTCTTAAAGCTTTTAAATACAAAATAGCAATTCTATATATAAGTTGAATAATAAATCTACTTTTCTTATAAGTATAAAACTCTTTTACTTTACCATTGGTAAAGTCTTTAATAATATCATATTTTTGCAAACCAACTGTCACAATATAGTCATTACGAACCACAATAATACCTAAAGGATGAGTTACAATCGCTTCCATACCATTCTTTTTTTCATAGACTGGAACATCTAAAAGTAACATTTTCGCTCCATCCTCTTCATCTATACGTGGTTTCTCATCATCATCAAGAATACTTTCAATAAAACTTTTCTTAATATTTAAAGCATTCGCTACCTCATCAAGTTCCGCTTCTGTTGGATTTGTTAAATTAATCCAGCTTCCAAGTTCATAAGTATCTATTTTACTAAATGTATTTGTATTAATATCTGTATTATAAATTCTTAACATGTATCACACCTCTTTACTATTATTTTTTTCTATCATTTTTTCATTTTTAGCAGCATTATCTATTAGACAAAGATATAACTCTTCTAAATTGTTATCATCACATAATAAGTAATCATCAACTAACTCCATTTTACTTTTGTATACAACTTTTCCATCCTCCTCTTTAAATTCATAATGTAACTGTGGATACTTATCAAGTAAGTCCTTTCTATCCTCAATGAATTCTTTAAATAAGTCATTAATATTAACTAATTCTCCATCTATTTCTCTGAAAGGATCAGCAACATTTGTTAAGTCATTATTAACAACTGAGGAAAGGGTTAGAGCATATTCATTATCAATTTCTAAACCTAAGCTTTTTAAGTAATTAACAGCTAGATAATACGAATTAACATTAGCTTCAATTTCATGAAGATTTTTGACATAATTATTATCATTTAAATATATATCTAAACTATACTTACTTAGCAATCTTTCCTTTAGTGCTAAAAGATCATAAATACTATTAACCATACCTTTAGATTCTAAATAAGTTCTATAGATATGACTCATTTCATGAAATAGAGTAAAAAAAATCTGAATATCTCCATTATCATAAAAACTATCCATTTCTTTTCTATCTAAGCAAATATTATAATAAAAAGCCGAACCAGAAATTTCCTCTCCTAAATCAGAAATGAAAAAATTACTATTTTTACTTATCTTTCTAGTACTAGAAAGAACTAAATGACTAACTACTTTTTCTATTATTTCTTTACTAAGAGTATTTTTTATTAAAATAACATTTCTAAGTATTAAATCTCTTAATATTTTATCTTTTTCTAAAAAAAGATCATCACTAAATATAAAATCTATAAGCTTACCATCTTCCTTGTTATAAGAAGAACTTTCCTGTAATTCATTTATTATCTTATCAACCTCTATATCTACATCAAATTGAGCAAATTCTTTTTTCAAATCTTCGTTTATACTAGAAGCTTTATATAAATAAAGATATAATTCCTTATCTAAATCATCTTTTGTTAATTTTGAAAGCAAGGAATCTATGTTTTCATGACTAGTTTTTAACTTTTCATTAAAATCTCCACAGTATCTACAGTTAAACGTTTTATAATCATATGTTCCACCACAACACTTACATATACTATTATTAAAGTAAGTATTAAAACTATCTATTAAATTCTGTTTGCAATTTATATCTAACATCTAATAACTCCTGGAGCTTTTGTATCTGATACAAAATTAATAATTTTTTATTTTCATCTTTTTCTTTAACATATAACTGTTCCAACACTGTAATTTTTTCTTCTATACTTATATTATTCATTAAAATATTCCCCTTATTTCTCCATTAACTAAGTCTATTTTTTCATAGTTAGGATTCTTTGGTAATCCAGGCATTGTTAATATTTTTCCTAACAAAACTGTTATAAAGCCTGCTCCATTATTAATAATAATGTCTCTAACAAACAATTTATTATTATGAGGGTATCCAAGTTTCTTCGCATCATCTGATATTGAATACTGTGTTTTAGCTACACAAATTGGAAGATGATATAGGCCTATTTCTTTTAACAGTTCTATTTTTTTCTTTGCTTCTTCACTATATTCTATCGAATCTGCTTTGTAAATTACAGATGCTAACCTCTCAAGTTTTTCTTCAAGTGTCATTTCTTTATTAACTAAAGGTGTAAAATTATTATCTGCTTCGCTAGCTTTAATTACTGCTTTCGCTAAATCTATCGCTCCATTTCCTCCATTAGTATAAGCATCACTTATCTCTATTTCTAAGTTTTTATCTTTAACATAATTAAGAACAAAATTAATATCTTCCGTACTATCATCACTAAATTTATTAAGACAAAGAACAAGAGGCACTTGATAATTCTTTAAATGATCTATATGAGCATCAAGGTTACAGATTCCTTTTTCTAAAACTCCATCCCCATTATATTTTAAGGCTCTAATTGTAACAACTAACACAATAGCATCCGGGGTAATATTAGCGGTAGGACAAACGATATCAAGAAATTTTTCTGCTCCTAGATCTGATCCAAATCCTGCTTCCGTAATAACATAATCACTTAAACTCAAAGCTAGCTTTAAAGAAACAATACTACTACAACCATGAGCAATATTTGCAAAAGGTCCTCCATGAACAATCGCTGGTGTCTTTTCAAGAGTTTGAACCAAATTAGGTCTAAAAGCATCTTTAAGTAACACTGTTAAAGCTCCTTCTAATTTTAAATCACGCACATAAATAGGCTTATCTTGACTATTAAAACCAATAATAATATTAGCAAGTCTACCTCTTAAATCATCAATATCAGTTGCTAAACAAAATAAAGCCATAATTTCACTAGCAGCTGTAATATTGAAATTATCTTTATACTCATTACCTGCACATTTAAAAGTTATATTTCTAAGACTCCTATCATTCACATCAAAACATCTTTTAAAAGTAATTGTCTTTATATCTAAGAGATTTCCTTGTTCAATATGATTATAAATAGCTGCACTTATTAAATTATTAGCACTAGTTATGGCATGAAAGTCTCCTGTAAAATGTAAATTGATATCTGTCATTGGTGCTATTTGACTATAACCTCCCCCTGTCGCTCCACCTTTCATTCCAAAAACAGGACCAAGTGATGGTTCTCTTAAAGCTAAACAAACACTCTCACCAAGTTTATTTAAGGCATCTGCTAACCCAATACTAACCGTCGTCTTACCTTCTCCATAAGGAGTAGGATTAACTGCTGTAACTAAAATTGCTTTCCCCTTCTTACTACCTTTTTCTTTCTTAATCTTCGCTTTATAACTACCATAACATTCAATCTCATCTTCAGTTAAAGACAACTTTAAAGCTACATCTTTAATATTATCAAGTTTCACCTTACTAGCAATCTCTATATCTGTCATATTAACACCTCCAAACTATCTCTATTATATGTTAAACGAAAGAAAAAAACCAGCCTAAAAAAGACTAATACCAAAAGTTCTATTAGTCTTTTTTCTTTATCAGTGCTTTTACCTTTTGTTTTTCAAAATTTGTTCTTACTCCTACACGTTCATTTTCAAGTGCTAAACACTCTTCCTCATACCGTTTAACTAATTCTTCTTTTCTATCATCTATATCTTTATATAAAGGTTTAGTTTCCTTCTTTTCTATTCCTTTTATTCTCTCATTAAGTTTACTCAAAGAATAACTAAGTCTTGCTCTAGCCATTTCTACACTATCTTGATCAAATCTTGTCATAGAATCAATAACTACTCCCTTATCTTTATCACCATAAACAACATCATTATATACCATTTTAGAAGCTACTAAAAATAAAGATTTCTCAAATTTAGGAATAGCAGATTCCACAAATTCTACTTTATCGCTAAAGATATCTGAATTATTAAATTCAATTTTTCTTCCTGATCTTGCTAAGAATTTATACATATTTCCTTTAACATTAGTAAATTTAATACTATCCCCTTCAAAATTCGTGCTAAGAAGGCTTATGTCAGACTCACTTATCTCCAAAGACTTTCCTTTAACAAGCAACTGTTTCATCCCCCTTATATCACCTTGTAAACTTATTTCTTCTCCAGAAACTACATAACGATTAGATGATAATTTTACACTTGAAGGATTAGACACTTTCATACCAAATAAAGGTGAGTAATCTTTATCATGAGTAGCAACATAAAGACTATTACCACCACTTATACAAAACATATCACATAAATTAAGATTTGCTACTCTTTCACTTACAACTACATCAGTAAAATCAGATGCTGCAATCTCCCCATTAAGCCCAGTCATATAGAAATGAACATATTTAACATTCTTCTTAACCTTATAATAGTTATCCGCATATCCTTTTTCAAACACTTTACCACGTTTATATATATAATTAAATGGTGTTAAAACTCTTAATTTATCATCCTCTAATTTGTAATATATTTTAGCAGTTCTTAAATATTTAATATATTTTCTCAAATTCATCATCATAAACCTCACTTTCTGAAAAATATATTATATTCATTTTTTATTATTAATCAAGAATTTTTTAACAACTTTATAAACCTCTTGACTTATATCTTCAATACTACGCAAATTACCCCCTTCACAACATTCAATTATCTTAAAATTATATTTACTAGCAACCACTATACTATTATCATAAACTTTATCTAAATACTCTAAGTCTTGTTCATTTATATCTTTATCCTTATCATTTCTCTTCTCTAAAAGTTCTAAAGCCTTTTCTTTATCTACTTTCAAAAATATAACTAGATCAGGTTCTTTAAGTCCCAATTTATTATATTCATAATCACATATATAACGAAAGAACTCATTCTTTTCTTCATCTTTAAGTAAAGCTCCTTGATATATTAAATTAGAACTTGTATAGCGATCAAGTAGTATTATCCCCTCTTTATCTTTTAAATCTTTATTAAAAGCATAAAATCTATCCATCGCAAAAAAACTACTAACAACATAAGGACTAAGCTCTTCTCTTTCACCTAATTCCCCTTTTAAGTATGCTTCTACTAAAGTCGCTCCTTTTTCTTTATAACTAGGAAAATGATGGTAAGTAACATTATATCCATCTTTAACAAGCTTATCATATAGCTCTTTTACTTGTGTACTCTTCCCTACTCCATCACTTACCCCTTCAATTACAATTAGTTTTCTCATCTTTATCACCACTATTATTATAAAGAAAAAAAGAGTAAATTTAAATACTCTAATTAAAGTTCTTTTTAAAGACTAATAAACTATTTAATATTGTTAATAACATTACTCCCACATCTGCAAAAATAGCTAAATAAATAGGTAAATCTATAATAAGTCCCAATAACAGAATAAGAATTTTAAAACTAAGGGCAAAAACAATATTCTGTCTTATTTTAATATTAGTATATTTACTAATTCTAATAAATTTATTAATATCTCTTAAGTCATCATGCATAAGTATTACATCACTAGCTTCCATTGCCATATCACTACCTATACCACCCATAGAAATACCAATATCACTAGTAACTAAAGCTGGCGCATCATTAATACCATCACCTACAAAAGCGACTACATCGTTATTTGTTAAAGACTTTTTAACTATCTCTGCTTTATCTACAGGTAACAAAGATGCTCTATAATTAATATTTAACTCTTTAGCAATCTTCATCGCATATTTTTCTCTATCCCCAGTTAACATTGTCTGTTCTATTAAAAAACTATTAAGTTCATCAACCGCTTCTTTACTAGTATCTTTTAAGTTATCACTAATAACAATATATCCCATTTCTTTATGATCATAATTAACAGAAACAACTGTCCCTACTGCAGAAATATTATGATTATTAACATCCCTACCAACTACTAATTCTTTCTTTTTATACTGACATTTAACACCAATACCTGCTATTTCTTCCAAAGATGTCACATCACTTTTCTTTACTTTTGCATCACTAAATGACAAAATCTTACTCAAAGGATGATTAGAATAAAGTTCTCCTGCTGTAACCAATTCTTTTAATAAGGATATACTAACTCCCTTACTAGGAACAATAGAAGCAATATTAAATTCTCCTGTTGTCAACGTTCCTGTCTTATCATAATATATTTTACTTATCTTACTAGCTTTCTCTAAAACAGTTGTATTCTTAACAAGTATTCCTTCCCTACTACATCTACCTATTCCTGAGAAGAAACTTAATGGTACTGATATAACTAGAGCACAAGGGCAAGAAATAACTAAAAAGATTAAAGCTTTATATAGAAAATCAACATAGTTATAACCTAACAAAGTTGGTATTAAAAAGATTAACAACGCTAGCAAACAAACAACAGGAGTATATATATGGGAAAACCTTGTAATAAAACTTTCTGTTTTCGTTTTATTCTCTTCAGCATTCTTCATAAATTTTACTATTTTACTAACTGTAGAATTATCCCCATCTTTTGTTACTCTAATTCTTAAAGGTTTACTTACTACAACACTCCCACTAAGAACCTCATCATTAATTTTAACAACCAAAGGTCTAGCTTCTCCTGTCAAACTCTTGGTATCAAGACTAATATCATCATCTAAACAAATACCATCTAAAGGTACAACCTCTCCAGGTTTAACCAAAATGATATCACCAACTTTAACTTTTGAAGGACTAACTTTCTTCTCTTTATCATCTTTTATTAATCTAGCAAAGTCTCCTCGTAAATCCATTAATGATGCTATCTTTTCTTTTGAATTATCTAACGCATAATCAGATAACGTCTCTCCTATTTGATAAAGCATAATAACTAAAACTGCTTCTATATTTTCATTAATTATAAAAGCTCCAACTGTTGCGATAATCATTAGTGTATTTTCATCAAAGAACTCTTTCTTTTTTATATTATTAAAAGCTTTAATAAATATATCATAACCAAGTATTAAGTAACTAATTATATAAAGTGGTAAATATTTAAGCCAAAAGGCAATAACAAAAATAATAATTCCACAGATTAACTGCCATCTCTTATTCATTATTCTTCTCCTTTATATGGATAAGTCCATAATCTAATATTATATTAATATGATGATCACTTATACTGTAATATATTTCTTTACCAACTCTTTCTACTTTCACCAAATTTAATTGTCTTAAAAGCTGTAATTGATGTGATACCGCTGATTGACTAATCTCTAACCGTTCTGTAATCTCACTAACTCTATATTTATTTTCACTTAATAGAAACAAAATCCTCAGTCTATTACTATCAGCAAAGACTTTATAAAAATTAGTAAGTTCTAAAATATATTTTTCTTCCATTTCTATTCTCCTTATATGAATGCATGTTCATATATAGTATATGATATAAATTTTCAAAAGTAAATAAATTTTCTTGAATTTTTAATTTTCCCCCTGATTTACTCATTCAATTTTTAAAAACCCCTCTCTAAATATTAAAAATTGCAACCAAAATTATCCTGAATTTTCAATTTTTCCGATTTGTCTTTTTTATAAACGTCTGTTAAAGTAGGAGCCGTTAAGAAAAAGGAGGAAGAAAAATGAAAAAAATATTATTATTCTTAACAGGTATTATTACTATTTTAACAGGTATAACTACAGTTAATGCCAGTACTGCTTCTTTTTATGAAGCAGAGTACATTGATAATATTTATATGGTTAGATATGACAAAAAAACTAATATTAAGTATTATCAAAAAGCAAGGGTCTATAGAAGAACCAGTGACGGACGTCTTGCCTACTGCCTGCAACCTTTTGTTACCTTTAATCCGAGTGATAACACGTATGAAAATGTCTCTACTTTACCTATCTTAACAGAAGAGCAGCAAAAAAGATTAATTGAAATTATTGGCTTTGGCTATGGCTATCCTAGTAATGGTTATAATTTAAAATGGTATGCTGTTACTCAACTAATGATTTGGCAAACTGTAGAACCAGATAGTGAGTTTTATTTTACAGACACCTTAAATGGCAATAGAATTAATACTTATGATGATGAAATTGCTACTATTAATAACCTTATTGAAGGTAGTTACAAAGTACCAAGTTTTAATAATCAAACCTTTTATGGTATTGCTGGTAAACCAATTACAATCGAAGACACTAACAATCAACTAGGAAACTTTTCTACTCCACAAGGTATTATAAAAGAAGGTAATAAAATTACAACAACAAATAACGAAAAAGGCTGTTATGAAATAGAATTCTTAAAAAACTACAGTTACAGTAGTCCTATTCTCTTCTATTATAATCCCAACAATCAACAACTAGCTACAATAGGAAATCCTCATAATACCTATGCCCATGTTAAATTTTGTTTTAACGAACTGGAACTAAATCTTAAGAAAATAGATAATGACACTTTAACTAACCAAAGTTCTGGTGAGGCATCTCTAAAAGATACTGTCTTTACTCTTTATAACGACAAAATGAAGAAGATAACCGATTTATCTTTAGATGAAAATATGGAAATAAACATTACTAGCAATGATTACAACTTAGATTATGGTGTCTACTACATAAAAGAAAAAGAAGCAGGAATAGGCTATTTACAAGATAATAAAACATATAAAATAGAATTCACTCCTAATAATACCAAAGTAGAACTAATTGTAAAAAATAAAATTATTGAAAATGAACTTATAATTCAGAAATATTATGGCGATGGTATAACTATGGAAGAAGAACCTAACATCACTTTTGAAATATATAATAAAAATAACAACTTAGTAGAAACAATAACAACGGATGAAAATGGAATAGCCAAAGTAACTCTTCCCTATGGTCATTATAAAGTCGTACAAAAAAATACTACAGATGGTTACACTAAAGTAGAACCTTTTACCATTTTTATAGATGATCCTAAAGAAGAATATTACTATATAATTAACGATTATAAAGAAGAAGAAATCATCTCCATTGAAGTACCCAATACAAGTACCAAAAGCAACTATCAATTACTAAACTTAATTTTTTTACCTACTTATTTTGTTAAGAAAAAGTTTAATTAGCTTTCTCCTCTTAACAATATATTTAGGTAGTTGCCTTTTAATCTATACCGACGAAAATAAAGAAAACACTGTAGAAAAAGCCAAGATAGAAAATAGTAATACCAATTATTTAGATAATAGCATTGTTACTAAAAACGATGTTATCGCTACGCTAGAAATACCCAAAATAAATCTTAAAAGAGATATTTATTCACTTGCTAACCCTCATAATAATGTTGAAGAAAATGTTACCATTTTAACCGATACTGAAAACTTAATTGTTCTAGCCGCTCATTCGGGGCCAGGTGATATCGCTTATTTTAATGATTTAGATAAGCTAATCTTAAATGATACTATCAACTTAACCTATAAAAATACTAATCAACTTTACAAAATTACAAATATTGAAGAGCAACCTAAAGATGGTAATATTGAAATAAAAAAAAGCAATCAAAAAAGATTGATTTTAACAACATGTAGTAAAAAATCTAATAATAAACAATTAGTTATAATAGCAAAAATTGAAAAAGATGACCTCACTTAATAGTAAAGTCATCTTTTTTATTTAACTAACTTTAATTCATTTTGGTCAACATCAAAAGTAACAGTTTCTCCATACTTAATATTACCTTTAATTAACTCATGAGCAAGAATACTTTCCACTGTCTTACTAACCTCACGCTTCAAAGGTCTAGCCCCATAATTAACATCATATCCTGACTCAACTAGATAATCTTTCGCTTTTCTTGTTAATTTAATATGAATATCATTCATAGATAGACGTTTTTCAATATCAGAAATAATCTTATCTAATATTTGATAAATAACATCTTTAGTAAGAGGTTTAAAAACAATAATCTCATCAACACGGTTAATAAATTCTGGCCTAAAATGATTTCTAACCTCATCCATTACTTTACTTGTATCACCATCCAATATATATTCACTACCAAGATTAGATGTCATAATTATAATTGTATTTTTAAAATCAACTGTTCTACCATTAGAATCAGTGATTCTACCATCATCAAGTATTTGTAATAACAAGTTTAAAACCTCAGGATGAGCTTTCTCTATCTCATCAAATAAGACAATACTATATGGATTACGTCTAACCGCTTCTGTTAGTTGTCCTCCTTCTTCATATCCTACATATCCTGGAGGTGAACCAATTAAACGTGATACACTAAATTTTTCCATATATTCACTCATATCAATTCTAACCATATGTCTTTCATCATCAAAAAGTTCATAAGCAAGTGTTCTTGCTACCTCAGTTTTACCAACTCCAGTTGGCCCTAGGAAAATGAATGAACCAATTGGTCTATTAGGATCTTTTATTCCACTACGCGATTTAATAATCGCCTCACTAACTAAATGCAAAGCATCATCTTGTCCCATAACTCTTGCTTTCATACTATTTTCAAGATTTAAAAGTTTTTCTTTTTCACTACTAACCAATTTACTAAGCGGAATATTAGTCCACTTAGAAATAATACCAGCAATATCTTCTTCAGTAACATTATCACTTAAAAGTTGCATCTTATCATTAGCTTTTAACTCTTCTAATTCCTTCTCAAGTTTTGGAATTATTCCATGTTGTAATTTAGCAGCCTTTTCTAAATCATATTTGTTTTCAGCTTGTTCTAACTCAAAACGCATCTTTTCAATTTCTTTCTTCTTATCATTAATCCTATCATTAAGACTCTTCTCTTCTTCCCAAGCTTCTTTATATTCTCTCTCCTCGGCTTTTAACTTTCCTAATTCCTGATCTATCTCATCTTTGCGTTTTAAAGACAATTGATCTTTTTCTTTTTTTATCGCTTGTCTTTCAATCTCAAGTCTCATAATCTTACGAGTTAATGAGTCAAGAGCATTAGGTACAGAATCCATCTGTACTCTAATCGTTGCACAAGCTTCATCTACTAAATCTATCGCCTTATCAGGTAAATATCTATCAGTAATATATCTATTTGATAAAGTTGCCGCTGCCACTAAAGCATTATCATGAATAGTAACACCATGATGAATTTCAAAACGTTCTTTCAACCCCCGTAATATTGTAATTGTATCTTCCACACTTGGTTCTTTTACCAATATCTTTTGAAAACGTCGTTCTAATGCTCCATCTTTCTCTATATATTTACGATATTCATTTAAAGTTGTCGCTCCTATTACATGAATTTCTCCTCTAGCAAGCATAGGTTTAAGAATATTAGATGTATCCATTGCCCCTTCTGTGTTACCAGTACCAACAATCATATGAATCTCATCAATAAACATAATAATAGAGCCTTCACTTTTTTTTATTTCATTTAATACTTTCTTAAGTCTCTCTTCAAATTCACCACGATATTTGGCTCCCGCTACTAAACTAGCCATATCCAACTCCCAAACAGTTTTATTTTTAAGACTAGTAGGAACGTCACCTCTCTCTATTCTAAGAGCTAGTCCTTCAACAATAGCTGTTTTACCAACACCTGGTTCACCAATCAAAACTGGGTTGTTTTTCGTCTTACGCGATAAAACCCGAGTTATACTACGAATCTCTTCATCACGACCAATCACAGGATCAATCTTCCCTGCTTTAACCGCTTCATTTATATTACGACCATATTTTTCTAATACATTTTCATTTTCTTCACTAGGATTTTGATACATATACATCTCTCCTTTCATACATAGCATATTATACAGCATAAATTAGCACTTGTCAATAGCGAGTGCTAACTGCAAAAAGAAAGAAAAGTATATAACTAAATATATACATACTTTTATTCACTAACCACACTTAAAGCTGTTTGTAACATTGTATCATTATCATAAGTTAATGTTTCCCCATCATGTAATACAGTTTCCACTCTATCAGTAGGAACAACACCTACATCATTAACCCAATTACCTAAAGGAGTTAACCATTTTTGCACAGTATATTTAATTGTATCTCCACTATTTAAATCACTAGCTGCTTGTACTGTCCCTTTTCCATATGAGTTAATTCCTACTATTCTTGAACCATAACTTTCTTTAAAAGCACTAGCAAGTATCTCTGCAGCCGAAGCACTATCATCATTTATAATTATACTAACAGGATAATCTCTATCTATACTCTTACTAGTACCATATACTACCTCTTTATCTGTTTTAGTTTCTAATTGATAAAGAATCTGTTTCTTATCTAAAAACAAACATAATATATCTTTAACTTGTGATAAATAGCCACCTGGATTATCTCTTACATCAATAACTAATCCTTCAATGCCTTCTTTTTCAAGTTCTTTTAATTTACTATTAAACTGTTCATAAGAATTCAAAGAAAATATCTCTATCTTTAAATAACCTATTTTTTTATTATTACTAGTAAATATTTCACTAGTAACAACAGGCATATCAATTGTTCCTTTAGAAACATTAAATTCTAATTTCTGTTCTCCTCTTTTAATTGTAAGTTTAACATTCTTACTACTATCTTCCCCTGATATCATCTCTACAACCTCACTTAAGGTTTTACCGCTAACATCAGTATCATTAACTTGTAAAATAATATCTCCAACCTCTAATCCTTCCTTTTTAGCAGAACTACCATCAAACACTTTAGAAATACTAATGACATTATCTTTCATCATCACCTCTACCCCTATGCCTTCATAAGTACCTGCTAACTCCTCATTAAAGTCATCAGATGCTTGTCCACTAAAATATGTAGCATAAGGATCGTCAAGATAATTAATCATTCCTTGAATTCCCGCATCAATAAGTTCTTCTTTATCAACATCTTCGTAATAGTTATTAATAATATTATCATACGTACTAACAAGTTCTTTTAATTCATCATCTTCACCACTTTTATCAAACACCACAAAATTAATTATATTACCTAAAAGAAATCCAAACATAATAGCAATTATCATAATAATAATTACCTCAGAAAAATTAAATCCAACTCTTCTTTCAACAATAATTTCTTTTACATTACCTTCTTCCGGTACAGATACCTCTTCTATATTTTCTATATTTTCTTTCTTATCTTTCTTTTTTCTAAACATTTTTTCACCCCTAACTTAGTCTATAATTATAACCTAATATTATACTTATATCCTCTATTTATTTTACAACATGATTTCATATTTTGGTAGTCTGATTTTAAAATCAAATTCTCTCTTTACATACTTAATTTAATATTATTTTACTGTATAAACGTATGTTCGTCAATATCTTTTAAAAAAATGACTAAATATTAGTCACTTAAAAAGTTAATTATTTCTTTTATATCAGTAACAGTCTCTACTACCTTACCATTTTCAAATTTAAGTAGTGTATTATCTTTAACTAATAAACTAGCAGCATCAGTAGTAACAACATCTCCATCAGTAATATATTTCTTATTAATACCATCACTTAAATCAACATTATATAGTTTAGTATTATCACTATTTAACTGATAAGAACTAACTAAAGAACTAATAATTGAATAATCATTAGTACTATCAAAGTAAATAACATAATATTCATCTTCACTACGATTAAAAGACTCCCCTGCTAATATCTTATCATAACCTATAACACTCTCTGTTGCTAAAGTTCTATCAATTTTATTACTTTTAGTAAGTATTCTTGTCGTTAAAAGATACATAAGTATAATTGTAACTAAAATAACTATAATTATTATAATTGCTTTCTTAACCTCACTAGGCATTCCGTTTTTACTTTGTATTATTTTATTTTTCTTCACATCAATCACCACTTAAATATTACCATAATTAAAAGGAAAAATAAACACTTTCATGCTTATTTCCAAATCATAAGTTATTATATTTCTAATTTTTAAATAATCAGTAAGTAACTCATCAATATTTTTTCCACATCTTTAGGCTCACTTGTTTTAATAGCGTTTACTATTCCTATTATATTAGGAACTACTTTAAAACCTCCAATATTATATCTAGGATTATCTACATTATCTAACATATAATCAAATAACTGAAAATGATTTTTAGCTTCAATTAAATCATCTAATTTAATAACATCATCAGTTTTAAAAATAACACTAGCAGTATCAAATATTGCTTCTATTTGTTCATCTGTTAATCTACTCCCTTCTATCTTGTTAGAATTGTATCAAAAATGTACTTGTGAAAAATGATAAATATTTCCTTAGAACAAAGGAAACAAAATAAATTTTGTTTCGCTCCTTGTCGTTGCCTTCAAGGATTCCTACTTCACAGATAAGGTAACCCTTATTCTCCATAGGCTTAAATTCCGATGGTCGCCACCGTACTTTTTGGTCTTTATTCATTCATTTTAATCTTAAACATTATTTAATTTTGATAGTGTAACTTTAATCCTTCAAATAAGATATTTATACTAGCATTTATATCTCGATCTAATTCTCTTCCACAACTTTGGCATTTATATTCTCTTATACTTAAGTCTTTTAAACTTGTGTCTTTATGTCCACAATAAGAACAAATCTGACTACTTGGATAGTAGGTATCTATCTTATAATAAAATTTACCTTGTAACTTACTCTTCCATTCTAGTAAGCTACATAATTTGGAAAAGCTGGCATCTAAGATATATTTTGCTAGTCTTTTGTTTTTACTCATATCTTTTACTTTTAAGTTCTCAGTTACAATTA
>DVIS01000054.1 GCA_018711135.1 Candidatus Onthousia faecavium
TACCCTTGACTTTTCACACTTGAGTATAATAAGTAAAACAACCAAGATTTCTCCTTGGTTGTTATCAATAATTTACTCAAAAGTTGCAGTTAATCTTTCAAAGTTGCATTTACCTTTTCAATTGACCAAAACTGCTATAAAAACAAAGAAATGTCCTTAAAAAGGGACAATCTCTTTGTTTATAATATGTTTATTAATGAGACATTGGATAATAAAAGCAATACCTGCTATAATAAAACACCAAATTGAAATCATATAAAAGTTATCTGTAATTGGTAGTAAAATTATTCCTAAGTCAATTAGACTACTTGTAACATTGTTAGTTAATAAATAGATAACTCCATTGAAAAGTAACGTTGATATCGCAATAATAACTGCAATAATTCCAATATACTTTAGAAAATCCTTTTTTTTGAAACTAGAGATAAATAAAATCAATAATAGTATACCATTCATAATATAAAGAGCCATGTGTAAAGTAGAATTTCTACAGAAATTAATTAGATTCATTATAAAACTTGTATTATTATTAACTGTATTAACCTTTAAATCATTTACCATTATATTAAGATTATCAGTTACAACTGTATTAACATAGTTTTCTAATTCGATTTTGCTACTATCATCAAGATTAAAATTATACTTTTCGTTTACTGTATTAATAAATTCTTGGGTTTCATCAGAAATATTTATTTCTGTATTCGCTAAATAGGCATTTATTATCTGTTGTACTAATTTATTACTATAATTTTTAGCATCCTCTGTTTGTAACAAAGAATCAATTCTATTTTCTGTAATACCATGATTATTAGCAAACTCATAAATATAATTACCGTATTCTGTATCCTTAAAATCCTGCACTATTGGGGTGTAATCAATATTATCAATAATTTTTTTGGTACTATCTTCACTTGTTAAATTACTAATAGCTAAAATAGCAATTGTTGTAATGATTGTAAAAAATAATAAAAAGGTTAAGACGAAATTTTTCATAAAATCCTTCTTTCTTTAGCTAATTATAACACAATATAATCTAAAATGTGTTATTATTAAATAGAAAAGTGGTGAAATTATGAAAGAAAAAATAAAACGATATAATCCAAAACTAAATATAGGTTTAACAGCATCGCAAGTTGAAGAACGCCATAAAGATAATTTAGTAAACTTTAACACTGATGTTAAAACTAAAAGTGCTAAAGAAATTATAATTGAAAATTCTTTTACTCTTTTTAATATTATTAACATTATATTAGCTATTGCTATTATTGCTGTTGGTTCATATAAAAACCTAACCTTTATCATTATAATTGTCTTAAATACTGTTATTAGTACATTTCAAGAATTAAGATCTAAATACACAATAGACAAATTATCTGTAGTATCAGAGCATAAAATCAAAGTAATTAGAGATGGAAAAACTCTAGAATTGTCACTAGATGAAATTGTCCTTGATGATATCGTCAAGTTCACAAGTGGAAATCAAATTGTAGTTGATTCTATAATTCAAGATGGAGAGGTCTTAGTTGATGAGTCATTTATAACAGGAGAAGAAGAAAATATTTTAAAAAAAAATGGTGATATGCTATTATCAGGCAGCTTCATTGTTAGTGGAAATTGCATCTGTAAAGTTGAACATATTGGTTATGATAATTATACTGCTAAGATTAGTAGTGATACTAAATATATAAAAGAAGTATCAAGTGAAATAATGCGCTCATTAAATAAAATTGTAAAGACAATATCTTTTGTAATTGTTCCCTTAGGTGTATTACTTTTTGCAAGACAATTATTTTTACCAGGAAATACTTTTGAGTCAGCAGTTGTTAATACCGTTGCTGCTTTAATAGGCATGATTCCAGAAGGCTTAGTCCTTCTAACTAGTACTGTCTTTGCTGTCAGTGTTATTAGATTATCACGTAAAAAAGTTCTTGTTCAAGATTTATATTGCATTGAAACTTTAGCTAGAGTTAATGTTATCTGTCTTGATAAAACCGGGACTATTACCGAAGGCATTATGGAAGTGAAAGATACTATAAATAAAGAAATATCAAAAAAAGAGTTAGAAAAATTAATTGGTAATGTTGCGCATACTATTAACGATGAAAATCCAACTGCTAGAGCTTTAAAAACAGCCTTTTCTAAGGCTGAAGATATTAAATATCAAAAAATTATTCCTTTTAATTCTGCTACAAAATACTCTGGATTAATTATAGATGATAAAAAAAGAATTCTTATAGGTGCTCCAGAATTTGTTATGAAAAACTATCAAAAAAATAAAAACGAAATAGACAAATTAACTAGTGATAGTAGGGTAGTAGCTGTAGTAGAAATAGAAAATTGGAATCAAAAAGATGAAATGGAAAAATTACTAGGCTATGTCTTAATTCAAGATAAAATAAGAAAAGAAGCTGCTCGTACTATTCAGTATTTTAAAGATCAAGGTGTAAAGGTAAAAATAATATCTGGTGACAATAAACTTACTGTTTTAAATATTGCTAAAAGAGCTAAAGTAGGTGATAACTTAAAAGCCATAGATTTATCTACTTTAAAAAGTGAAGAAGAAATAAGAAAAGCTGCTTTAGAATATGATGTTTTTGGCAGAGTAAAACCAGAAGAAAAACATATTCTAATTAAAGCTTTAAAAGAAGCAGGTAATACTGTTGCCATGACCGGTGATGGTGTAAATGACTGTCTAGCTCTTAAAGAAGCTGATTGTTCTATTGCTATGGCTAGTGGAACCGATGCAGCTAGAAGCGTATCTCAATTAGTTTTATTAGACTCTAATTTTGATGCGATGCCTAGTGTTGTTTTAGAGGGGAGAAGAAGCATTAATAATCTTCAAAGATCAGCTTCATTATTTCTTGTAAAAACTATCTATGCTGGTCTTTTAGCATTCATTTTCCTGTTTTTAGAAGAATCTTATCCTTTCATTCCTGTTCAACTAACATTATCAAGTATTGTCACTATTGGCATACCATCATTTATTTTGGCCTTAGAACCTAATAAAGAACTTGTAAAGGGTAGCTTTTTAATAAATGTTTTAAAAGTAGCTACTCCTCCTGCTTTAGTTATCGTTATAAACATTGTCCTCATAACGTTGTTTGGTAATGCTATCGGCTTAACTTATGCTAAAGTCTCAACTTTATCGTTAACAATTACCGCTTATACATCGTTTATTCTTCTATACAAAGTATGTCAACCTTTTAATAGAGTGAGATTAATTCTCTTTGGATTAATGTTTTATCTTTTCATCTATGCAATTTTAAATTTAACCACATTATTTTCAATTACCCATTTTGATTATTTAATGATTTTTATTACCTTTATCCTAATGTTTTCTTCACATCAGTTATATAAGCTATTTGAATATTTAAGTAATAAATTTTTTTCTAAGATTAAAATATAATTAAAAAACTTATTTCTAGAATGAAGAAATAAGTTTTTTAAAATTTAAAGATAAAAATAGCCATTTGTAGGTAATAAATATTATGAGGTGATACAAAATATGGCCAAAAATTACGGCTTTCAAAATGAATGGGATTTTTTTAATTACTTAAATGGTAAAAAGGTAGGTGAAATAAATCAATCTTTCAAAGAAATGCTTACTAGTATTTATGATAATTTAACAGATGATATGAATATAAAATGTTATGTAGATATGGCAAAAAATAAAGAAGACTTATGGATTACTATAAATTCTATAAGAAAAAACATTAGCATAAAAATGGGATCAGAAAATACATTTCATACCGAATATATCTATAATTTTACAGATTTTTTAGAAAGGCAAAATGTTCCTATGAAAATTATTAACGACATATTAGATTACCATTTCTTAAAAGAAAGCAGTGTGTCAGTAAATGCTAATAATATTATTGAAAAGATTACTCTTAATATCTATAAGCAAAAATATCATAAGAAAATAAATAATATCAATCTATATTTTCAAAATAATGAATCTTTGTTGAAAAAACTTATAAATCGTTTTGTTATAGGTAAAAATGATCTTATAATTCATGGAACAGTTGAAAATTTTTCCTATATAACTAAAGAAGAAATTATTAAAGTATTATTAGCTAATAAAATTATGGATTCTAGTTCTGTTCACTTTTCGCATCTTTATTTTCAAGCTAAAAGTAGAAAAGATGAGGTGATGAGATTTTTCTTTCAAATAAAATGGTATAAGCTAGAAGAGGATATAAGTATAATGCGTCAAAAAAAAGAGCACTAAGCTCTTTATTTTCATAATGGCGGAGACAGAGGGATTTGAACCCTCGCAGCAGTTGCCCACTCTACACCCTTAGCAGGGGCGCCTCTTCAGCCTCTTGAGTATGTCTCCAGACTTTGTCAATGACAAATATAATATTATCGTAAAGACTAATAAATGTCAATATTTTTGTTAAAAAAAACTCCTAGTTAGGAGTAATTAACGTATTGGTGACCAGTACGGAATTCGAATCCGTGAATGCTGCCGTGAAAGGGCAGTGTGTTAAGCCACTTCACCAACTGGCCAAAAAAAATGGCGCCTCAACTAGGACTTGAACCTAGGACCCCTTGATTAACAGTCAAGTGCTCTAACCGACTGAGCTATTGAGGCAAATGGTGGGCCTGACAGGGCTTGAACCTGTGACCTCAGGTTTATCAAACCTGCGCTCTAACCAACTGAGCTACAGGCCCATTTTTTGGAACACACATTACATTCTACACTAATAATGGTATAAATGCAATAGTTTTTTGCTTTTTTTGTTTAGCAATATTAGAATAACAAATAACTTTCACTAAATCAAGTCTTTTTTTTAAAAAATAAAAATATTTTCATTCAAATTTCACAAATTATGGATACATTAGTGACTGAAGAGAATATCTGAAAAAATAGTGGCCGTTATTTTTATTATAATTATAATTACAATAATTATTAAAATTAATTTTGCAATATTTTTTACTCAGATGACAATGGTAATTTAAGTTATAAGATTTAAACAACAGGATAGTGATTTTGAAAGAAAAATTTCTAATAAAGATAATAATAAAAATTAATTGGTTTTATTTCTGGAAAGATTAATACATTAACACTTTCAAATGGTGAAAAAAATAAAAGTTTAAAATAACAACCTTCAAAATAACTCCTGCTGATAGTATAGATAACAAGCTAAAGATAATAGAATGGGAAAGTGAAGAAGAACTAGTAGATGACCTCTATGCTGCATTATGGCATGATAAAGAATATGCTTCGAGTGCTTATATATATGATAATAAATGAATATTAAAAGAAGAATTTGTTTTGGATAACTATAGAGCTAACCATATTATTTTTAATAATAATTATATATACTATTCTCATTCTGCAAAAAGAATACTAAAAGTAAATAATGTAGATAAATAGAAAAGTTTTATAACTTAGAAAATTATACTATACATCACGACATGATTTATGATAAAGATAATAATCATTTTGTCATATTAGTAAATGAAAATGTTATAATTACAGTAGATTTAAATGATAGCAAGATAGAAAAAATAATAGATATGAAAAATTTGTTTCTAGAGATTTACTTAAATGCTGTTAAAAAGGAAGGAAAGAATACATATGGGGGTATGAATCTGATTGGATTCATTTAAATAGCTTATATCTGGCTGATGATATTGTTTTAAGCTCTAGAAAATTCAGTACTATAATTTATATTAGTAGTGCTTATACAAATTCTATTGTTAAATATTTATTAACAGATAAATCTGCAACTGAAAAAACACATATGCTAATCTATATATGAACAAGTTGACGACTTTGTATCTCAAGTCAGACAATATAGTATCCCCTATCATAAAGATGAGACTCTTGAAGATAGTGAATATTACTTATATGTTTAATAACAATTACAATAGTGCTAGAACAAAACTAAACCATGAGTTGTCTAATTATCTTGGAAAGAGATATATAGTTAAAGTAATACCGTATATTTTTATCTATAAGGAAAGTGCATTTAAAAGTCCAAAAGATATTAATGAACTATATTCTATATACTAAACTGATTACATCAGAGAGGTAATGTCATGGAAATATATAAAGTATAAAAGTATATAAGTTTAGACTATATCCAATAGACAATCAAAAGGTATTAATTAATAAAACTTTAGGTTGTGTTAGATTTGTTTATAACCTTTTTCTAGATTATTAAAAAATAATGGCTTTAAGAAAATTCTCTGCGTATGCAAAGATTTAAAAGTACTAAATAATAAGTATGAATTTTTAAAAGAGATAACTATTCTGTTTTTAAAGGATTAAAGTTATACTATCAAAATTAATAATGTTTGAGATTAAAATAAATAATTGGGTATAGCTTTATATCCTTTTTGTTTCCTATTATATTTGGTAGACTTTATTTCTGTTTTTTGATAAAATACTTGCATGAATTACAAGCGGGGAGTGTGATAAAATGAAACAGAAAGTTACAAAAGAAGGAAAGTTACTAGAAACATTATTTGTCCTTTTTGAAGATATAAGTAAGAAAAAAGTTAAAAATTACTTAAAAGAAGGTGGCGTTTTAGTTAATGATAAAGTTATAACTAAATATAATTTTAAAGTTAAACCTAATGATACCATTGAATTAAATAAAGTTAATAAGACTCATCATAAAAGTGCCCTTGAAATAATTTATGAAGATAACGACTTTTTAGTTATAAATAAACCAGCTGGCCTTTTATCTGTAGGAACTAATAAAGAAAAAGAGAAAACTGCGTATCATTTAGTTAGAGAATTTATAAAAAATAGGAATAAATTAGACAAAATCTTTGTTTTGCATCGCTTGGATAAAGATACGTCAGGGGTTTTAGTTTTTGTTAAAAATAGCACTTTAAAAAACATTTTACAAAATAATTGGGATAAATACGTTAAAACAAGAGAGTATTTTGCATTAGTAAGTGGAAAAGTAATTGATGTCATCGATTATGTTTGCTATCTAAAAGAAATAGGACCTGATAAAGTCATTATTACTAATAAAAAAGATGGAAAGAAAGCAATTACAACAATTAAGACAATTAGTAGTAATAATAAATATACACTTGTTAAAGTCAATATAAAAACAGGAAGGCGTAATCAAATAAGAGTAGTATTAAGTAGCCTTGGAAATAGTATTATTGGAGATAAAAAATATGGAAATATTAATTCTAATCGCCTATATTTACATGCTAGTAAATTAACTCTTATTAATCCTTTAAATAATAAAACTTATACCTTTAAAAGTGGCCTTCCCTCATCTTTTAAGAAAGTGGGGAATTTAAAGTGAATAATTATAAAGAGGTTGAACATAGCCTGATAACTAAATTTCGTAAAGATATTTGGCGCAGCTTTATGAAAACTGTTAGAGATTATAATTTAGTCTCAGACAATGATCATATTGCGGTTTGTATATCTGGAGGAAAAGATTCTTGTCTTCTAGCTAAATGTTTAGAAGAGTTACAAAAACATGGCAAAACAAAATTTGAATTATCATATATTGTCATGGATCCAGGCTATAAAGAAGAAACATTGCAAATTATTAAAAAAAATTTACAGGCCCTAAATATTGATTATAAAATCTTTAAATCAGATATTTTCTCTGTTGCTGATAAATTAGATAAAGAACATCCTTGTTACATGTGCGCTAGGATGCGTAGGGGCTTTCTTTATAAAACTGCTAAGGATTTAGGTTGTAATAAAATCGCTTTGGGTCATCATTTTGATGATGTTATTGAAACGATCCTTCTATCTATGTTTTATGGTGGCGAATTTAAAACAATGTTACCAAAGTTACATAGTAAAAATTTTGATGGAATGGAATTAATTAGGCCCTTATACCTGATAAAAGAAGATAATATTAAGAAATTCTGGCAATATAACAATTATCAATTTATAAATTGTGCTTGTCGTTTTACCGAACAAAATGATTTAATAAACAATTCAAAACGTCTAGAAATAAAGAATCTTCTAATTAAACTTAGAGAAAATAATAATTTAATTGATAATAACATTTTTAAAAGTACTGAAAAGGTAAATTTAGAAACAATTTTAAGTTATCAAGATGAAGGTAAGATCACTACTTTTTTAGATCGCTTTTAAAGATTTGTATAAAAAACAATCTAACATATCATTATATTTGCAGGAGATGATGATATGTCTAATACAAACAATAAAGTGCAAATTAGTGGTGTTGTTACTGCTAATCTTAAAGTACTAACTAGTAAAGAGATGGAAGAGTTATTTATTAAGTTAAAAAATGGTGATGCTACAGCTCGCAATGAACTTGTAAGTGGTAACTTAAAACTAGTTTTAAGTATTTTAAGACGCGTCAATAGTAGAAATGAAAATGCTGATGATTTATTTCAAGTTGGATGCATTGGTCTTGTTAAAGCTATAGATAATTTTGATCTTGCTCATGAAGTTAGGTTTTCAACTTATGCTGTACCTATGATTTTAGGAGAAATAAAAAGATATCTACGTGATAATAATGCTATTAGAGTTAGTCGCTCAACAAGAGATTTAGCTTATAAAGCATTACGCTTAAAAGAAGAAAACTTTCTAGAAAAAGGTGAAGAGTTAAGTGTTGAAGAAATTGCTAATAAGTTGAAAGTTGATTCCTATGATATTGTCTTTGCTTTAGAATCATTAAGAGATCCTATTTCTATGTTTGAACCAATTTATAACGATGGCGGAGATACAATCTATGTTTATGATCAAATAGAAGATAAAAAGTTGACCGGAAATGCTATGGAAGAAAGGTTAGCCACATCTGATGCCTTACTAGGACTGAGTGAAAGAGAACAACATATCTTAAATGAACGTTATGTCATTGGTAAAACACAAATGGAAATTGCTAACGAATTAGCGATAAGTCAAGCTCAAGTTTCAAGACTAGAGAAAGGAGCAATTAAAGAGTTAAAGAAAACTTTAAGGTAATTTGCGCATTAATTTCTTTCTTTTTACATAATCTTAAGTAGTAATGTTGGTGATTAATGTGAGATTATCTGATTTACAAAGTAAAGATATTGTTAATGTCATTGATGGTAGAAATATTGGTAATATTATAGATGTAAAGTTTGATCCTAAAAATGGTGTAATTGTAAGTTTGGTCGTTGCATCTAAAGGCAAATTTTTATCTTTTTCAAGGGGAGAAGATACAGAAATAAAATGGCAAAATATCGTGCAAATCGGTGAAGATGTAATATTAGTCAGACTTAATTAGGTGATATTATGGCCAAAAAGAAAATTCTTCCTTCTTTTTTTATAATAGTTTTTATCTCCTTTTGTTTAAGCCTAATAATTATTTATTTTGCTGGTAAAAAATTAGCCCCCATAATTATTAGATATTCAACCGCAGAAGTTGGAAGAATTGCTAACGTTATTTTAAATGATATAATCAATTTAGATTCTAGTGCTTATGATAATTCTTTTTTTTCTATTACAAGAGATAATGAAGGAAATATTCAATTAATTGATTTTGACACCCAACTAACTAATGGTATTTTAAATAGTATTAATAAAAAAGCATTAGAGCGTCTTCATGCTTTAGAAAAAGGTGATAGTTCTGATTTAGTGTTATCTAATTCTCTAAAAGGAACACGTCTTACTTATCTTGAAGATGGTATTGTTTGTGATATGCCAATTGGAGTTTTATTAGGTAACTCTTTACTTGTTAATCTTTCACCAAGTATCCCTATCAGATTTTCGTTTATAGGAACTGTTAATAGCAATATGATTACTAATGTTAAAGAATATGGTTTTAATAATGCATTAATTGAGGTAGGAATAGAGGTAACAATAAAACTACGTATAACAATGCCTCATTCTACTGAAGATGTCCTTATTACAACAACTGTAAATTTAGCAACACAGATAGTTCAAGGTAATGTTCCTCTTTACTATAATGGAGAGTTTAGGACAAACTCTAATAATTTTAGTACGCAAGTTGAATGAATCATGATATAATTAATCAAGGAGTGATTCAGATGATAAACTTACTTAACACCAAATATACAATTGTAAATGGAAAAGAAAATTTTATACTTGAAGAGGTTGAATATTTGTTTACAGAGTATTTCTTAGATTATGATTATATTTTAGGTGATTATGCCTATAACAAACTAAGATTAAAAGGTTTTAATGAAAGCAGTAAAAAAAATGCAAAAAAAATAAATGATATAAAATATCTAGATAAATATATTAAAGAATATTGTGCGTATGGAGCTAAAACTTTCTTATTAAAAAAAGAAAATTTATAAAAATATTAGAAAAATAAAAAAATAGGCTTTCTATTTCTTTTTTTTTATGATACAATCAACTATAGAATAGTAAAGGGAGGAACTTATATGAATGAAAAACCAAAAATGACAATGTCTATTATAGGAGAAGATGGCTCAATTGACGAGGTAGAGGTTGTTATTGCTTTTGAGTTTAAAGATACAAACAGAGAATATGTCGTATATACAAAAAACGAGAAAGATGCTAATGGTAATGTAACAGTTTATGTTTCACATGTTGATAGAAGCGGAGAAACTCCTAAACTTTATAGTATAGATGATGAAGATGAATGGAACCGTGTTAAAGATGTTTTAAGAAAATTATCAAAAAAAGATTAATTGATAATCAGTTTGGAGGCGAATTAAAATGGCAGATATGAATAACAAATTAGATAACGAGGAATTTAGAATTATTGAAATAGATGCTAACGTTCTTAGCGGTGATTCTAATAAATTAAAATTACAACTAGCATCGCGAATTGCCATTATGAGCGTTTTAGAAGCTTTTCTTCTAAAAAAACAGCAAGAAATGACTAATGACATTAATACAAGCGATAGAAATCTAAGCGAAGAGGCATTAGAAAAAGAGCAAAGAAAACTTGCAATGATAAATATTAGAATAAAAACTGCTGCAGAATATAAAGAACGATATATCGAATTATCTAAAAAGGCTTTACGGTTTCCTAAAGAGAATTTCGATGATATAGTTGAGCTTTCGCGTGAGTTATCAAAAGTTGAAAGAGGTCAAAAAAGAGAAATTGTTAATGCTGAAAAAACAATGGATAGTATAAGTCCAGAACCACTTTCTAAGATTGACCAAACAGCTGTTAAAGAGTCAGTTGAAGAGGCAATGCGAGAACTAATTAAAAATAATGATATTAGTGATAGTAAAGATATAGATAGTGTTGTAAAAGAAGCTAGTAAGGTAGGAGAAAGGGCTACTCAGCTTTATGAAAATAAAATTACTAGTAATGATATGGATAAGATATTCGATAGTGTAAGTAGAAAAATGCATGGCGAACCAGCACCTGTTCAGGATAAACCTGTAAGTGAAAGTGTTTTTGATGGTACTGCTCCTCTTGTAGCTCCGATTTCTTATGAAGAAGCTAAAGCTGAACCAAAAATGGATGATTATTTCAAAAAAACAAATGATTTTGAAAATATGTCTTCAAAAAATGTAACTGTAGAAGATCATAATAATGGCTTTGTTGTTCCAACAAACTTTAACCTTATAGATGAAAATAGGGAAGAAACAGTTGATTTTGATAAAACATCCTTTAGTTCAACTAAAGTTGACACAGCTCAAGCTATTTCAAAAAAGCAAGAAGAAAGTCAAGAAATTGATTTTTCCAATGATAATTCATTAGAAGAATACTTAAAACAACTAGATGAATTGCGTGCTGAAAGTAAAAATATGGATGATCAATTATCTACATTAGATAAAGAAGCTGATAGTAAAAAAAGAGAAAGTGAGCAAATGGTTCAAGAAGCCAAAGCTAAAGAAGATGAACTTATCCGTGTTAAGAAAGAATTATTAAGTTCTGCTAAACAACAAATTCAACAATATCAAACTCAAGTTGATGAAAAACGGGTTGCTATAAATAATAAAAAACAAAGTATTGAAAATTATAATAAGTCTATTCAAGATAGCAACGATAGAATTAAAAATGCTAAAGTTCAAATAGAACGCTGGCAAAGTCAATTAGGCGATTTTACTAGTGGTAATTCTCAGACAACAAATGAATTAAATAAAGGGCATACTAAATAGTATGTTCTTTTTTCTACGGTATTATCATAAACTTTGGTGAGGTTAGATATGAAAAATTCTCTTTTTTACTATTATCAATTAAATGTTCAGAAACTAATAAAAAACAAGAATTATTATTTTTTTGAAGATGATAATTATTTTTATTATCTATATTTAATTAACAGACCTCTTTCCTATATTGGGGAATTAGCCAAACTTAACAACATGCTTGTTAATAGTAAATTTATGTTTATTGTGCCTAATATAAATAGAGATATTGTAAGTTTAATTAATAATCGTTATTACGTCTTGCTAAGAAACAATAAAAATTTATATTCTCCTATAGAAGACATATATAACCCGTACTACTGTACACCTGATATGACAAAATTAACACTGTTAAATCATAGTAATTGGGAGTCATTATGGAGTAGTAAGATAGATTACTTTGAATATCAAAAAGACTATATAAAAATAAAATACCCTCTTTTATACAAGAGTCTGGATTATTACATCGGTTTAAGTGAAATTGCTCTAAGTTATTTTAATACTATTAATAACAGAGAAGGCCATCATTTTCCAGATAATTTTGTTATAAGTAGAAGAAGAATAAACTTAAAAGATAATAGCTTTTATAACCCATTAAATATAGTAATTGACCATAGAGCTAGAGATATTGGTAATTATCTACAATATATATTTTTAGAAAACAGTTATACATATGAGGAAATAGGAGATTTTTTAAATGCTTTGAATCTTAATAATTATCAATATTCTTTAGTTATGGCTAGAATAATATTTCCAAGTTTTTACTTTGATATCTATGAAAATATAATTAATGGTTATGAGAAGGAAACAAAAATATTAAATATATTAAAGAGAAATAGAGAATACGAAAGATATTTAAAAACAATATATTTCTTAATAAACAAAAACCAATCTATTTCAAGAATAGATTGGTTAGAAAATTAGAATTATTCATTAACATTTCTTACCTCTTTAACCTCGGGAATTTCATTAATAAGCATTTGCTCAATTCCGTCTTTTAAAGTTACGTCCAAAAAGGCACATCCCTTACATGCTCCCCCTAATTTTACATAGACAATACCATCTTTAAATCCAACATATTCTAAAGTACCACCGTCACTAATTAAAAAAGGTTTAAGTTGTTCTATAATTTCCCTTATTTTATTTTCTACATCGATTTTTTTCAATTTAATCACCATTTTAATTATATTAAGAAAGTACCTTTATGTAAAGATCTTGTAATAAAGAAAACTTTTTGCTATAATATAAACGAGGTTTAGAAATGAAAAGAATTTATAAAAAAGGAGAGATTGTATTAGGGCAAATTACAGGCATTAAAAATTATGGTATTTTTGTTAAGTTAGACAATTATCATAAAGGTTTAGTTTACATTACAGAAATTAATAATAGTTTCATTAAGAATATTGAAAATTATGTAAATATTGGAGAATTAATAAGAGTTAGAATAATAGATAATGCTAACCCTCAAATGTTAAAATTAAGCCTAAAAAAATTAGACTATCGCATTACTAATAGAAATAATAGTAAGATTATTGAAACGCCCAACGGCTTTAAAAATTTGGCTTTGCACCTTGATTATTGGCTAGAAAGAGAAAAAATAAAAAAATATGAGAAATATTATTGACAATTAGCAAATTAACTGGTATATTTAATTTCGTCAATATGTTTTGGGCGATTAGCTCAGTTGGTTAGAGCACTTGCCTTACAAGCAAGGGGTCATAGGTTCGAGTCCTATATCGCCCACCATTTAGGTTGCCGAAATAGCTCAATTGGTAGAGCAACTGATTTGTAATCAGTAGGTTACGGGTTCGATTCCTGTTTTCGGCACCATTTTATTATGTCGGAGAGATAGCGAAGTGGCTAAACGCGACAGACTGTAAAT
>DVIS01000055.1 GCA_018711135.1 Candidatus Onthousia faecavium
AATTATAAGCATACCTACTATTACACCTATAAGTGCTATTAATATATATATCATTATCATCACCACTTTTATATTCTTGAATCAATGATATCATATTTTGGCTATTTTGTTCAATAACCTTGCCGAACAGGTCTATTTAATGATATAATTAATTCATCAATTGATAAATTTTAGTTTGATAAGATGGAGGATTGAATATGAAAAAAATATTCTTATGGTTGTTATGTGTAAGCTTATTAATAGGCATAACAGGATGTGGTAACAACAAAAAAGTAGCAACAGCAGAAGATTTAGAAAGTGTTAATAATGAAATTATTGCGTACTTTCAAACTAATGGAACTAGTGGCTATGAAAATTATGTTTTTAACTATGTTGATGAAGAAAATAATGTTGTGGTTGTGGGACTATTAGATAATAGTGAAAAAGAACAAGAACGTTTTAAAGAAACTATCGTTGATTCAAACTTAATTAAATTTGTTAAGAGTGAAAAACTTGTACATGAAAACGATAATCAGAATAGTAAAGACTTAAAGACTTTTATTAGGACTTATGAAATTTTAAATGTTGCAGAGAGTAATGATACAAATTACATATATTTAACTATAAGACAATTTCAAGGCGAAGAGGTTCAAACTGTTAAAGTAGAAAAAGCTCTATGCCCTGCTATCGAAGAAGGAAAAAATTATGAATTCACTTTAAAACAAAAGAGAAAACCAGAAGATAACATCTTATCCATATTTAACAATAGTAGTATTGTTTCAATAATAGAAACTGATAAAATAGGTTTAGAGCAAATTCAAGATTCTATTTAAACATTTTTGTTTTGACTTTAGTAAGCTACTTATAACAGAAATAATAAGTAGTTCTTTTCCTATCTAGTGGTATAATTTAATTATTAGAAATGAGGTAATAAAATGGAACAAGCATCATTATTTGAAATACCGATGAATGAGCCCTTAGCTTCAAGAATGAGGCCAACTAATTTAAGTGACTTTGTAGGACAAACTCATTTGTTAGAAAAAAATAAACTACTAAGAAAAATTATTGAAAGTGATCATGTTTCATCTATGATTTTTTGGGGGCCTCCTGGGGTAGGAAAAACAACTCTAGCACGGATTATTGCCCATGAAACAAAATCAGAATTTATTAATTTCTCAGCTGTTACAGCAGGAATTAAAGAAATAAAAAAAGTCATGGAAGAAGCTGATGCTAATAAGAAATTAGGAGTAAAAACGATTGTTTTTGTTGATGAAATACATCGTTTTAATAAAGCTCAACAAGATGCTTTTCTTCCATATGTAGAAAAGGGTTCTATTGTTTTAATCGGAGCTACAACCGAAAACCCTTCTTTTGAAATAAATAACGCGTTACTTTCTAGATGTAGGGTATTTGTGTTAAAAGAATTATCTAGTGAAGATATTTTAATATTACTAAAAAGAGCCCTTACTGATGATAGAGGTTTTGGTAAGGAAAAAATTGTTATTGAGGAAGATACATTACATTTAATTGCTAATTTTGCTAATGGTGATGCTAGAGCGGCCTTAACTACATTAGACATGATAATCACTAATGCCGCTCTCGATGAAGAAGGAGTAATAAAAGTAACTAAAGATATTATTGAAGAATGTTTGACTAAGAAAAATTTATTATATGATAAAAATGGTGATGAACATTACAATATAATTTCTGCTCTTCATAAATCAATGCGTAATAGTGATCCTGATGCGGCTGTTTATTGGCTTGCCAGAATGTTAGAAGCTGGAGAAGATCCACTTTATGTTGCCAGAAGAATTACAAGATTTGCTTCAGAAGATATAGGACTTGCTGATACTAATGCTTTAAATGTAGCAATTAATGTTTATCAAGCTTGCCACTTTATAGGAATGCCGGAATGTAATGTCCATTTAGCAGAAGCAGTTATTTATATGTCTTTAGCTCCAAAATCTAATGCTTGTTATGTCGCTTATTCTAAAGCCAGCAGTGACGCTAAGAAAATGTTAGCAGAACCAGTTCCCTTAGTCATTAGAAATGCTCCTACTAAATTAATGGCTGATCTTGATTATGGTAAAGGCTATCAATATGCTCATGATAATAAAGATAAATTAACAACGATGGACTGTTTGCCTCCATCATTACTTGGTAAAACTTATTATAATCCAAGTGTTCAAGGTAATGAAATTCGTTTTAAACAACGGTTAGAGCAGATAAAAAATTGGAAAAAGATTCATAAGCAAAAAGATAAAATATGAAAAAAAGAAAAATGTTAAAGTGATTAATGATTAGCAAATTCATATCACTTTTTTCAAGTGGTTAAAATAGTGCTTTTGAGAGAAATTGCAACAGTTGTTTTATAAGAAAAAACTTAAAATCTGAATTTTTATAATTTATCTTTTTCTGTTAATTTTTACCAACTGCCTTTTAACTCTTAACAAGAACTTTTGTTCGTGATAAAATTATCTTGGTGATGAAAAAATGGAACGAATGTATATATGTATTGATTTAAAAAGCTTTTATGCATCAGTAGAATGCGTAGAGCGTAATTTAGATCCCTTGAAGACTAATTTGGTGGTAGCTGATCAATCAAGAACTGAAAAAACGATCTGTTTAGCAATAAGTCCTGCTTTAAAACAATATGGAATTGGGGGAAGAGCAAGACTATTTGAGGTTATAGAAAAAGTAAAAGAAATTAATAAAGAAAGACAAAAGGCAAATAATTATCAACCATTTACCGGCAAATCAATAGACGGTGAAATATTAAAGAAAGATAAAACGAAAGCCTTAGATTTTATTATTGCGCCTCCAAGAATGGCTCATTATATTGATTATTCTACAAAAATTTATAATATATATTTAAAATACCTTTCAGCTATTGATATCTTTGTGTATTCTATTGATGAGATATTTGCAGATATTACCTCATATTTAAAATATTATCAATTATCTGCTAAAAAGCTTGTTACAAAGATAATAAAAGATGTTTATGATAGTACGGGTATAACAGCCACAGCTGGCATTGGTACTAATCTTTTTCTAGCTAAAGTTGCCATGGATGTAGTTGCAAAGAAGCAAAATGCCAATGAATATGGGGTAAGAATTGCCGAACTTAATGAAAAAACTTATCGGGAAGAAATTTGGGAGCATCAGCCCATTACAGATATTTGGAGAGTTGGAAAAGGTATTGCTAGAAACTTAGAAAAATACAATATATATACGATGGGAGATCTAGCTGAATGCTCGCTAAAAAATGAAGATTTGCTATATAAGCTTTTTGGAATTAATGCCGAACTTTTAATAGATCATGCCTGGGGTTATGAACCCTGTACCCTTGAAATAATTAAATCCTATCGACCTAATTCTAAAAGTATTAGTTCATCTCAAATCCTTCCCTTACCTTATGATTATGAAAAAACTAAGTTAATAATTAAAGAAATGGGTGATCTGCTAGCTTTAGATTTAGTGGCAAAAAAGGTAGTAACAAATAAGTTAGTATTAACAATTGGCTATGATATTTCTAACATAGATAATAAGGAAAAAAATGCATTCAAATTGACAACTGATTACTATGGTCGTGCCATACCAATGCCTGCTCATGGAACAATTAATTTAGATAAAGAAACATCAGCTTCTAAGATAATTATAGAAGCGATAAGTATGTTATATGAGAAAATAGTGAATCCTAATTTACTAATAAGAAGGATAAATATTAGTGCTACTAATTTAGTTAAAGTAGAAGAATATGATAACAAAATAAAATATAAACAATTTGATTTGTTTTCTAGTACGTTAAAACAAAATCAAAAGATAGAAGATGACTTAAAAAAAGAAAAGGAAGAAAGAAAGTTACAAGAAACTTTATTAGAGCTAAAAGAAAAGTTTGGAAAGAATATGATCTTAAAAGGTATGAATTTAGAAGAAGGAGGAACGACAATAATGAGAAATCAGCAAATAGGAGGCCATCATGAATAGATATAATCGTATTATAAATCTGCCTCACTATGTGTCCGCTAAAAGACCACGGATGTCTCTTTATAATCGCTCTTCTCAATTCGCTCCTTTTAACGCTTTGACTACTTATGCAGAAAAAATTAGAGAAACTGCTAGATTAACGGATGAGAAAATAGAATTAAGTGAAGAAGAAAAAGAAATTATAAATAGAGAACTTCTATTTATAAATAAAATTATTCAAACTAAACCTCAAGTAGTAATTACTTATTTTGTTAAAGATAAGAAAAAAAGTGGGGGACATTATAAAAAAATAACTGGTAATATAAAGAAAATAGATAAAGTATATAATTACATTATCTTAACTGATTGTACGAAGATATTTATTGATGATATAATTAGTATAATTAAGTGTTAAATAGCAAATGTTAAAAAACTTGGCGTAATTTCTAAAGATGTTTGGTAGATATATTAAGTAGTTATGACTTATAATACCTTTTGAAAGGAGAAAAAAATGAATTTAGGAAATAATATTTTAAAATTAAGAAAGGAAAAACATCTTTCACAAGAACAATTAGCAGAAAAGATTAATGTAACAAGACAGACAATATCAAACTGGGAACTAGGAGAAACCTCACCTAATCCTACACAGTTAAAACAACTATCTAAAGTCTTAAATGTAAGTATTGATGATCTATTAGATAATGATATTAAAGAAATTATTGTGGAAAAGGTATCTAATACCGAGAAATTAGCAGGAATAATTATTAAGATTCTTAAAGTAATGGGACTATTAATAATCCTATATTTTATTTTTATAATTTTAGCAATTATCTTCTTTACGATTCTCCCAAAAAAACAAGTAACAGAAATTCATAATATGGCCGCCGCCACCTGTTCTCTTAATGATAAGATATATGAAATTAAAGTTATTGATGATGAAAGTATAGATTGTAAGGAGTGTTCAAAAGAAATGATTTCTGATCTAAAAGAGATCGTTGATTTTACTGATATAGAAAATAGTGGAGAAAAAATTGCAGCTTATTTTGAAGAAAATGGAGGAATGTGCGAATAAACTAACAGTTTAGTTATTAAACTAACAGTAGATTGTTAAAAGAAAGTTCTCTTGCTATAATAAAATAAAAGTGAGGGAGATTATGAATAATAAAAAAATAGGTGAATTTATTGCCCTTCTTCGCAAAGAGAAGGGATTGACACAGATAGAGTTAGCAGAAAAATTATTTGTTACGGATAAAGCTGTAAGCAAGTGGGAACGAGGTTTAAGTTTGCCTGATATTACGGTGCTTGAAAAGTTAGCATTAGAACTTGATGTTAAAGTAGAAGAAATTTTGCATGGAGAAAGAGAAAATAAGAAGCAGAAAGAAGAAAGGCAAGTTATAAAAAGGGATCAGAAAAGACAGTTAATCCTAATTGCTTTATTAATATCATTTACTGTAGTATTAATGGCATTCTTTATTATTTTTGATTATATAAAATATCATCCAAGTATTATTAAAATAGGTAATAATGATTATAAAATAAGCAACTATGTATTAGAAGAAAAAGGTCTTGAGAAATTACAAAATATCGTAGAAAAGTCAGAGAAGGCAACTGCTGAATATAATGTTTCTTATATGGAGATTGAGGTAAATAAAAATGGGAAATTAGAAAACTTTACCTTAACAGTTAATTACTTTGATAATAATATGATATATGTAGGACGAGGCAGTTATACTTATGATGATAAAAACTTAACTTATTCATATACAGCAAAAGAAGATGAAAAAACACTTTTAGTTGAGACTTATTCTAAAAATAATAATATTGCTAATATTAGTGAGAAGATAAAAAAAATACCTCTTAAAGAACAAATTAAACTTAGTGAATTAGATAATTATTATATTTCTTATCGTCCTAATACGACTTTAGAATGGGGAACACCTATCTTTGATGCGAGAGATAATAAAAAAATAACTACCTTAACAAAAGAAGATTATAATAAAGGTATAGGTGGAAAAAGCGATTCTGGAGTATTCTTTGCTATTAGATTAAATGATGGAAGTAGTATTGCTTCAGGACAACAATATTTGTATGTATTTGATTCAACATTGGAAGATACTCCTATTAATCCTAATTATATGATGGAAACAGATTATTATATCAATAATGGTAAGTTGCAATTTACAAGAGATTATGGAAAAACATATATTGATGCTGATATAACAGAAGAAGACTTAGAAGAAACATTAAATTTTTATGGTAGCTTATCACTTGAAGAGAATAGCTGGTTTTTGTCTACTAATAACCTTATTCCTATCGCTTATTTCTACGGTGAAGAACCAGTATTGAAAATTTCTAATGATAATGGTAAAACTTGGAGTGAACATAAATTTATAACGAGTTCTGAGACATTAGGAAAAGAAATTACAAGAAGAGTAGTTGGTTTTACCTCCCAAAATTTTGGTTATGTTTTATTAGGAACTGATTGGACTATGGGGAGTGGAGAAATTAAAAAATTATACTTTACTTATGATGGTGGTAGTTCTTGGGAGGAAATTCCTTTACCTTTAAATGGTACCTCACATGTTGTATATGACTTTTGTATGTATGATGAATTGGTAGGAGTTTTAGTCTTAAGAGATACACTTGAAGCGAATTTTCCTCTTGTCTATTCAACAGTATCAGGTGGTAAAACTTGGAATGAGGTAAGATATAGAGATAGTAATTTACCCGATGAGATAACATTCCTTAGTGATGTCGATAGGATTGAAAAAGATGGAGATACTTACTATATTAAGATGGGACAGGGAGATAGTGGAACTTTAAAAGCAACTTTTAGAACTGGTGATATGATTAGTTGGTCTTTTGTAAAGACAAGTGAAGAAAATATTCATACAGTAGGGTGATACTTACTTGTTAAAATACCTTTAATAAGTTATACTTGATATGGTAGTAAAGTAATGATAAAAGATAAAGATTAGTTTAATAAGATAGAAGGAGTATTGATGACAGTTCAAGAAGACAAATTAACTAGAACAGGAACGATAATTGTTATTAAAGATTTAAGTATAAGAGAATATAAATGTCAAAGTTGTGGAAGAGAATTAGATCGAGATATAAATGCAAGTATAAACATCTTATTTGAAGGATTAAAGTTACACTATAAAAATTAAATAATGGTTAATATTAAAATTAATGAATAAAGAACAAAAAGTACGGCAGCGACTGTCGGAATTTAAGCCTATTGAGAATAGAGGGTACTCTATCTATGAAGTAGGAAACCTTGGAGGTAACGACAAGGAGCGAAACAAAATTTATTTTGTTTCCTTTACCCAAAAAAATGGTAATTATAGATTAGTGACTATTTTTAATAAAATATATGCTTTTTCATTTTTGATTTTGTGGTGTTATATATGTATAAGTAAAAAAAGTTATATATCTTTGGTAATTTTAGTACCAGTTATTTTCTTTGCAATACGTAATTTTTAGAAAAACAGATGAGAATGGAGGATAAATATGAATGATGTAATTAAGACTATTTTAGAAAGAAGAAGTGTAAGAGAATATAAAAGTGATATGGTTAAAGACGAGTTAATTGATGAAATAGTAAAAGCCGGAACATATGCTCCAAGTGGACGAGGTGCACAATCGCCAATTATTATTGCCATTACCAATAAAAAAATTAGAGATAAACTTGCTTCTATTAATGCTAAAATAGCAGGTGGAGTTACCGATCCATTTTATGGAGCTCCAGTTGTTCTTGTCGTCTTAGCAGATAAAAATATTCCTACATATATCTATGATGGTAGTTTAGTAATGGAAAATATGATGTTAGCAGCTAAGTCTTTAGGATTAGGTAGTTGTTGGATTCATAGAGCGAAAGAGGAATTTGAAACTGAAGAAGGTAAGGCACTTTTAAAATCACTAGGAATTATGGGAGATTATGAAGGAATAGGTAACTGTATTATTGGTTATCCTGAGATGGATAATATGAAAAAAAATCCAAGGAAAGAAAACTACGTGTATAAAATAAAATAATTACTAACATTATGATGGACAATCATTGTAATGTCTTTTAAATATAATAAGAGGTCAAAAATGGAAGAAGAAATATTTAAGAAAAGAAAGTTAAATATAGAGAAATTAGTAAACTTTGGCTTTATCTTAGAAGATAATCAATATAAATACTCTAAAAAAATTATAGGTAATAGCTTTAGAGTAGATATCATTATAAGTAAAGAAGGCAAAGTCAAGGGAGAAATATACGATTTAGAAACAAATGATCAATATACTAATTTTAGACTTGAAAATATTGAAGGAGACTTTGTCAATAGAGTAAAAGAGGAGTATAAAACTATTTTAATAGATATTGCTAATAACTGTTTTGATGAAAAATATTTCCTTTTTGAACAAAGCAATAGACTTACTAAATTAATTAATGAAAAATATAATATTAGACCAGAATTCTTATGGAAAAAATTTCCTAATTATGGTGTTTTTAGAAATAGTAATAGTAATAAATGGTTTGCCATAATTATGAATGTTGACAGAAGTAAAATCGTTGCTTTAGAAAAGAAAGAGGTTGAAATACTAAATATAAAGTTAGATAACTTAGTTACTCCCTACTTAAAAAAGAAAAATATCTATCCAGGCTATCATTTTAATAAGAAAAATTGGGTTAGTATTATTTTAGATGATGTCTTGACTGATCAAGAATTAATGTCATTAATTGACATTAGTTATAACTTATCAGGTGAAAAAATATGCAAAAAATAGACTGTTAAAATTAAAGATAATGTTATAAAATAAAGATATATAAAAGGAATATATCTTTTTATTAGGAGGTTGCCGATGAGAACATACATTAGTTTATTTAGCAGCGCTGGTGTCGGTTGCTATGGCTTTAAAGAAAATAACTTTGCTTGTATTGCGACAAGCGAATTATTGAAAAGTAGACTTGATATTCAAAGATATAATCATAAATGTAAATATGAAAGTGGTTATATTTGTGGAGATATTACTAAAGAAGAGATTAAAAACCAAATATTTAATGAAATTAAGTTATGGCAAGAAAAAGAAAATTTAGAAGACGTAGATGTCATTATAGCAACACCACCATGTCAAGGAATGTCATCAGCTAATTATAAAAAAAATAATGAACAAAGAAGAAACAGTCTTGTTGTTGAGGCCATAAAGATAATAAAAGAAATAAAACCTAAAGTTTTTGTATTTGAAAATGTTAGAGCTTTCATGAAAACAATATGTACAGATACAGATAATTTTGATAAAACAATTGGGGAAGCGATTAAGGAAAATCTTTCTTCCTTATATAATATTGAATATAAAGTTATTAACTTTAAAGATTATGGTGTTCCTTCCAGTAGACCTAGAACCTTAGTAATAGGAACAAGAAAAGATCAAGATTATATGTCACCTTTAAATCTTTTTCCTCTTAAAGAAGCCCAAATCACTCTACAAGAAGCAATTGGTGATTTAATAAGTCTAGCCAATCCAAATGATTTTGCTCCTAATGATATTTACCATTCCTTTAGAGAATATGATTCTTATATGCGAGAATGGATTCATGATTTAAAAGAGGGTGAATCAGCTTTTGATAATCCGATAGATAAAAAACCATACAAGTTGGTCAATGGAGAAAAAATATTACAAAAATCAGGACATTTAGGTAATAAATATCGTAGACTTTACTGGAATAAGCCTTGTGCCTGTGTAGCGACTAGAAATGATCAATTAGCAGCGATGGATACAATTCATCCTCAAGATGATAGAGTTTTATCAATAAGAGAATTAATGAGGGTTATGAGTATTCCAGATAGTTTTAAATGGACTAATGAAGATGTAACTACAATAAAAGATAAAGAAAAGAGACTGTCATTCTTAAAGAAAAATGAATTGAATATAAGAAGATGTATTGGCGAAGCGGTTCCTACTAAAATAATGTTTAAAATTGCCAAAAATATTAATGAAATGTTAGATTTTGCTGATTATATTAATAATAATACTAAGAGAAAAAGTAATATCTATATAAAATCATATATAAATGAAAATAAAAATACAACAACAGAGGCTCGAAAAAGCGGCAGCTTCTATACACCCCAATCAGTAGTTTATGACTGCTTAAAAGGAATAGATAATTATAATAAAAAAGAGCTTCATATCCTTGAACCTTCTGTAGGGGGAGGCAACTTTATTATCCCGATAATGAATAAATTTGATCAAACAGAGGTGCTTTACTTAGATATTGTTGATGTTAATAAAGAAGTTTTAGATGATACTTTGAGAGAATTAGAAAAATATAACTTTGATAAGAATAAAATCATTATTAATACTTATAATACTGATTTTATTGATTTTAATTTTGAAAAGAATTATGACTATATAATAGGAAATCCCCCATTTTTTAAATTAACAGCGTTAGATAGAAAAAAATATAAAGATAAAATAGAATATGAATGTAATAATATCTTCGGTTTGTTTTTAGAAAAAATGTATAGAAAGTCTAATAATATAATTATGGTTTTACCTAAAATATTTATTATGACTCCAGAGTTTGATTCTTTAAGAAAAAAATATGAGTATTATAATATAAATACAATAATAGATTATGGAGTTAATGCCTTTAAAAATGTCTTTATTGAAATATTAGTGATACATTTTACAACAGAAAAAAAAGATACTATCTATATTGAAAATGTTCGTGATAAGGAAAAAAGAATTGTACCTCAAAAATATATATATCATGATAAAATGTGGCTTATCTATCGTAATGAATTTTTTGATAACTATATAAAGAAATTTAAGTTAGATGTCTTTGAGTTCTTTAGAGATAGGCAGATTACAAATAAATACTTAAAAGAAAAAGGTAAGTACTGGGTTCTTAGATCAAAAAACATTTTAGATGATGGAACTATTATTCATATTAAAGGTTATGATAAATATATTGATGATATAGATCAATTTACCGTTAGTAAATACATAAATTCTAAGACCATATTAATGCCTAATTTTACTTATAATACCAGAGCCACTCTAATGCCTCCTGATGTGCTTGTAAATGGTTCTATTGCTATTCTTATTCCTAAAAATAAAAAACTTAGTATTGACAAGATTGACTTAAGCATATATGCTACAGATGAGTTCAGAGAATATTATGCTATTGTTAAAAATAAATCTAAGTTTACGATAAATATAGATAAAAATTCAATTTATTATATTGGGGCAGTGAGGTGTAAGAATGGTAGAAAGACTGATTAAGAAATATGAAAGAGTCAGTTTTAAGAATGGAAAATTTCTTTCTGATAAGTCATATGCTTATGATACAGTGTATTTCTTAACTAAGTTTGTAAGAGATCATAGTGTTGATGGGATATATTATCATAATAAACTTATTAATCTGTTTAAACTTTATATCGCTGATGTCTTCAATAAAGATGCAGATAATAGTGATATTGGTAATTATTATAGTGACTTTTTTCACGTTCTAATTTATGCAGGGGTACTTTCTAGAAGAAATCATGAAGTATATAACATTCTAGATTATGAAACGATTAATTATATTTGTGAAAAAATGGAAAATGCTTATATCTTCTTATATATTTTAGTATATTTTACGATGAAAAATTCTGATGCTTTAGAGTTATATAAAAAGTTTTGTGAAGGAGATAAAGAAGATAAGAAAAAATATTTAAACCAAATACATGAAATATTGTATAGAGAAAATCCTAGTGTAAGAGGTAATATTGATGAGCAGTGGGCTTTGCAAAATACAGAATATTTAATGAATGTTTTAAATTTTATTAATGAACAACCACGAATATCTAGAGAGTTAAATATTTATGATAATAAAATTAAAGATATCGAAATGATTTCTGTAAATGTAAATGGGAGCAGAACGATTAGAAAGAAAAATAATGCATATTTAGAGAGTTTTGATTATGCTTATGTAAAAAATGAACTTAAAGATTTAATGATAAGAAAGTAGGTGTTAAAATGGATTTTAAGTTACCAGTGCTAAGAAGAGGAGAAAAGATAGAAAGATTACCTTTTGATAATGAGTTTATTACTTTTGTGTTAGAACAGTATTTATTTGCAGGGAAGAATGTTTTAGAGATTGAAAAAGATTACTTTGAAAGTGAGTATTCACAAACAGGAGCGTTTGCCTCTAAAGTCTTAGATTACTTTAGTCTTTTAGATGAACATAATAAGGGCTTATATAATGGGGAAGATGTTTTAAGTACTGCTGATAAATTAATTAAGGAAGATAATTCTCTTTATAAAAATATTGGTCATGCATTAAAAAGAGACTTTAATAACTTTAAAGTAGAATATATAGTTGATGATAAAGAACGACTTACAGGTGGTTTTAACAAAATCTATTATGGAGTTCCAGGATGTGGAAAGAGTTATAAAGTAAATCAAGTATTTAATAAAGATGACTACCATATAATTAGAACAACTTTTTATCCAGAATATACTAATAGTGATTTTATAGGACAAATTATACCTAAACTTGAAAATGGTAAAGTAGTCTATAAATTTCATGCGGGAGCTTTTACAGAGGCTTTACTTTATGCTTTGCTTCATAAAAAAGAAAAAGTGTGTTTAATAATTGAAGAGATTAATCGTGGTAATGCTTCTAGTATCTTTGGAGAGGTCTTTCAACTTTTAGATCGTGATCACAATGGGACTAGTTGTTATTCAATTTTTAATAATTTTATTAGTGATTATTTAGAAGAAAAAGGTATTATCCTTAATAATATTGTTATACCTTCAAATTTATGGATTGTAGCGACAATGAATACTAGCGATCAAAATGTCTTTACACTCGATACAGCTTTTCAAAGAAGATGGACAAGGGAATATATTCCTAATATTTTTGAAAGTGATAAAACAGCTTTAGGTTATAAATATAGCCAAAAGTTAAAAAATACAGTGATTCCATTTAAGGGCTTTACTAATATTACATGGGGTGAATTTGTTACAAGAATCAATAAGAAGATTCTCACTAATAGATTTGGTATTAATGGGGAAGATAAACAGTTAGGAGTATACTCTGTTACCATTAATGAACTCGAAGATAAAAGTCAGTTTTTTAATAAAGTTTTAGTTTATATCTTTGATGATATAGCAAAAATAAATAAAGAAGAATGGTTTGAAAATATTGAGTCTTATGACGAATTATTAGATTCTTACGATAAGAACTATTTAACAATATTTACAGGTTTATTTGATGATATTGTAAGAAAAACTGGAGAAACTAATGAATAATGGTTTAGAACAAGTAGAATTTAAAAGTACTACGGTTAGTGATGGGTTTGTTGGCTTAAGATATAAGAAAGATAAGATACATATCTACTTACCACTTGGTTATAACATAACTCATAATAATAATATGGAACTTAGAAGTGATATTTTATTACTTTTAAAAAGTATTACTTTAGTCAAAAGTTATGACAACACCAAAACAGATTTTGGATTTGATATTGGCAATAAAGAGGAAATGCCTTTTAATTCCTTTCTATGGATAATTAGTGATTACTTAACTAATGGTTTATATCAAGAGATTGAAAAAAAATATACGCAAAATGGACATGGCAAAATTAATTGGAAAAGAACATTATCATCAACTCCTTACTACGTAGATGATAATCCTATTTTTATTAATCCTTACTATGAAACTAATACCTATAAAAATAATATTATTACAGAGTTAAATACTTATTGTGTTAAAGTAAGTTATAAATATATTGGTTTTCTTTTTGGTAATATTAAGATACCAGTTTGTAGTTTAGAAGATGAACAGATAAAATGCAATAAAAGATACTATTTAGATATTATTAATAAAGAATTAGCTAGGACTTATAACGATAGAAAGAAACAGCTTTTGATAAATATGAAAAGAATAATTGATACCTCTTATGATAAAGATTCTTTAAAAATAGCTTCTTTTGGTACTTATAAATATGAATATGTGTGGGAAAAACTAGTTAACGAGGTATTTGGTACTAAAAATATTAAGATAAATGATTATTTTCCAGAAGCATATTGGTATCTTTTACATAAAGGTAAAGTGAAAGATAGTTCTAAGCTTAGACCAGATACTATTTTGAAAGATAATAAAAATAATAAAATCTATATTTTAGATGCTAAGTACTATAAATATGGTATTACTAATGATATAAAAGATTTACCTAGTATCGATTCAATTCAGAAACAAATAACTTATGGTGATAATATAGCGATTAATAGTAGTAAATATAATAATATTAAAGTTAAGAATATTTATAATGCTTTTATCTTACCTTTTAATAAAGATAAAAATGAATTTGCGGTTACAGATAATATCTGTTATGAAGGATATGCAGAAAGTAGTTGGAAAAAGGTAGAAGATGAAAGTTCTTATCAGAAGATAGCTTTGATTTTAGTAGATATTAAATACTTAATAGATTGTTATTATAAAAAAGAGAAAGTAAAAATAGAGGACTTAATTACTTGTATTGAGAAAGTTAATAGTGAGCAGCTTAATGAATCTTAAATGATTGACTTAGATATATCTTTGGGCTAAAATTAAAACACAAGAAGTGAGGGGTATTTATGATTAAGAAAAGATTTAGAAGAAAATGTCGTGAAGAGAAAACTTTAAGTTCTAAGTTAATATTTTTAGGGAGTGTTATCTCAAATATTATGGTTAGGAGTCGTTTTAATTGCTTTCTTTTTAGTAGAAATGCAAAATATTAAACTTGCAGGTTTAACTATAGGTATTATTTTAGCGTTAATTGGTATTACTTTAGATCTTGTTGGAGAGGTACTTTTAGCGAAAGATTATAAGAAATATAAAAATAAGTAAGCTTAAGAAAATCTTAAGATTTAGTCATTTCTCATTATGTTATAATAAAAAAAGGAGAGAAATATGGCTGATGGATAATGTTAATGGCAATGGCAATGTTAATGCTAATATATTGATAGTTGATGATGAAAAAGAAATTGCTGATTTATTAGAAATATATTTAAAAAATGAAAATTATTATGTTTATAAATATTATGCTAGTAAAGACGTTTTAAAAGATTTAGAGTATTTAAATGTTGATTTAGCGATTTTAGATGTAATGATGAGAGACATTGATGGCTTTGAATTATGTAATAAAATTAGAGAAAAATATAATTTTCCTATTATTTTTGCAACAGCAAAAGGAGAAGAGATAGATAAAATAAATGGCCTTATGTTAGGTGCGGATGATTATGTTACAAAACCTTTTCAACCTCTAGAATTAATTGCTAGAGTTAAAGCACAACTTAGGCGTTATAAAAAATATAATAATGGTCAAGAAGAAAACTTAATTGAAATTAGAGGGTTAAGCATTAATAATGATACCCATGAATGTTATTTTCATGAGCAAGAGTTAGAACTTACAAAAACAGAGTTTGCTATTCTTTGGTTGTTATGTAAAAATAAAGGTAATGTCGTTAAGAGTGAAGATCTTTTTACTGAGGTATGGCAAGATAAGTATTTTGAAAAGGATAATAATACAATAATGGTTCATATTAGACATTTACGGGAAAAGATGAATGATAATGGGAGAAATCCTAAATATATAAAAACAATTTATGGAGTGGGGTATAAAATTGAAAAATGAATTAACAAAGCGATTATTTAAAAAGTTTTTAATAAAACTTGCAATTATTACAATTTTAATTCCCTTAACCTTTTTATTTTTGACTTTCATAATTTCAATGATAGATTTTCAGTGGCTTTACGACTTTTCTCCTACAGTTTACTATAATATAAATTTACTTTTTCAGTTTTTCTTTGGAGGAGTTAATCTTTTTATAATTATGTTTCTTATTTGGCTTGTTCTTTTTATTATTTTCTTTTATAAATATCTTAAAGAAATATTTACTTTAATGGATGCCTTGATTGATGCTGCTGATAAATTAGTTGATAAAAATATCGATTATATCTCTTTACCTAATGATTTAGCTTTATTTGAAAAGAAATTAAATAAATATAAACGCGAAAGTGAAAAAATGGCTCAATTAGCGAAAGAAAATGAACAGAAGAAAGATGAACTTATCGTTTATTTAGCTCATGATATTAAAACACCTTTAACCTCCATGATTGGTTACTTATCGATTCTTGATGAAATTGATGATATGCCTAAAAAACAACAACAGAAATACATTAAAATAGCTTTAGATAAATCTTATCGGTTAGAAGACTTAATTAATGAATTATTTGATATTGCTAGATTTAACTCAGAAAAGATTGTTTTAGTAAAAGAAGAGTTAAACTTAAACTTGATGATTGAACAAATTATAGATGACTTTTATCCGGTTCTTAAAGAATTAAATAAAAAAATAAATTTTACTTATACTAAGACAGTTATGATAAATGGTGATCCTGATAAGTTAGGGAGAGTTTTCACTAATCTTATTAAAAATGCAATTAATTACAGTCAAGATGAAAGTGATATTACAATTACCTTAAATAAAGATGAAAATACTGTGAATGTTGCTATTATAAATAAAGGGAAACAGATTCCAAAAGAAAAACTGGCGAAAATATTTGAAAAGTTTTATCGAGCAGATACATCTAGAAATACTAAGACAGGCGGTAGTGGGTTGGGACTTGCTATTGCTAAAGAAATTATAGAGCTTCATAAGGGAAAAATAGAAGCGGAAAGTACGGAAGAAGAAACAACTTTTAAAGTTAGTTTACCTTTGTAAATTTAAGAAAATCTTAAGAATAATATAAGATTAAATTAAAGAACAATTATTTCTTTATTGATACAATTTAGTTGTGTTAGAAGAAATAATTGTTTTTTTTGAAAGGTGAAGAAAATGAAAATTAAAAGAAAAATCAAAAAATTAGTAATATTAATTATCCTTTGTATAAGTTGTTTTTATTTTTACAATAATTTTTTTGTTAAAGAAGATGATCATATAATTATGACAAAACCAAGTGGTAATTTTGATGATAATAGTAGTAAAGAAATGAGCGAGGAGATTATAAATCAGTTATATGATTTAAGTAAAGAGGATGAAAGAATCTTAATTATAATAAAAAATAAAGATACAATACCAGAGATTTTATTAGAAATGTTAACTCGTAATTTAGATTTAGTTGATTACGTTTTAAGTTATAATGACTATAAAGGACAAGTCTTTGCAGATAATATAGGCGATGTAAAAAAAGGTGAATATCCTTTATTATTACAATATGATAAAAGATGGGGATATGGTTATTATGGTGATAATGTTATAGCGGTTAATGGATGTGGTCCCACCTCACTTGCTATGGTAATTGCAGGTTTAACAGGAAGAAATGATGTTACTCCATATACTGTGGCATCAGATGCTTATAAAAATGGTTATTATGATAATGGAACTAAGTGGAGTCTATTTACGGAAGGAGTAGATAAATATAATATAGAAGGAGAGGAATTATCTTTATCTAAGGCGAGAATGATTAATGAATTAATGAAAAAGCATCCTATTATTGCGAGCATGAAACCTGGTGATTTTACAACAACAGGACATTTAATTGTTATTACGGGGATTAAAGATGGAAAGTTTGTTGTTAATGATCCAAGTAGTAAAGAGCGAAGTGAAAAATTATGGAGTTATGAAAAAATTGCCCCCCAAATTAAAAATCTTTGGTCCTTTAAAAGAAAATAGCAATAGTTGCTTGATACAGGAAGAGATTGATAGTTTACTTGCAGCAGCGGAAGAGGTATCAAAAGATAAAGGGGTAGCGAATAATGGTCAAGGTATTACCGTAGTTTTAGCAGAAGCTGGAGATATATATGAATATCAAGTAGTAAGAATTTATAAATAACTTTGTAAATACCTCTTGCCTTAGACTTAACTCTAAGTGTTATATTAATAATAAGGAGGTTCTATGAAGAGAAAACTGGTTATATTAATACTTATTATAATCGTTTTACTAAGTTGTATTGCTGTTATAATTAACTGTATTTATAAAGATAATGGCGATAATTCTAGTAATCAAAGTAGTAACTTAGAAATAACAGAAGGAGAAGATGAAGAAATGCAAATTGTATTAAATGTTAATGGTAATAGTTTTACTGCGACACTCGAAGATAATGACACAGCAAGAGAGCTTTTAAAGAGACTGCCCTTAAATATTACAATGAATGAGTTAAATGGTAATGAGAAATATTATTATTTTACCGAGAGTTTTCCTACTAATAGTTATAGGCCTGAAAGAATAAATACAGGAGATATTATGCTATATGGTGATGATTGTTTAGTTATATTTTATGAAGACTTTAAGACCTCTTATAGTTATACAAAAATTGGGAAAATTGATAATGTCGATAACTTGAAGAATGTTTTGGAGAGAGGAAATATTACTGTAAGTATAGATAGGTAGTGAGATTATGAGATTAGTGGAAAATAAAACTTATGATGAAGAAAGAGCTTTATATAATTTAAAAGATTGTGAGGTTAAAAAATGTCTCTTTGCAGGAGTTAGAGATGGGGAATCAGCTTTAAAAGAAGCTAGGAATATTAAAGTTATAGATTGTAATTTCTCTTTAAGATATCCTATGTGGCATGTGAAAAAATTTGAACTTATTAATAGTAATCTAGATGAATTAACACGAGCACCTCTTTGGTATGATAATGATGGTGTAATAGATAATGTTACTATCAGTTCGGTTAAGGCAATTAGAGAATGTAATAACATTTTAGTTAAAAATTCACATATAGATTCAAAAGAGTTTGGTTGGAAATCAAAACAGATAAAAATAACTGATTCAGTAATAAACTCTGAATATATTTTTTTAGATAGTAGTGATATTACTATTAATAATTTAGAATTTAGTGGTAAATACTCATTTCAATATGTAGAGAATTTAGTTATTGATAACTCTAGCTTAGACACTAAAGATGCTTTTTGGCACAGTAAGAATGTTACTGTTAAAAATTCTTTGGTAAAAGGAGAGTATTTGGGATGGTTTTCTGATGGATTAACGCTAATTAATTGTAAAATTATTGGAACCCAACCTCTTTGCTATTGTAAAAATCTTAAATTAATAAACTGTACGATGGAAGATACAGATTTAGCTTTCGAATATTCAGAGCTCGCTGCTGATATAATTGGTAATATCTTATCTATTAAAAATCCTAAGTCAGGTCATATTAAAGCTGATAGTATTGGCGCGATTATTAAAGAAGATTCTATTATGGAAGATACTTGTGATATCGTGATTAGAAATACTTAGTATGAAAATGTTAATAAAAATAAGATAAAATATTACTTTTACAAGGAGGAAAGAACACTGATTATAAAAAACTGTACATTTCAATTATTATTTAAATAAAGAGTTAATCTAAAATAATTTAATGTTAAAACAATAATAAAAATGTTATAATTAGTTTGAAAGGATGGTTCAAAATGGCTAAAAAAGATTTAGGTGTTAAACCTTATTTATTTCCAATGCCTGTTTTAATGATTGCAACATATAGTGAAGATGGTAGTGTTGATGTTATGAATATGGCTTGGGGAGGTATTTGTGATAATAATAAAGTGGCTTTAAATATTACAGAAAGCCATAAAACCTCACAAAATATTAAAGAAAGAGGAGCATTTACGATTAGCATAGCTGATATTCCCCATTTAGCTGAATCAGATTTCTTTGGAACTGTTACAGGTAATAGGATGAAAGATAAATTTGCACGTAGTGGAATGCATGCAACAAAAAGCAAAAGAGTAGATGCGCCAATAATTGAAGAATACCCCATTACTCTAGAATGTAAAGTATCTAAAATTGATAGAGATGAAAATAGTTTTAGAGTAGTGGGAGAAATAGTTAATGTTTTAGCAGATGAAAAGGTCCTTGATGAAAATGGTAAAGTTGATCCAACAAAATTAAATGCTTTTGTTTTTGATCAATATCAAAATGGCTATTATGCAGTTGGTGAAAAAGTTGGTGAAGCTTGGAAGAGTGGCAATAAATACCTTAATAAGGAGAATAATTAGCTTCTCTTTTAGTATGATGAATTATATTAGTAATTATAAATCAAAATTAGGTGATATTCTTCTGGCTAGTGATGGAGAAAAGTTGATTGGTCTTTGGTTTTCAGACCAGAAATACTTTGCCAGTACTCTGAAAGAAAATTATGAGATTAAAGAATTACCAGTATTTCAAGAAACGAAAAGATGGTTGGACCTTTATTTTTCATCACAAATACCTGATTTTACTCCACCTTTAAAATTAATTGGTACCCCTTTTCAACAACTTGTATATTCACTCCTTTTAGAAATACCTTATGGGAAAACGGTAACTTATGGTTATTTAGCTACAATTATTTCTAAGATAAAGAATGTAGACCACTTTTCAGCTCAAGCTGTAGGTAATGCCATTAGTCATAATCCTATTAGTATAATCATTCCTTGTCATCGGGTTATTGGAACTAATAATACTTTAACTGGTTATGCAGGGGGCCTTGAGAAGAAAGAATATCTTCTTAACCTTGAAAAAAGTAAAGTAAGGAGAATTGCAAATGAAAAGATGTAATTGGGTTAATCTTAATAATCAATTATATGTTTATTATCATGATCATGAGTGGGGAGTACCACATTATGATGATATTTATATGTTTGAGTTTCTAATATTAGAAATGTTTCAAGCTGGTCTTTCTTTTGAATGCATTTTAAATAAAAGAGAAAACTTTCGTATTGCTTTTGATAACTTTGATTGTTATAAAGTAAGTAAATATAATCAAAAGAAAATAGAGGAGCTCTTAAATGATAAAGGCATAATTAGAAATAAATTAAAAATAGAAGCAGCTATTAATAATGCTAAAATATTTATTAAAATTAAAGAAGAGTTTGGAAGCTTTTCTAATTATATTTGGAGTTTTACAGATAATAAAATAATAAAAAATGAAGATGATAATTTTAAGACAAGTTCCCCATTATCTGATAAAGTTTCTAAAGACTTAAAAAAACGAGGTATGAAATTTGTAGGTACTGTTATTATCTACTCTTACTTACAAGCTTTAGGAATAATTAATGACCATGAATTAAGTTGTGAATTTTATAATACTTAAAACGATAAAGCTCTTTTAACTTTATCGTTTTAAGTTTACATGCTAGTTATCATTAAAAATTGGATAACACATAGGATGATAGTAATAATATTTAAAACAAGACCAGCACTATTTGCTCCATTTTTAACTTTACCACGACTAGTAATAGCTAAGATGAAACCAATAAGTGATAAGATACCTGGTAAAAATATAATTCCGATAGCAGTAGCTAATTTTTCTTCTTCATAACTACTTGATATTGATCCATATAGTTGCATTTCTAAAGAATTACTAGCATAAGAACTTACACCTAAAGCGATTAGAAGAGTAATTACTCCGAAAATAAGTCCTAAAATACCAAGTACCATGCTTGCAGTAGCAGCACCACTTTTTTCAGGTTGGTTCGTATTATTAGTCTCCTTTTTTAAGGATACACCACATTTAACACAAACAACTGCCTTTTCATCAACCTTAGCTCCACAATTTGGACAATACATTATTCTCACTCCTTTACTCATAGTTAATAATATCATATACTATTATACTTTTCAATTATTTTTTTGTGCAACTTTTGACAAAAAGAAAGGGAAATGCTATTATCAATAGTGTAGTGAGGGAGGATTAAAAATGGAGAAATTAAAATTAAAAAGATGTTTAAAATGTGGAGCTTTAGTTAAAGTTTTACAAGATTGTAATTGTGATGATGGTATTATGTGTTGTGGAGAAAAAATGCAAGATGTTGTAGCAAATAGTATGGATGCTAGTTTTGAAAAACATGTTCCTACTTATCAAAAAGAAGATGAGGAAATGATCGTTACCGTCAATCATGTTATGGAAGAAGATCATCATATTGAATGGATTTTAGTTAAATATGAAAATGAAAATAGAGAGGTATTTTTTAAACCAGGAGATGAAGCTTCTGTTCGTGTACCTTATGAGAAAGGAGCATTAATCTATTCATATTGCAATAAACATGGTCTTTGGAAATGTGAGGTTATGTAATGGACTTAAATGTTTTTAAAGATATAACTTATGGTATGTATATAGTATCTACTACTAAGGACCAAGAAAAAGTAGGTTGTATTATCAATACACTTACACAGATAACGTCTAAAGACTCTATAGTTACGATTAGTTTAAATAAAGATAACTATACTAATAAAATTTTAAAAGAGACTAAAAAATGTGCTGTAGCAATTTTATCTAAGGAAACACCTAGAGATGTTATTACTAAATTTGGTTTCTTTTCTTCTAAAGATGAAGATAAATTTAAAGACTCTATTTATCAAGAAGATTCTGGTTTGCCTGTTGTAATAGATAAAATCTGTTCCTATTTAATAGGTGATGTTTTAGATATAATTGATTGCAATAGTCATGATATTTTTGTAATTAAAGTGATAAAAACAGTAAAAAAAGAAGACTTGGTACCAATGACTTATAAATATTATCAAGATGAGTTAAAAGGTAAGGCTCCTTTTAAAGCACCTACTTATATAGAAGAAAGTAAAGCTAATACTAGTTCATCATGTAAATATAAGTGTACTGTTTGTGGATATATTTATGATGATGCGAAAGAGAAAGTTAAATTTGTTGATTTACCAGATGACTGGAAATGTCCAAGATGTGGAGTTAGTAAAGATAAATTTGTACGTCTATAATTAAATCATTTTTCATAATTAGCCCATTATTTTCCCATAATTATTTCCTATACTTTTATATGAAAGGAGGAGATAATATCATAAATATTAAAGTAATTGGCGCTAATTGTAGTAATGGTATGAAAATACTTAAAAACTTATCTAAAGTAGAGCGTGAACTTGATCTGAAATTTAATATTGAAAAAGTTGATTCTACTTATAAGAAAAAATACAATATAAATATCATACCAGCTCTTATAATTGAAGATAAAGTGGTATCTACTGGTAATGTATTATCAGACCGTGAAATAAAAAATTATGTTAAAGAATTTGTATAGATTAAAAGAACTCTAGTTATTAGGGTTCTTTTGGTATATAAAATTATTTATTAAGGATGGCTTCTATTGGTTTAATCTTAGTAATCTTACTTAAAGATATAATAGTAATGATTATTGAGATGATAATTGTGTAAATAAACATTAATACTGGTACTAATTGATTGGTTATGATTCCCTTTAAAAGATAAGTTTTATCTCCAAACAAAGAATAATTTAATAGATTAATAGTTATAAACCAAAGAATAATAGAAATAATATAAGAAATAATTCCAACTATAAAGCTTTCATATAAAAATATCTTAATAATATCATTTTTATTTGCTCCTAAGGCTCTTAATATACCTATTTGTTTTTTAGAATAAGTTATAGATATGTAAATGAAATTAGAGAAAAGTATTACTGTAAATAAGATAAAAACCAAGGTTACAATATTAATGTATTTAGCCAGAAATTTATAAGTAGAATCTATGGCATTTAAATCAACATTATGAGGTAAGGATAAATAATAATATTCACCATTATCTCTTGTTTCGGTTTTATAACTATTTATAATATTAGATAATTTATTAAGATTATTTTCATAGATTCTGTATCCTGTTATAAATGTATTACTATTATTACTTAAAATACTGTTGAGATAATTAGCACTTATGTAATTATTATCGTCATAGCTGATACCAATAACATTTACTTTATTCTCATAAGAATCTCTATTTATATTAATAGATAATGTAAGTGATAAATCATTTAAATAGTTAGTGCTTTCTAGATAGTTAGTTGTAAATTCTTTTAAAACTGTATTATAGTCTCTATTACTATTACTTAATAGATAAGCATCTAAACTTTTACTATAGTCTTCATTAATTTCTTTTAAAAAGTTAAAAGAAATTATAACATCATTATGATCTAAAGTATTTTTATTTTGATATAATAACTCTTCATTATTATAAAGTTTCACATTTATACTTTCTTTAATATTATCAAGGTTAGGTTTATAGTAAAGATGAGTATAATTAGTTAAAATCTCTTCTTGATTAGTATTTAAAATAGCGTTATCAACAAAACCATTAGTATAAATATATGAGTAAAAATTAATATGATCTTCATCAGCAATATCTTTATTTATATAACCTGTAATTATAACAGGATTATTTCCTAACATTATTTCTTTATTTGAGGTAATTAATTCATTCAGTGAATTCGGTTTATAGATAGTGCTATCACTTGTTTTAACACCATATTTTATAATATATTCAGCGACATATTTATGAATTACAATTTCATTGCTTTTAGCTGGGACTTTTCCTACTAAATCAGAAATTATTCTTTCATCTTTTACATCTATAAATTTAAAACTACTAGGTGTTCTTATAAATTCTTTATCATTATCATTTTTATTACTCCCATATTGGATTGTTAAATCTCTACTGTTATCATAAAGTGTATAGATGGGGTTTAGATTGGTGTTAGTAGTTTCTCTTATTGTTTGTTCGTCTAAAGTATTTAATGGTGTAACTAAATCACCACCACCATAACTATTAGTTTTGTTTTTATAAATATCAAAAACATATTCATTGTTATCTTTCATAACACTAGCCATAAAAGTACCTTTATCATAAAGAAATGAGTTAATGGATATTCCCATAAATAAAAGAGAAATAGTTGTTAAAATGATAGTGAATAAAAGTTTTACTTTATTACTTTTTAAAGAGGTTAAAGCAAAGTGTAAACATTCTTTAAAGGGTAGTTTTGCTTTAGTTAAGGTGAAAGTGTCGTTATCTTCTAGTTCTTCTATATTTAAATCATTTCTAATAATTATTCCATCTTGTAATTCTAAAATCTTATCAGCATAAGTATTGGCATTTTCTAAATCATGTGAGACAACGATTACTAATTTTTCTTTACTAATTTCTTTTAAGAGTTTAAATATTTCTTTACTAGAATTACTATCTAAATTTCCTGTTGGTTCATCTGCTAATATTATTTTAGGATTTTTAATTAATGCTCTAGCAATACCAACGCGTTGTTTTTGGCCACCTGATAACTCATTAATATTTCGATATTCTAATCCTTTAAGATCTAGGCGTGCTAAAAGATTTAGTATTGCTTCTTTATCAACTTTCTTTCTTAAAAGTTTTGCTGCTAACATAACATTATCAAAAACATTATATTCTTCTAGTAAATTAAAGTCTTGAAAAATAAAACCTATATAAGTATTTCTATAACTATCAAAATCTTTTTCTTTAAAACTATCTATGTCTTTATTATCAATATAAATCTTACCGCTGGTTTTGCTATCAAGTCCGCCTAGAATATTTAATAATGTGCTTTTACCACTACCACTTTTACCAATAATAAATACTAGTCCTTCATTATCAAAATTAATATTAATATCAGTTAAAGCTTTAGTAACTTGTCCTTTTTTACTTTTATACTCTTTAGATACGTTTTTTAACCTTATCATAATCTTCACCTAGTATAAGTGTAACATATTAAAATAGGAAAATCTTCAGTAAAATGGGTTTACTTAAAAGTTTTATGAATTAATTACTTTTCTTTACATTATACATTATTTTCCTTATTGCTAAATTTTTCCGATTATATTATTATGAATTTGGGTGAAAAATATGGCTGAATTAACAATTGGTAAAGTGTATTTTATTAAAGATGGTGCTGTTTCAATAAAAGATGTATCTTTATCTAATAATGATTTAAGGAAACAAATGCTTCCTGGTTTAGGAAGAAGAATAATGTTACATAGTAATGAAGAGTTAGAGATGGGACAAGTTGATTTGTATCATACCTATAGACCAAGATTAGATGAAAATTATACTGTTGTTAGGGCAATTCATTCTGCAATGTGTGATATGGGTGAGATAAGCATCTTGCCTCAATATGAGGTTGATATTTATATACCTTTTAAACCTAATTTAGATGATGTTACTAGATTAAAAGAGGTTTTAGATATCTATAAAGAGGAAAAAGAATATGCTTTTAGAATTATTAATTGTCGAGAGGATGATTATGATTTGTATGACTATGATAATTTTTCTTATATAAAAAGAAATATAGGGGATATCTGTGAGTACTATTATAAAGAGAAGAATAATGTTTTAACACCTTTAGAACAAGAAATGTTTGATCGTTATCGTAACTTTGATTTACATAATTTAATTCTTGAAGACTACTATAATTATCTTCTTAATAATCGAAATGCTGCAATATTTATAGTTACACCTAGAGAGACTATTAAGAAGACAGTTACAAAAAGTTTTCATAAAAGAGAAATTTTATCATCGTTAAATCATTTATTAACTTTATCTGATGTTGATAAGAGTGTAAGTTATTCTAAGTTAGTAAGTGATTATAACCTAGTCTTAGGATTTATAACTAAAGATAGTATTGGTGTCTATGTAAATAGTGATATTAATGACTATCAACATAAAAAGTTAGAAGAGTTTGTTGATGAGGTTTATGATGTTAAAACTTATAAAGAAGATTTAATAACTAATGTTAATGTTATTAAAGATAATGAGATAGTCTTTGATGGTGAATTAAATAGTGTTAAGACTTTCTTTGGGACGAAAAATAAAAATAGATAGTTGTAAAACCGTTAAATATAGCGTATAATACACTTAAATGCGATTGATATTCAAGGAGTACATATAAAGTATTTAGAGAGAGTTAATGGTTGGTGAAAATTAACAATACAATATATGGAAGGTAGTGAATAGAGCAGGATTTCTGAACTTTTAGTAAGTTATTCCGGTATAGTCCGTTATCTATAATGAGATAGTTAAATAACTATAAATCAAGGTGGTACCACGAAAAGATTCGTCCTTGAGTTATAGTTATTTTTTTGTTATTAGGAGGTGTTTATGAAAAAAGTCGTCATTGTTCCAGATGAAGAACAAATATCCAATAGTGAGGTTAAAAATTATAGTTTGGATCTTGATTATCATGTTAAAGCATATCAAAAGTTTTCAGATGATAATAATTTAGACTTTGAATTTACAGAGGATGAATCACATCTTGCCGCTTTGCTGATTGCAGGATTAGGACACTTTAATTATAAAACAGAAGAGGAGATGGGACTTTTAATTTTCTATCTTCCTGAAATAATAACTAATAGACAACTTACATACTTTCAAGAACATAAAAATGAGTATGAAAACTATAAACAAATAGGAGCATATTTAATTAGAAAGATGGATGATGATATCTTTACAGATGAGGTGTATGGAGTTAATGATATAGAAAGAGAAATGATTAAAAGAAATAAAATATTTAAGGAGGAAAAAGGACATGTTAGATAAGAAATATAATCATAAAGAAGTAGAGAAAGACAAATATAATAATTGGGTAAATAAAGGTTATTTTAAGGGCAATGTTGATCAAAGTAGAGAACCATTTTGTATTGTTATTCCTCCTCCAAATGTAACGGGTAAATTACATTTAGGACATGCTTGGGATACAACTATTCAGGACATTATCATTAGATATAAAAGAATGCGTGGTTACGATACTTTATGGGTTCCTGGTATGGATCATGCCGGTATTGCTACGCAAGCGAAGGTTGATAAAAGATTAAGAGAGATGGGAATTAATCCACGGGGAATTAGTAGAGAAGAATGGTTAGAACATGCTTGGAGTTGGAAAGATGAATATGCGACGACAATTCATGAACAATGGGCTAAGCTTGGATTAAGTCTTGATTATACTAAAGAGAGATTTACTTTAGATGAAGGACTTAGTGAAGCGGTTAGATATGTTTTTGTTAAACTTTATGAAAAAGGACTAATTTATAGAGGAGAAAGAATTATTAACTGGGATCCAGTGCAAATGACGGCTTTATCTAATGAAGAGGTTATTTATAAAGAAGATAAAGGAGCTTTCTACCATATTAAATACTATATAACTGGTACTGATCAATACTTGGATGTAGCGACAACAAGACCTGAAACATTATTTGGTGATACTGCTGTTGCTGTTAATCCTACTGATGATAGATATAAACATTTAATTGGTAAAACCGTTATTTTACCTATTGTTAATAAAGAAATACCAATTGTTGGTGATTATCATGCAGATAAAGATTTTGGGACGGGTGTTGTTAAGATAACTCCTGCTCATGATCCTAATGACTATGAGGTTGGACTAAGACATAATTTACCAAGAGTAGTGGTAATGAATTTAGATGCAACAATGAATGAGAATGCTCCTGGATATGAGGGATTAACAAGAGAAGAGTGCCGTGAAAAACTAGTAGAGGATTTACAAAAACAAGGTTTATTAATTAGAATTGAAGAAATGACTCATAATGTTGGTCATAGTGAAAGAAGCGATGCGGTAGTTGAACCAACATTATCAAAACAATGGTTTGTTAAGATGAGACCACTTGCTGATAGAGTACTAGAAAATCAAAAAAATAAAGCTACAAAAGTAAATTTTGTTCCAGCTCGTTATGAGAAAACAATGAATCACTGGATGGAAATTACTTATGATTGGTGCATTTCAAGACAACTTTGGTGGGGACATAGAATTCCTGCTTGGTATAAAGGTGATGAGGTTTATGTAGGAATGACTGCTCCTGATGGAGAAGGCTGGGTTCAAGAAAGTGATGTCTTAGATACATGGTTTTCTTCTGCTTTATGGCCATTTTCAACTTTAGGTTGGCCAGAAGAAACAGAACTATTAAAAAGATTCTATCCTAATAATGTTTTAGTTACAGGTTATGATATTATTCCATTTTGGGTTAATAGAATGACTTTCCAGGGTTTAGAATTTACAGGAAAACGCCCTTTTAAAGATTGTATTATTCATGGCCTTATTAGAGATAAAGAAGGTAGGAAGATGAGTAAATCCTTAGGTAATGGGGTTGATCCTATGGATGTTATTGATAAATACGGTGCTGATAGTTTAAGATTTTTCTTAACTACTAATACCTCTCCAGGAACAGATTTAAGATATGATGAAGAAAAAGTTAAATCAACTTGGAACTTTATTAATAAACTCTGGAATGCTTCAAGATATGTTTTAATGAATATTGAAGATTTAAAGAATGCTTGTTATGATTATATTAATTTAACTAAAGCTGATAAATGGATTTTGACTTTAAAGAATAATTTAGTTGAAGATGTAATTAAAAATATGGAAAGTTACGATTTTCATAATGTTGGTAATAGTCTATACAAATTTATTTGGGAAGACTTTTGTGATAACTATATAGAACTAAGTAAAGCTAATATGAATGATACAACAAAAGCGGTTTTACTTGAGGTTTTAACAACAATATTAAAACTATTACATCCATTTATGCCTTATGTAACTGAAGAAATTTATTTAATGTTACCATATAAAGATAGTGAATCTATTGTAATTAGTACTTATCCTAAAGTAGATAGTGAAACAATATTTAGTGAAGAAATGGAAGAAATAACTAAAGTTATTGAAGACTTAAGAGAAATAAGAAATTTAAAAGCAACTAATAATATTAAAAAAGATGATAAAGTAAAATTAACTGTTAAAGATAATCTTGCTTATATTTATAAGTCACAGTTAAAAATTACTGATGATAATATTGTTACTAGTGATTTAAGTGATTATCAGTCTATTAATTATAAATCTAATTTAATTGATATTACTTATTACTTTAAGAATGATATTAATAAAGAGGACTTAAAAGCGGATATAGACAAATTAAAAATGTCTATTAATAGACGTAAGAACTTATTAAGTAATGAAAATTATGTAAATAAAGCCCCTAAAAATATTGTCGATTTAGATAGAGAAAAATTACAAGAAGAAGAGGCTAAGTTAAAATTATTAGAAAGTCAGTTATAATATGCTAGGTAATGGCAGACAATATTCGTTAGTTTTCAGTCACATTTGTTAAAAAAAATTATTAGGTGTTTAAAGGAGTGTTAACTGAAAATGATTAAAAAGATAAAATGTAATGAAAAAGAATTTGAAAACATAAAAAATGATATGCAAACTTATAAAATTTTTAATAATAGTTTAAATTTAGAATATTTAGAAACTTGTAAATTAGTTAATGAAAATACAGATGAAGAATTAGAAATTCAGATTACATCGATAAAAAAATATAATAGTCTAGATGATGTGCTTAATATTATAAATTTAGAAAATTTTGGTATATATAAAGATAAAGAAGACTTTATTAAATATATTAATAAAATTTATGATGATAATGAATATTTAGTTTGTAGAATTAAAAAAACTGCAAATAAAATAATTATTGATGATAAAAAATTATTAAATTTAATCAAAATAGAAACATTACAACAAGAAAAATTAGGACTTTCTGGTTGCTTAGTTTACCGTTTAAATACAAAAGAAAATCAAAATGCTATTTTAAAAATTCAAAATATTAAAGGAAATGACACTTTAAAAGAAGAAAATGATGTATTAAAATATTTGAAAGGTAAAATGAATGTTGCTAATGTTTATTATTATAACTTGTATGAAAATAAAGAGTATTTATTGAGAGAATATATTGATGGAGAACCTTTATATAAATTAAAAAAATTTGGGTATCAACTTGGACAAGAGTTAAAAAAAATTCATGGACATTATAATGAAAAATGTCAATTTAAAAAATTTTCTGTAAACAATTTATTAAATAATACAATTGAAAAGATTGATATAGTTTATCAATTAAGAGGAGAGTATTTTAAAGACTTTTCTAAAAATGATATAATTAATTTTTTAGAAGAAAATAAACCTGCTGATGATGCTTTAATTCATGGTGACTTTAGTTTGACAAATATTTTAGTTAATAATGGAGAATATTATTATATTGATTTAGGTAATTTATCTATATCAACAAAATATTTTGATATTTACATTTTAAAGAAAAGTTTAAAAATTAATAATTTAGAAGAAGAATGGAATGAATTTTTAAGAGGTTATAAGATAGAGGATTATAATGAGATTTATATGAGATGGATGGAATTAATTGAACTTTCATACAACTAATTTGGGGATAGAAATTATTATAATAATTCATTGTTTCAATTTAATTAAAAATCAAATAAATATTAAAAATCGAGGATAAGTTATTTCCTCGATTTTATGCATTTTCTAGATATCTAACGTAATATTCATCAAAAGTAAGATTGCTTTCTTTAATCTTTTTAGCTAGATCAACACCAACATAACGATAATGCCAAGCTTCAAAGGTGTAAGTGGTTATTTCTTCTTTATCTTTTGGGTATCTTAAAATAAATCCATAATCACTAGCATGTTCTAACATCCATTTATATTCTTCTGTATTTTCAAAATTATTGAAATTATCAAAGCTTCTCGTCACATCAACTACTAGTCCTGTTTGATGTTCAGAATATCCTGGACGAGCGGAATATGTATCGGCAAGTTTTTCACCATCTGTTTTTACATAGTTGTTATATAAGTTAACTTGATAAGAGTAACTGCGATATGCAGAGGTTACTCTGATGTTTAAACCATCTTCTTTAGCGGCAGCGATTAGTTTTTCAAGCATATCTTTCGCTTCTTTTACTAAATAAATTCCACTTTTAGCATAACTATTATCTAAAAGTTCCAAATTATTAGGAATATAATCGCTACCTAAATAATTAAATTTATTGACAAGAACATAATTTGTGTTAAGGTTTGTTGCTTGTACAGTATCAGTATATATTTCTTTATCAAGATTTAAATTTACTCTTGTAACTATATCACTGTTATCTAAACTAGAGTTGTTAGCTTTATAATTTCGGTACCGTTCTAAGTTTTCCTCTTTGTAATAACTGTAACTAGAAAACTCATTCTTTTCTTTTTCTGTCGTATTAATATCCTCATATTCAGGTTTTTCTTCTAAGTTATCTATAGACTCATCATTAACATTAAAAAGAAATATCATTAGGATAATAAAAATTAAAACAATAATACTACTTAAAATAATAATAACTTTTTTCATTTTTTCAACCTCTATAATAATATATTATTTCTATTTATCTTTAATAACATAATATCATATTTATAATTACTTTGCATAACTTTTATTAGGAGTTGATGGAATTGAAAAAAATCACGGTGTTACTTATGTTATTATTGATGGTGATACCAATTTCCGTTTGGGCCCAAGATGAGGAAAGTACTGAAGGAAATGTTCAAAATGAAGGTACTGATACAGATAATAGTGTGGCTTTAATTGAAAATGCTAAAGCGGGTATATTAATGGATGCGACAACAGGAGAGATTATCTTTGAAAAAAATAAGGATGAACAGTTAGCGGTAGCTTCTATGACGAAGATGGTAGCACAAATAATTATTTTAGAGCAAATAGAAAGTGGCAAGATAAAATGGACAGATGAGGTAACAGCAAGTAGTAATGCTTCAGGAATGGGTGGTAGTCAGATTTATTTAACAACAGGTGAGGTTATGACGGTTGAAGAGATGATGAAAGGTATTTCGATGGCTAGTGCTAATGATGTGGCAGTAACCAAAAAGCAGTCGCTAGTTATAAGCGAAGAAATAATAATATAACTACTTTTAAACCTTATGTTTTAAAGTATTATTATAAGCTTTATATTTAAGCCATGTATATGGCTTTTTTATTTTGGAGGTGTAAAAATGTCAGTTTTTAAAATAGAGAAAAATAGTAATTATACAGTTATGTCTAATTATCATTTAAGAGATCATAATTTATCATACAAAGCAAAAGGATTGTTATCATTTATGCTTAGTTTGCCTGAAGACTGGGACTATTCATTAGCAGGGTTATGTTCAATTAGTAAAGAAGGTAGAGATGGTATAAGATCTATCCTAAAGGAATTGCAAGAACACCATTATTTAGAAATAGAAAAAGTAAGAGGAGATAAAGGGTATTTTGAATATAATTATTTGATTTATGAAGTACCTCA
>DVIS01000007.1 GCA_018711135.1 Candidatus Onthousia faecavium
GTAGTTAGGTAATTTATAATTTGTGATGTTTAAATTCAAGGGCGATGAATTTAGGTTTCAGGCTCTTTTTGTTTTCTTAAAATTATGTTAAAAGTATAGATTTAGAAAATTAGTTAGTAGTTGTTAAGTCAATATTGGATTTTCCTTAAGAGAATATTTAATATTTAGAGATAAAGTTAGATGAATTTAAAAAATTGGTCATTTGAATAATAATTTACCTTTTGTTATAAGTGTATCAGAAGGAGGAATTATTTTGTGATTAGCAAAAAACAACACCAAAAAAATATTAAATGACTTAGCTAGAAAGAATGAAATATTACCAGCTGTATCAGATCCAATATTTAAAGCGATTATTAATAGATGTCCTAAATATCGAGCAGACTTAGTATCAAGAATTACTGGGATACCAAAAGAGGTGATACTTAATACTTATGCCATGAAGAATAGTGAGTATGTCATAGATAATGCTTTAGAGAGAAAGAAGACCTCTGATGTAGTATTTGGGATAGTTAATTCAATAGTTAATATTGAATTAAATGGCGGGTATTATGATGGACTTATTGAAAGAAATATTGCGTATAGAAATAAGATTCAAACAGATTTAGTAACTAAAAATCAAGATTATAAGAAGATGCCTAAAGTGATACAAATAAATATAAATAGATTTGGACATTTTAAAAGTAAACGAGATATTTTAAAGTTTAAGTCAAAGGATGAAGATGGAATAGTAGAGACAGATAAATTTATTAATTATCACTTGAATCTTAAAAGAATTGAAAGAAAATATGAAAATGGTTTAAGTTTAAATAAGTTAGAAAAAGAGTTACTAATACTGACATTAAAGAAAGTTGAAGAAATAAATAAGCTTAGTGAAGGAGATGAGGAGTTAATGGAGGTAGCAAAAAACTTAAAAGATATAACTTATGATATTAATACGGTAGGACTTTATTATGAGGATGAAGAAAGAAAATGGGTTGAGAATGCAAAGATAAAATATCATGAGGAGTTAGCTTTGAAGAAAGGTGAAAAGCGTGGAGAAAAGCGTGGCCTAAAAATTGGTCTTGAACAGGGGCTTGTTCAAGGAAAATTAGAGACAGCTAAGAATCTAATAGCTATGAATTTACCTTTAAAAGATGTGGTTAAAGCGACAGGTTTAAGTGAACAACAAGTTAGAAAATTATGTTAAGAAAATCTAGTTAATAAATTATTGGAATAATAGATAAAAACAAAATTATTTCTCATCTTTCGCTTGACGATTTTCTTAAATTTTACTATTCTATATATTGTAGATAGGAGATAAAGTTTATGGAAATTAAAAAAATAGTGACGGGAGCTTTAGAAGAAAATTGTTATGTTTTAAGTAAAGATGGGACATGTTTAATCGTAGATCCTGGGAGTGATAGTAAAAAAATAAAAGAATTAGTTGGTCAAGATAAAATTCTTGGGGTTTTAGTAACACACTCTCATTTTGATCATATTGGAGCTCTTAGAGATTTCTTAAATATGAATAGAAGGATGAAAATCTTTAAAAAGAGTAATTTAACAGATTTAAAAGAAATAGAAATTGGTAGCTTTAAATTTATTCCTATTTTTACACCAGGTCATAGCAGTGATTCAGTAACTTTTTATTTTCAAGAAGAAAAAGTTATGTTTGTAGGAGACTTTATTTTTAAAGATACAGTTGGCAGATGTGATTTACCAACTGGTAGTAGTAAAGATATGGATTTATCAATTGCTAAAATAAAGAAATATGAAGACGATATTACTGTTTATACAGGTCATGGTGAGGATACAACATTAGGAAGAGAAAAAGAATATAACTTATATTTCCTAGGTAAATAGGACTTTTGAATAGTAAGAGGTGGGAAGATGTATATTGATTTAGTAGTTTTAATTGTTTTATTAGTTGTAGTTGTTATGTTTTTTAAAAGATTCTCAAGTTTTGTTTACTTTGTAGCGATTATTGATATCTTTTTACGACTTTTAACTTTTATCAAAAATAATATTGGCTTACCTGATGTTGCGGCTTTAATTGATAAATATATTCCTGAAAGTATTTTAGCTATTATTGATAAATATGCTGATGGGCTTGTTTATACAATATTTGCTTGGGCCTTTATTGTAATTATGATAATATTTGAAAGTTATATAATAAAATTCTTTATTAAAAAGAAAAAAATATAGGAGGCAATATGCAAAATAATAGATGGATTAAAGTTGTAGTAACAATAATAATATTAGAATTAGTTGTTGGTGGTATTATCTTTGCTTATAAAAAATTAAATACTAATACATCAAATAATAGTCTTTCCCTTGATGATGCGATTGTTACCAAATTATATAATGAAATTGCTTACTTTGATCTTGACAGTATAGATGTTATGGATCCAAAAGTTATGCTTTATTATGCTTATAATAATGTAGATCCTAAAGATACTATAAATTGTGAGAGTGTAAGTGTTGAAAGTGATACTACAGGTTATAGTTGTAATGGTACTGCTTCCTTTGTTAGTAAAGAAAGTATAGAAGATGTACTTAAAGAAATATATGGACCAACTGCGAGCATAACTGAAATATCATTTCCATTAAGTCCTAATGAATATGCTTACTATGATACCATCAATGATGGCTTCGTAGTTTATACTAAAGATGAGCAAGAAAGTGTTGATCCAATTAACTTGAAATTAAAAGAAGCTTTCAAAGATAAAGAGACTATTACCTTGACAGTTGAAGTTTTAGATGGTATTTTAGGAACTATTAATGATACCTATAAATATACATTTGAACAAGATGGTGATAATTACTATTTAATAAGAAAAGAACTTGTTACTAGTTAGGAGGAATAATATGTTTGAACAAATAAAAGCTGATATGATCAAAGCAATGAAAGAACAAGATAAGTTTCGTCTTACCGTTATAAGAATGCTTAAAGCTAGTATTGATAAAGTAAGAATAGATAAGAAAATCGAAATAACTGACGAGATTGTTATTGATGTTCTTGCCAAAGAATTAAAAACAAGAGAAGAAGCTAGAATAGAATTTGCCAAAGCAAATAGAGAAGATTTGGTCTCTAATTTAGATAAAGAAATTGCTATTATAAAAGAATATTTACCCGAGCCATTAAGTGAGGAAGAAATAGATAAAATAATAGATGAAACTGTCAAAGAAGAAAATGCCACAACTATTAAAGATATGGGTAAGGTTATGAAAGCTATAATACCTTTAGTTAAAGGTAGATGTGATATGAAAGAATTATCTAATAAAATAAAAGCAAAATTAAGTTAAAATAACTGTCCTTTCTACATATTCTATAAAAGAAAGGACGGTTTTTATTATGATGATTATTGCTCATAAAAGTAATCTTTATAACAATAAAAATTTTATTGAAGCAGTTAATAATTTAGAAGGACTTACTGGAGTTATGTTGGATATTGTAATGACAAAAGATAAAAAAGTCTTAGTCTTTTCAAAAGTTACAACTAATAAGATTACTATTAATACAATTCAAAATAATAACTTAAGTGAATTACAATATTATGATATTTTAAGTCTAGATGATGCACTAATGATGCTAAAAAACTTTAAGGGGAAAATCATTATTAATCTTCTACCTTTAAATGAAGCCTTACTAATTGATGATTACCAAAAAGTAGTTGCTGATAATTTAAACTATACTGAAGAGGTAAAAAAAATAATTGACAGATATCTTTATTTAAATATTTATATCTGTAGTAGCAGTTATAACCTCTTATATCAAATAACGAAAATCTTTATAAATAATCAGAAAGGTGTTATTCTGGATGAAAATAGTGGTAGTTATATAGATGTTGACTTTTATATCTTTATTCCTAGTATGTTAAACGAAAAGATTATGAAAGAACAATTAAAACTTAATAAAGAGGTAATGATTATTATGGAAGATGCTGATGATATAGCAATTGTTCTTGGCTTTTTAGAAAAAAATAAAACTAATAAAGATAACTATCAATACATAACAAATCATGCTAAAGTCTTTTATAATACTATAAAAAATATTGATGGAGGATAAGGTGACAAAAGAAGAAATATTTGAAGAATTAACTAAACTTAAAATTTCTAAAGATAAATATATGGTTATAGATGAAGCTAGTCTGGTATGTCAAAATGTAATTGATAAGACAAATTTAATTGCCTTAGCTTGTCAAAAAGAAACTTATGATAAACTAGCTTGGAAAATAAATTTAGAAATGGGTGTTGAAATAAAATATAATAATAAATTTACTATTAGAACTGATTTATATAATTATAAACCCAAAGTAATAATTAATGCTTATAACTTTATGGATTTAGAAACTTGTTACGAAAGAATGAAGACATTTTCTGAAGATAAAAAAGTTCTCAATAAATTAGAATTAGCAATCTGTGAGAAAGATAATTACTTTTTTGAAAGAAAGCTAAGAGAAAAAGGCATAAACTTTATTGCTGGTATTGACGAGGTAGGACGTGGCCCTTTAGTAGGACCAGTTGTCGCTGCTTGTGTAGTTTTAGATAAGGATTTCTCTTTAGATGGATTAACAGATTCTAAAAAATTAAGTGAAAAGAAAAGAGAAATGTTTTATGATTTAATTATGAAACAAGCTTTAGGCGTAGGAATAGGAATTGTATCAGAAAAAGTTATTGATGAAATTAATATATATGAAGCAACTAAAGTAGCGATGCAAGAAGCTTTCCGTAATTGTCACTCTCAAATTGATCATGTCTTAATTGATGCAATGAAACTAGATCTTAGTGTTCCTACAACTGCAATTATTAAAGGTGATATAAAGTCTATCACTATATCAGCAGCTAGTGTTATTGCTAAAGTTACAAGAGATAGAATGTTAGATGAATTAGATAAAAAATACCCAATGTATGATTTTAAACATAATAAAGGTTATCCTACCAAAAAACACCTTGAGGCTATAAAAAAATATGGTATTATTGCTGAACATAGAAGAACTTATGAACCCGTTAGAGAATATTTAGAAAATAGTAAAAGTAATACTTTAAAATAAGAAACTTATAATTATTAATTGACAAGATGAAAATTGTAAGGTATAAGTTTGTATGAAAGAAGGGATATAATGTCAAAAAATTTGGTTATTGTGGAAAGTCCTAGTAAGAGTAAAACTATTGGTAAATATTTAGGCAATGATTATAAAGTTGTCGCTAGTGGTGGTCATATTAGAGACCTTGCTACTACTGGACCTTTAGGACTTGGAGTTGATATAGAAAATGGTTTTAAACCTAATTATGTACCTTTAAAGGGTAAGAGGAAAATTATTACTAGTCTTAAAAAAGATGCTAAAGAAGCTGATCATATTATTCTGGCAACCGACCCAGATCGGGAAGGAGAAGCGATTAGTTGGCATTTAAAAGAAGCTTTAGGGATAAAAGATAAAGACTATGACCGGGTATTATTTCACGAAATAACCAAAGATAAAGTTCTTGAAGCTATTAAACATCCTAGCAAGATAGATAATAATTTAGTTAAAAGTCAGGAAACAAGAAGAATACTAGATCGAATAATTGGTTTTAGATTATCGAAATTATTACAAGCGAAAATAAAAGCTAAAAGTGCGGGAAGAGTTCAAAGTGTAGCTTTAAAACTAATAGTTGATAGAGAAAGAGAAATAGAAGCATTTGTACCTGAAGAATACTTTACAATAACTGCTCTTATTGAAGATGTTGAAGCTAACCTTTTTAAATATAAAGATGAAGAAATAAAACTACATAATGAAGAAGATGCTAATAAAGTTTTAGCCTCATTAACTGATAAATACCTTTTAAATAGTATTGAAAAGAAAAAACGCAAAAAAGCTAGTAAAGCTCCTTTTATCACCTCAACTCTTCAACAAGAAGCATCTACTAAATTAGGATTCTCTGCTAAAAAGACTATGTCTCTTGCTCAGAAATTATATGAAGGAATAGACCTTGAAAATGAAACAGTTGGCCTTATTACCTATATGAGAACAGATTCAATAAGACTTTCTGATGAGTTTGTTGGAAGCACTTTTCATTATATAGAAGAAAACTATGGACAAAAGTATATTGGTTATACTAAACATCAAAAAACAAAAGAAAATGTTCAAGATGCACATGAAGGAATTAGACCAACAAGTATTTTAAGAGAACCTCTAAAAATAAAAAAATATTTAACTGCTGATGAATTTAAACTATACAGTCTCATCTATAAAAGAGCTTTAGCTTCTCTTATGGCTGATGCTATTATGGATCAAACAACCTTAATCTTTAATAACAACGATTATCTTTTTAAAGCTACTGGTAGTATTTTAGTCTTTGATGGTTATTTAAAAGTATATGGTGATTATGAAAAGAATGAAGATAAAATTATTCCTGCCTTAGTCGAAGGCAATTACTATAAAGCTAGTGATATTATAAGTGAGCAACACTTTACTAAACCACCTGCAAGATATACTGAAGCAAGACTAATAAAAGAAATGGAAGAACTAGGTATTGGTAGGCCTTCAACCTATGCTAAAACTATTGATACAATTAAAGATCGTAATTATGTTAAGATGGAAGATAAAAAATTTGTACCTACAGAAATGGGGCTTGAAACAACTGATAAACTTCAAGAATTCTTTAGTGATATTATCAATGTCGAATATACTAAAAATATGGAAGAAGAATTAGATAAAGTAGCAGAAGGTAATCTTGTTTGGAATGAGGTTTTAAAAGAATTCTATGATCTATTTGAACCACGAGTAAAAAAAGCTTTTAGTGATATGGAAAAGAAAGCAGCAGAGCAGACTGGAGAAATCTGTCCAGAGTGTGGCAGCCCTTTAGTTAAACGTAGTGGCCGTTATGGAGAGTTTGTCGCTTGTTCTAATTACCCTGAATGTAAATATATCAAGAAAAAAGAAAAAGAACGCATCGAAATATGTAATTGCTTAAAATGTGATGGCAAAATTCTTGAACGTAAAACTAGAAAAGGTAAAACATTTTATGGCTGTAGTAATTTTCCCAAATGTAAAGAAGCTTTTTGGGATGAACCAACGGGGGAAAAATGTCCTAAATGTGGAGAAATGTTAGTTAAACATAATCAGGAAATAAAATGTAGTAAATGTGATTATAAGAGCTCTTAAAATCTAGAGCTTTTTTTCTTACCTTTTTTGGTCTATAATAGAATAGGTGATGATATGGCAAATAGTAGACTTTCTAGAGTAGAATATCAAGAAAAAAAGAGACACACAAAGAAAAAAATTAGATTGAGAAAATGGGTTATATTCCTTTTTCTTCTTATCTTTGTGATTATCTTTCTTATTTTTTCTCTTAAAATATTTGGTTGGTATCAAGATAATAAGGAAATAGATGATTTAGCCGACGATGTTATAAAGCAAACAGAATTGATTGAAAAAGAAGATAATACTAGTACGGAGACGATTAATCCTCCAGTTGATCCTGATGATGATTATTGGAATTATATTAAATTAAACTTATTAGAGGTTAATTTTCAAGATCTTTTAGCCAAAAATAGTGATACCGTTGGTTGGATTCAAGTAAAAGGTACTAATATTAACTATCCAATTGTCCAAACTACTGATAATGACTATTACTTATCACATGCCTTTGATAAAACTGCTAATGATGCTGGGTGGGTATTTATGGATTATCGTAATGATGCTACTAATTTTGATCAAAATACTATTATTTATGCTCATAGTCGCTATAATGGAACAATGTTTGGAAGCTTAAAAAATATTTTAAATAGTTCTTGGTATACAAATAAAGAAAACTATATCATTAGACTTTCTACGCCAACTGAGAATACCATGTGGCAAGTCTTTAGTGTTTATACAACTCCTAAAGAAAGTTACTATATTACACCTAACTTTGCTACTGAAGAAGAATATCTTCAATTTTTAAATACTATAAAAAGTCGTAGTCAAGTTGATTTTTCTGCTACTGTTAATACTAATGATAAAATTTTAACTTTATCAACCTGTCAAGATAATTTTGGTAATCGTGTCGTGATGCATGCCAAATTAATTAAAAGAGAAATTAGATAATACTTATAAAAATGTAAGAAATTTTACCTTGCTATTATGCTACAATTGTAATGGTGAGAAAATGAAACAACTACTAAAAATATAATCATTCTAATTATTGGAACGGTTATTACTATTATCTTCTTCACCTTTGCAAGTGTTTTTATCACAATTAAATCATTAAAAAACAGTTTACGATTAAATAATTAACTTATAAAACAGAATCTTAGAAAAGGTTACAGAAATTACTAAATGAGTGGTAATTTCTTTTAATTTTTGTTACAATAATTTTAATCAGAATAAGATAAGGGTGATATAATTGAAAGATGCTTATACTATTAATAGTAGTGAAGTAATAGAAAAATTACATAGTTCTAATCAAGGTTTAACTGAAGCATTAGCTAGATCAAGATTAGAAAAAAATGGACCCAATATTATTGCAAGTACTAAAAAGAAAACTATTTTTGAAATGATTTTAGAACAGTTAAAGGATAAAATGATTATTATTCTTCTTTTCGCATCTATTCTTTCTTTTATCTTAGGAGAACAAGCGGAAGGTATTGTTATATTAATTATTATTTTTATTAATGCTTTAATCAGTATTATTCAAGAAAAAAAAGCCATGGATGCAATTGAAGCTTTAAAAAAAATGAATACTCCTCATACAACGGTTATAAGAGAAGGTAAGAAAAAAGAAATCCTAACTAAAGATTTGGTTGTAGGGGACTTAGTCTATTTAGAAGATGGAAATATTGTCCCCGCAGATATTAGATTAATTGAAGAACAAGGCTTAAAAGTAGATGAATCATCCTTAACTGGAGAAAGTGTTCCTGTAATGAAAGATGCTAATATCTTATTAGATGAAAAAACACCATTAGCAGATAGAACTAATATGGTCTATTCATCTACTATTATTTCTTATGGTACGGCAATTGGAATTGTTGTTACTACCTCATCTGATACAGAGGTAGGTAAGATCGCTAAAATGTTAGATGATACCGAAAACTTAGATACACCTTTAAAAAGAAAACTAAATAAAGTAGGTGAGGTCCTTTCTATTGCTGGTATTATTATCGCTATTCTCATTTTCTTTATTGGACTTTTATATGGTAAAGACTTGATAGCTTTATTAATGATTGCCATATCACTAGCTATCTCAGTTATTCCTGAAGGTTTACCTGCTACTGCTACAATTGTTATGGCTTTAGGAGTTTCAAGAATGGCTAAAAATAATGCTCTTGTTAAAAAGTTGCCTGCTGTTGAAGCTTTAGGTAGTTCAACAGTTATTTGTACTGATAAAACTGGAACTCTAACCTTAAATAAAATGACCGTTACAGTTAGTGCTTTATTTACAGATATTATCTCTAAAAATAAAATTAATAACTTTAATGATACAATGATTTATGCCGCTATTCTATGTAACAATGCTTCTTTAGATAAAAATAAAGTCTTAGGTGATCCAACGGAAGGAGCTTTACTTACTTATGCTTTAGACCATAACTATGATTTAACTAAGATAAGAAAAGACCATAAAATTTTATTTTCTAATCCTTTTGATTCTGTGAGAAAGAGAATGAGTGCCGTTATAAAAGATGATGATAATACTAATTATATTCTTTATAGTAAAGGTGCTCCTGAAGAGTTAATTGATGTTTGTACTGATACAATGATAGATGGGAAAAAAGTTAAATTGACATCAAAAGATAGGAAATTAATAAAAGACTATTGTATGGAGCAATCTCGTAAAGGTTTAAGACTTTTAGGTTTTGCAACTAAAAATATTTCTAGTCTTCCTCATGAAGATGATCAAACTATTGAAAATGACTTAACCTTTATTGGTATTATGGGAATGATGGATCCACCACGAGAAGAGGTAAAACATGCGATAGAAACTTGTCATGAAGCTGGTATTAGAGTCATTATGATTACAGGAGACCATAAATTAACTGCTACCTCTATTGCTAAAGATTTAGGTATATATAAACAAGGTGATTTAGTAATTAGTGGAGAAGAGTTAGCTAAGATGAGTGATTTAAAACTACGTAATACCATTAAAGATATTTCTGTTTTTGCTAGAGTTACTCCTAATGATAAATTAAGAATCGTTAAAGCCTTAAAGAAAAATAAAGAAATCGTGGCGATGACTGGTGATGGGGTTAATGATGCTCCGGCTTTAAAGCAAGCTGATATTGGAGTTGCTATGGGAATTACTGGAACTGATGTTGCTAAAGATGCTGCTGCGATGATTTTACTTGATGATAATTTTACAACTATTGAAAAAGCTGTTAAAGAAGGTAGAAGAGTCTATCGTAATATTCAAAAGGTAATTCAGTATCTTCTAGCAGGTAATATTGCTGAGGTTCTAACTATCTTTACTACTATTCTTCTTAATTTAGCTAGTCCTTTACTTGCTGTTCATATTCTTTTCATCAACTTAGTAACAGATACACTTCCATCCCTTGCTTTAGGAATTGATCCAGCAAGTCCTAATATTATGAAACATAAGCCTGTAAAAGAAGGAACTCTTTTTGAAAAAGGGCTTGTCTTTAGAACTTGTTTTTATGGTATTTTCCTTGCCATTATTACGATGATTGCTTATCTAATTGGTCATAATGATAGCTATCAAGCCGCTTTAACAATGTCCTTTACAGTCTTATGTTTATCACAAATTTTTCATTCCTTAAATCAAAGTTCTAGTACTATTTCTTTGTTTAGTAAAGATTATCCTCGTAACAAGCTATTATATCTTGCAATGCTAGGATCTGTTTTTTTCCTATTATTAGTACTCTTTATTCCTCCATTAAGAGAGTTCTTCTCACTAGGTATCCTTAATGGTAGAGAATGGATTACAGTAATACTTTTATCACTTTCCCCAATACTAGTTGTAGAAATATTCAAATTTATTAAAAGACAAGCGAAAATAGAAAATTAAAAAAGGTTTTAAAAATACCTAAATGAAAGTACTTGTTAAAATAATATGAAATAGTGTATAATGAAAAAAGAATAGAGGTGGAGTTATGAGTCATATCTATACTGGTCTTGATATTGGTAATGGTAATATCAAAATAGTTGTAGTTAATGCCAGTGATTCTAGTGAAAATGGTAATGAAGATACCTACCATATCTTGGCAGCTACCTCTACTGTTTCTTTAGGTATGAAAAAAAATGTTATATATGATGAAAAAAAATTAAAAAGTTCTCTTTTAAATGCCATAAAAAAAACTGAAGATATAATTGGTATGAAAATTAAAGAGGTTATATTAACATTACCTGCTAATAGAGCTAGTATGACTATGGAAAATGGGATGGTTAATATTAAAGGCGAGACTGTAACAGGAAGAGATATTGAAGCAGTTATAAAAGATACGGTAAGAGATACTTATGACGAGACAAGGGAATTAGTAAGTTGTCTTCCCATATCATTTACAATTGATGATGAACCAAGTAGTCTTGAACCTTTAGGAAAAAGTGGTGAGAAGCTCTTTTTAAAGGCAGTTGTTGCTACTAGTCCTAAAGAAGAAATATATCCAATCATTAATATTGTTAGAAGTGTCGGTATTAATATTGTAGATATTGTTTATAATACTCAAGCTGACTATTATACGGTTGCTAGTAGTAGTTTAGACCGGAAAATGGGAGCTATTATAAATGTTGGGACAGATATTACTAGTGTGGGTGTTTTTAATAAAGGGATTATGATTAAAAACTCTTATATTCCAGTAGGTAGTAGTAGTGTAGATAAAGATATCGTCTTTATTTATAAAATAAAAAAAGAAGAAGCGAAAAAACTTAAAGAGACTTTTGCACTTTCTTCTTCTCGGTATGCTGATCATAATGATGATATAAAAATGATAAATAGTGAGAATAAAAATATTACAATAAATCAAGTTCAAATATCAGAAATTATTGAGTCACGCTTAAAAGAAATTTTAAAACTTGCAAAAAATGAGATAAATCGCTTAACAAAAAGAGAAATTAGTTATATAATTGTAGTAGGTGGTATTAGTGAAATAGCAGGCTTTAATTATATAGTAGAAAGTGTGTTAGGTAAATATGCAAGTTGTTTTAATATGAAAACATTAGGAGCACGGCACAATATGTTTACGAGTGCTTTAGGAAGCTGTAAATATTTTGATAAAAAATGTAAATTAAAAGAAAAAGATATTAATATGTTTAGTGATGACGAGCTTAATAGTTTTATATCACCTAAAAAGAAAAATCAAGTGAATGAAACAATGATAAATAAATTCTTTAGTCATTTTTTAGATAACTAATTAAGGAGGAGCAAACATGGGAAATGGACTAGAAATGGATCAATTAGCGAAAATAAAAGTAATTGGCTGCGGGGGCGGCGGTGGCAATGCTGTTAACAGAATGGTAGAATCTGGTGTTAAAGGTGTTGAATTTATCGTTGCTAATACTGATTTACAAGTACTAAATAATTCTAAAGCTGATATTAAAATTCAGTTAGGTGCTAATTTAACTGATGGCTTAGGAGCAGGTAGTAGACCTGATATTGGTAGAGAAGCCGCTTTAGAGTCTAAAAAAGAAATAGAAGATGCTTTAACTGGTGCTGATATGGTATTTATAACTTGTGGAATGGGTGGAGGAACAGGTACAGGAGCTGCACCTGTTGTTGCGGAAATTGCTCAAGCTTTAGGTGCCTTAACAGTAGCTATTGTTACTAAACCTTTTACTTTTGAAGGAAAAAAGAGAATGGATAATGCTTTAGCAGGTCTTCAAGAACTAGAAAAGCATGTTGATACTTTAATTGTCATACCTAATGATAGATTAAGAGAAATAATTGATAAAACTACCCCAATGCTAGAAGCTTTTAAAGAGGTAGATAATGTCTTAAGACGAGGTGTTCAATCTATTTCCGATTTAATTGCTGTTGTTGGACTTGTTAACCTAGATTTCGCTGATGTGCAATCAGTTATGAAAGATTCAGGTCGTGCTATTATTGGAATTGGAATTGGTATGGGTGAAGATAGAGCAATTGAAGCAGCTCAGCAAGCCGTTTCTAGTCCGTTACTTGAAACAAGCATTACGGGTGCTACTGATGCAATTATTAATATTACAGGTGGTGTTAACTTAACCTTATTTGAAGCAGAACAAGCTGCTGAAGTTGTTAGAGCTGCATCAGGAACTGATATTAATACCATATTTGGTTCTGTTATTAACGAAAACTTATCTGATGAGGTTATTGTTACTGTTATCGCTACAGGTTTTGATAAAAAGAATCAAGGACAAGAAAAACAGCCAATTTTCTCTAATGTTCAACCAAATCGAAGAAGCATGAGAGAAGATAATCCTTATGTTGCTGCCATGAGTAGTAATCAAGAAGATGATGATGATAGCGATGGTGAATTGCTAGAAAGTGATTATGATTTTCCACCATTTTTAAGAGATAAGAATTTTTAGAACTGATAATCAGTTCTTTTTTGTATATAATAAAAGTACGTATAAAAGTCAAAAAAGTTATTGACAAACTATCGTTCTATATGTTAAGTTGATTACATCAGGGGAGGTATCAAAATGGAAGCATATAAAGCATATAAGTTTAGACTATATCCAACGGATAATCAAAAGGTATTAATTAATAAAACTTTTGGTTGTGTTAGATTTGTTTATAACCATTTTTTAGATTATCAAAAGAATAACGGCTTTAAGAAATCTTCCTACTTATGTAAGGATTTGAAAGAGCTAACTAGTGAGTATGAATTTCTAAAAAAGGTTGATTCATGTGCTTTAAGATGTGCCATCTTCAATTTAGAAGATGCTTATAAGAATTTCTTTGCTAAAAGAGGTAACTACCCTGTTTTTAAAGCAAAAAGATCTTATCAAAGTTATAAAACTAACTGTATTGTAAGTAGTTATAAAAATAATACTTATAGCAATATAAGGATTGATTTAGAAAAAAGACAAATAAAACTCCCTAAATTAGGTTTAGTTGATATAAGGGGATATCGTAATAAAAAAGAGCTAGTTGGAAGAATAATTAGTGCGCAGGTAATGAAGGAAGCAACAGGTAAATACTATGTAAGTGTTATTGCTCTAGAAGAAGCTCTAATTAAAGAGAAAGTTATACCTAGTAAAGCGATAGAACTATTAAAAACTAAAAACATTAATAAAGTCCTAGTAACAGGGGGAATAGGGGTAAACGGTGATTTTAATGAAGCAGAATATATGAAAGAACATCTATTAGAAATAGGAGTTAAAGAAAGTGATATCTTAATTGAAGATAAATCTACGACAACAGAAGAAAATATTACTAACTCTATTAAAATATTAAAAGATAATATCTCTTAACTAACAAGACTATTATCTTAGTTTTTAGCGAGATTCACTTTAGAAGAGTAGGGATGGAGTTAAAAAAACAGTTACAAGGATATAACTGTCATTTAATATATCAATTTAAAGAAGACTCTTTAGTATCATTTGATAAAGTTATAATAGATAACAATTTAAGAGAACTTGCTATTAAAGAAATAAAAAAGATTATGCGTTTTATTCAAGCAGGTCTTATTGCTGATGAAAAAATATAAATAGTTTACACCTTAAAGTGTAATTATGTAAATAAATAATGAAGATAATAGATATTAATGATATAATACGTTTATAATAAATTGAAAAGGAGACATTATGGAAACTATTATAACAGATATTATGAATTCTTATGGGTATTTAGGAATTTTCTTTTTAATCATGATTGAAAATGTTTTTCCGCCTATACCTAGTGAGTTAATTTTAACTTTTGGTGGCTTTATGGTCATTAGTAGTAATATGACAATTGTTGGGGTTATTATAGCTGCTACTTTAGGTTCGGTAGTAGGAGCCTTAATCTTATATTTTATTGGAAAAATCTTAAATAAAGAACGATTAATTAAGATAGTTACAAGTAAATATGGTAAACTATTACGAGTTAAGCCTAAAGATATTGAATCAGCTGATAAATGGTTTAATACTAAGGGAAATATAACAGTTTTATTTTGTAGATTTGTGCCTATAGTAAGAAGCTTAATTAGTATTCCTGCAGGGATGAGTGAAATGCCAATGTTTAAATTTTTACTCTATACAACTATTGGTAGTGCTGTTTGGAATACGGCTTTAGTATGTGTTGGAGCTTTTGCTGGAGATAAAAAAGATGCGATTTTAGCTTTTATTGATAATGCTTCTCATATTATCTTAATAGTTCTAATTATTTTAATTATTGGCTTTATTATTTGGTTCTATCATCGTAAAAGTAAGAAAGCAAAAAGTAGGAGTTAAGGTTAAGCTCCTACTTTTGTTATGTTCGTTTTTATTCTTTTTTTGATTGTTTCTTTATTATCATCATCATTATGAAAAGGAATATCTAAATCATCAAATATTTCTGCGTCTAAGATACTACTTTTATCTGACAAAAGTCCAAAGTCATATTTTCTATAATCACCATATTCTAATGTTACTAATTGTTTTAAGTCTTTGACAAGTTCTATTTTTTCTTTTGGTGGTATCTCCCAAGTTAATACCTCACTTATTCTATTAAAACAATTAGATATTTGAATTATTCTTATTTCTTTTTGAAAAGTTTTAAAATTATTATGAATTATGGCGGCTTCTTCAATTTGTTTATTAACATCGAAAATATCTAAAATGTCAGGATTAATATCTTGATTAATTATTGATCTACTATCTTTGACATTACGCCTATAAAAGTAATCATAGTGATTAAATTTAAGTAATCTTTTAGAGCTAAATAAAGCGCCATAACTATAACCAAAGTCTTCCCATCTTTTATCTTCAAGAAAATTAATGTCTCTTGCAATATCCATTCTAAATAACTTATCACAGCAAGAAGGAGATTCATAAACAATAACATCTTCTGTAGCAGGTAAATAATAAGATGTGCCTTTATGTCTTTGTCCTTTTAAAGAGGCATTGTTAAGTTTTTCATCTTCATTGATAAAGCAAATCTTAGTACTTACAATCTCTGGAAATCCAGTTTCTTCTGCACCTTTATACATGTCTTTATACATATCAGGATGAATAAAGTCATCTGCATCTACAAAAGTAATATAAAATCCTTGACTAAAAACAATGCCCATATTTCTACATGCTCCAACACCTTTATTAAAAGAATTAGTATAGACTCTTATTTTTTCGGGATATTTACTTTTATATTGTTGAATAATATCTAAACTATTATCAGTTGAAGCATCATCAATTACCATAATTTCAATATCTTCTAAGTTTTCACTTGTCAATGATTTAAGACAATCATCTAAATATTTTGCTTTATTATAGACAGGTACAATAACACTAATTTTAGGCATACACTCATCTCCTTAAGATTAAGGTATATAATAGTCTAAAAATTAAATAATGTCAAATTGCTACTAAGTTCTTTAAAAAATATAAGTTCATTGATATAATTAGGATAGAAGGTGGGAAGTATGGCAAAAAGGAAAAAGAAAAAAGAAGCAAAGAAAAGTTTTTCACATAGTAGTGAGCTCTATGGAATTCTCTTAGTTTTAGCAGGGATACTAGGAATTGGTAGGTATGGTCCTGTTGGGTCTATGATTGCCTCTTTTGGTATCTTTCTTGTAGGAGGACTTTATAATATTTTATTAGTTCTTTTAATTGTCTTAGGTATTTACTTAATAATTAATCGTTCATGGCCTAATTTATTTACAACGAAAATGTTAGGCTTTTATCTGTTAATTATTGGTGTTTTAGTCTTGATGCATGAGAATTACTTACTTAGTAATGATAGTAACGCGATTAAAGTTTTTAGTGAGACTATAGATCAATTAGTTGTATCTTTTTCTAATGTCTTAAAAGGGGCAAGACCAGAGGCGATAGGGGGAGGTATTATCGGTTGTACTTTTGGTGTTTTATTTATGTTGCTTTTCTCATTTAAAGGAATGCAGATAATCGCTTGGGTTTTAGTAATTGCAGGTATTTCCTTGTTTACTGGTTTTTCTATTGTAGATTTTGTAAGAAATAGTGCTTTAAAGGCGAAAGAAAAATTACCAAAAAGGCATAGTAAAGAAGAAAAAGTTGAGGAACTTAGTAAGACGAAACCAATTATTACTGGTAATGAAGAACCAGCGATGGGAGAAATTAAAGAAGAAGAGAAAAAAATTGTTATATCTAGTATTGATGAATTAACTAAAGCTAAAGTTGATATGCAAGTTGAAGAACAAGAGCAAGTTGAAGAACAACAGTTAGTAGAACAGCCAGATAAACCAAAAGTACAGCGTAAATATACTTTGCCACCTATAACTCTTTTAAATCCAGTTAAAAAGAATAAAAAAGGTGTTGATCAAAGTCAAATTGAGAAGAATATTGAACTTTTAGAAAAAGTTTTAAAGGACTTTATGATTGTTGGCAAAGTAGTAGAGGTTCATATTGGTCCTGCTGTTACGCAATATGAATTAGAATTAAACTCAGGTACTAAAGTTAGTAAACTTTTAAGTATTCATCGAGAAATAGCCCTTGCTTTAGCTACTAAAGATGTAAGAATTGAAGCACCAATTCCAGGGAAAAGTACAGTAGGAGTTGAAATAGCAAATAAAGAAATAAGTTCTGTTGCTTTTAAAGAGGTCTTTGAGAAAATACCGAAAAGTCTTGATGGTAGTAAATTATTATGTCCCTTAGGAAAAAATATTATGGGTAATGTTATTTGGTGTGAGATCAATAAAACTCCGCACTTATTAGTAGCAGGATCAACGGGTAGTGGTAAATCTGTTTGTATTAATGGTATTATTTGTTCTATTTTAATGCGTGCTAAACCAGATGAGGTAAAATTAGTAATGGTTGATCCTAAAAAAGTTGAATTATCAGGTTATAATGGGGTACCGCATTTACTTAGACCTGTAGTTACTGATCCGAAAGAAGCTAGTGTTGCTTTAGCGAAAATTGTTTCTGAAATGGAAAGACGTTATGATGTCTTTAGTGAGACTAAAACCAAAAATATCGCTACTTATAATGCTTATGTCGAAGAGAAAAATAAGACTCTACCCGATGATGAAAAGATAAAGAAAATGCCATTTATCGTTGTAATTATCGATGAGTTAGCTGATTTAATGTTAGTAGCAAGTAAAGATGTAGAAGCTTCTATTATGAGGATTACTCAAATGGCAAGGGCAGCAGGAATTCATTTAATCATTGCGACGCAAAGACCATCAACAGATGTTATTACTGGTGTTGTTAAAGCTAATATTCCAAGTCGTATCTCTTTTGCTGTATCAAGTAGTATTGATTCAAGAACAATTCTTGATATGACAGGAGCTGAAAAACTATTAGGTAAAGGTGATATGTTATTTTTACCAATGGGAGAGTCTGATCCAGAAAGAATTCAAGGGGCTTTCATTGATGATGATGAGATTAAGAGAATTATTGATTATACTATTGAACAACAAAAAGCTGAATATGATCAAGCCTTCATGAACTTATCAGGGGATAGTGATAAGTCTGCTTCTCAAAAAGAGGATATGACGCAGCAAGAAGAATATGATGATCCATTATATAATGAAATAGTTGAATTTGTTATTGAAACACAAAAAGCTAGTGCTTCACTTTTACAAAGAAGATTTAAATTAGGCTATAATCGGGCAGCAAGAATTATTGATTTGTTAGAAGAACGGGGTATAATTGGACCACCTAATGGTTCTAAACCACGTGAGGTGTTAGTAAAATTAGAAGATAATAACCAAGAAGAAGATTACTAGTAGTGATGTTTTAATACAAAAAAATTATTGCTAGCACTCTAAACTTATGGTATTATTATGGTAATAAATAGTAGAAAGAAGGCATGAAGAATGGCAAGAATATTAAGTTTACAAAAAGTTACCTGGGGGGGGGTACTTTAGACATTTAAGTACTTTCTTTCGTCATGGAATAAGAGCAGGATAGGAGTATTCTGTTCTTTTTTGATGTGTAAACTGGTTATATAACCAGGGTATAAAACTACAAAAATAGATTACAATATAATTAATGTCAAAAATACTGATAATAGGAAGCGAGTAGAAATGGAAAGAAGAAAAGAAAAAATAATAGTGTCAGGTTTAATTTTACTACTAATAGTTGCAGTTGTAGGAGTAAGTTATGCCGCATTCAGTTATACAGGAACAGGTCAGACTGTTAATAGTATAACAACAGGTGCAATCACGATGACTTATACAGAAAGTGATAATGTCATAAATATGAGTGGAGCTTTACCTACAACAGATAAAACAGGTACAGTTCGCTTAACAGAAGGAGAATACTTTGATTTTACGATATCAAGTAATATCATAGGTAATGTTAATATCAACTATGAAATAAGTGCCAAAGAAATAGGAGAAGGAACAATAGATGGTTCTAATATAAAACTATATTTAACAAAATTAAATAGTGATGGAACAGAAGAAGCATTAATGGTACCAGAAACATATAGTGAAGAAGCAAGTGCTAATAATTATACCGGAAGACCAGCAGGAGAGATGAGTTTATATACAAGTAGTATGAACTCTAGCGAAACTAATAACTATCGTCTTAGAATGTATGTAACTGAAGAATATAATCCTCAAGGAGATGGAGGAGGTTTAACCTTCTCAGTTCAGATAAATGTCTATGGAAAAGATGGAGATAAATATGTTCCAGAGACTGTACAAACAATTTTAGCTAACAACGAATTGCAAGAAACAAAAGAGAGTATGTTTAATTATACTAGTGATGGAAAACAAGTTGATCCCAATGATGAGGAAGACTATGCAACTGATCCAAATCCAGAATATATAACAAATGGATTATACCAAGCAGAAGATGAAGATGGAATAAGTTACTATTTCAGAGGAAATGTAGATAATAACAATGTTCAATTTGGTGAATACCAAGAAGATTATTATGTATATCGTACTAGATATGGAGCATATAGATATTATCAAAGTTTAGAAAGTTGCCTAGAATTTGATGGAAATAAAGAGAGTGAATGTTTTCCTGTTAAACTAGCATCTAAAGGAGATAAAATGTACTGGAAAATTGTAAGAATAAATGGAGATGGTTCTTTAAGATTAATATATGATGGTACACATAATGACGAGGGTATCCCATATACAAACAATTATTTTGGTAATAAAATGATAGGTGAAGAACGATATGCTGAAAAAAATGATGATCCAAAATATACAGGATATACCTATGATAATGGCACTGATTCATTTATAAAGAAAGAGGTAGAGACTTGGTATGCCAATACATTAGGAGCTACTGCTTATGATGATATGGTAATAGGAGGTAGATTCTGTAGTGATAGTAGCGGATATAAAAGCGCTAGTGATTATGGCCTTACAGAAGAATTATGGGGACCCTCTGTAGCAGACTTATATTTATATGCGAGTTTTGATAGACTAGCTTTGCCGCTTGTTTTAGGATTTTCAAGAGACGTTGTCCCAACATTAAAATGTCCAACGACAAGTGAAAGCTATGGAGGAAGCTACAGATTAAAAGCAGGTTTAATAACAGCAGATGAATTAGTTTTTGCAGGTATGAATTTTCTCATCCCAACAAGTAACAATTATTTAACTATCGCTGACAATGCTTTGTATTATACAATGACCCCATCATTACTTGAAAATGTCTTGAATGGTCTTAGAGTGTGGCATATGAGTGTAGACTCTATCTATTATGGCAGCGTGGCTGGGTATAATGATGGGATACGTCCAGTTATTAATGTAATGCCTGATAACGGTTTTACCGGTGGTGATGGGACTGCTGAAAATCCCTATGTTTTATCATAGATATTATATTATTATCAAACTTAATAAGTGTGTGTTCTCTTAATTGTAGACCACACTTTTATCATTTCTATCCATTATCTTCTTGCTTTTCTCTTTCCTATATTATATACTTATTCATAAATTGATACACTATAGATAGTGTTTGTTTCAAGAAAGAAGTTGGTATTATGAAATTGTTAGGCGTTGCTACATCAAATTATCAAAAATATTTAGATACTCCTCTTGATGGTTTTGTTTTCCCTTTAGAAAATTATGCAGTTGACTACTTTAAATACTTTACTATAGAAGATATAAAAGAATATAAAAGTAAAACTACTAAAGAATGCTTTGTGGTCATAAATAAAATGATCTTTAATAAAGATATTCCTAATCTAATTACGGTACTTAAAACTCTTGCTGATTTAAATGTTACTGGTGTCTTCTTTTATGATATGGCTATATTAAATATTGTTAAAGAACATAATATAAACTTAAATCTTATCTTTAACGAAACTCATTTAGTAACTAATAGTGATACAATAAACTTATACTATAACTTAGGAGTAAAAGGAGCATATCTTGCTAATGAAATTACTCTAGATGATATTTTAACAATTAGAAAAAAGACTAAGTCTGAACTATTTGTCATGCTCTTAGGTAATCCCGTCGCTGCTATGAGTAAAAGACATCTGCTTACTAGTTATTTCCTTCATAACTCTAAACCTAAAAAAGATACTATTACCATTAAAGAACCAGTTACGAAAGGAGAATTTCTCGTTAAAGAGACAGATTTAGGAACAACATTTTTCTATAATAAGATCTTAAATCTAAGTAATGTCTACTTGAAATTACAAAATAGTGGTATCAACTATGGTATTATTAATGAAGGAAACTTTACTACTGATGAGTATATTAGCTTAATAAATAATTTTAAAGACTTTAATAAATCGGCAATCGATAAAATTGCTGGTCATAATCGTGGTTTCTTATATCGCGAAACAATCTATAAAGTAAAGAGGTGAGATAATGGCAAAAGTAGAATTACTAGCTCCGGCAGGAGATTTAGAACGTTTAAAAGTTACCTTACTATATGGTGCTGATGCTGTTTATGTAGGTGGTGAAAAATACAGTCTAAGAGCTAATGCCGTTAATTTTACTTTAGAAGAGTTAAAAGAAGGTTGTACCTTTGCTCATAAACTTGGTAAAAAAGTATATTTGACTGCTAATATCGTTTTTCATGAACAAGATAAAGAAGATTATACTAACTATTTTAAGGATATTGTTGATTGTGGTATTGATGCTTTTATTGTTAGTGACCTTGCCTTAGCTAAATACTTAATTGATACCTATAAAGATAAGGAGATTCATATTTCTACGCAAGATTCTGTTACTAATTTAGAAAGTGCCAAATTTTATCGTGATTTAGGTGCTAAAAGAGTTGTTTTAGCTAGAGAACTAAGTAAGGAAGAAATAAAAGAAATATCATCCCTTCCTAACTTAGATACCGAGGTCTTTATTCATGGGGCGATGTGTACTTGTGTTAGTGGTAGATGTACTTTATCAAATTATGTTACCAATCGTGATGCTAATAGAGGAGGCTGTGCTCAAGTATGTCGTTTTGCTTTTGATAGTTCCCTTGGTGATACTTTCTCTTTAGCTACAAAAGATTTAAATCTTGCTCTATACATTAAAGACTTAATTGAAATAGGAGTTACCTCCTTAAAAGTCGAAGGAAGAATGCGTTCTTTGTATTACTTAGCTACGGTAATTGGAAGTTACCGCTATATCATCGATAACATTTATAACAATACTCTAACGGAAGAAAACCTTTTGGAATATAAACAAAGACTTGATAGTGTTGCCAATAGAGAAACAACTAGCCAGTACTTTACTCATGAAGCAGATGTTACTGATCAATACTATACAGGTCGTCAAGAAATATCTAATCAAGAGTATTTAGGGTTAATAATTGGTTACGATGAAGAAACAAAATCAATCATTCTAAAAGAACGTAATTACTTTAAAGTAGGGGACTTAGTAGAAATATTTACTCCAGAAGGGGATATTTATCCTTATGAAATAACGACAATTCTAAACGAAGATAATGAACCAATTTCTGTCGCTAGACATCCTGAAGAAATATTAAAATTACCATTTGCTAAAAAACTAAGTGAATATTCTATGATAAGACTAATAAAGAAGGGATAGATATTATATGAACAATTTTGCTAAAGCGAAAGAAAACTTTTTAAAGAAAGAAGAAAATCTTAGTATTTATGCTACTAAGAGTAAAGATGCCATTAGATTAAAGGAAGAAACCGAAGATATTAGACCGCCATTTTTTCATGACATTGATAGAATTATTCATTCGCTATCTTATACTCGTTATCTAAATAAAACCCAAGTCTATATTGCTAATTCCAATGACCATGTTAGTAAAAGAATAACTCATGTTCAATTAGTCAGTAAAATAGCTCGAACTATCGGAAGAGCTCTAAATCTAAATGAAGACTTAATCGAAGCTATCGCCTTAGGTCATGATATTGGTCATACTCCTCTTGGACATGTTGGCGAGTCCATATTAAATAAAATTTCAAGGGAAGAACTTGGTGAATATTTCGCTCACAATATTGAAGGTGTTAGATACTATATGTATATTGCTAAAAATGGACTTGGTTTAAACCTTACCGTCCAAGTTCTAGATGGTATTATGACTCATAATGGTGAAATGCTTAGTCCAGTCTATGAACCTACTAAAAAAACTAAGAAAGAATTTTTAAGAGAATATCAAGAAAGCTATCAAGACATAAAAAAAGCTAATACCTATCATGCTATGACCTTAGAAGGTTGCGTCGTAAGAATTAGTGATGTTATCGGTTATATTGGTAGAGACATTGAAGATGCTATTATGCTTGGAAATCTAAAAAGAGAAGATATTCCTAAAGAAATTACAAATGTTTTAGGTGATAACAATAAAGATATTATCAATACTCTTATCCTTGATATAATTAACGAAAGTCTAGATAAGCCATATATTAAACTGAGTGATAAGGTTTATAATGCTTTAGTTGCTTTAAAGAAATTTAACTATGATAACATTTATAATAAAGCTTTAAGTAAATCAAAATATGAATACTATGAAAAAGGTATTTATCTTCTTTATAAAAAATACTTACAAGATCTTGAACATAAAAATTATGAAAGTACAATCTACCAAACTTTCTTAAATCATCAAAGTGATATTTACTTACAAGAAACCTCTTCAAAACGTCAAGTTATAGACTTTATCGCCGGAATGACTGATGACTTTTTAATGCGGGAACTAGAAATGATGTAATATTTGTCAAACACTGGTACTATTTTCTATACTAGTACATATTATATAAAGATTTAGTAAAAAATGCTTGCTAAATTTTTTAAAATATGGTAAAATTTTACTCGTATTATGATTAGGGAGACCTAATCTTAATTATTATAAAATGAGGTGAAAGTAATGAAAAATAATAAAGTTGTCTATTTAACAGAATCAGGTTTGGCTGATTTAAAAAATGAATTAGATGTTTTAATAAATGAAAAAAGACCTGCTAATATTATAGCTATTAAGGAAGCTCGTAGTCTTGGTGATTTATCTGAAAATGCTGACTATGATGCTGCCAAAAATGAACAAGCCCAAATAGAAGGTAGAATAAAAGCAATTGAAAAAATGCTTGAAAATGTAGAAATTATTAAAGATATACCTAAAGATGTGGTTGGCCTTGGTAGCACTGTAGCTATTAAATATGTTGATGATCCTGATGATAGTGATGAATATCAAATTGTAGGTAGTCAAGAGGCCGATCCTTTTGAAGGAAGAATATCTAATGAAAGTCCTATTGCTATGGCTTTATTAAATCATAAAGTAGGAGATATTATTACAGTTGAAAGCCCTAATGGTAGTTACGATGTTGAAATAACAGCCATCAAATAACCTTTGAGGCTTTTTTTTAAAATTTATGGGGGAGTAAAGAAATATTTCTTTGCTATGGTGAGAAGATGTTAAACAAGAAAGAATTAAATGAAAGAATTGATACCTATCTTAAGGAAAATAATAACCTTTTTTATCTAAACAATTTAACTCCTATTTTACATTTATTAGAGCAAAGTAAGAGTTTGATTAATCCCTATGAAGAATTAGGGACTAATTGTATTGCAATTAACTATCATGATAAGATTGATGGTTTAACATCTTTTGAACTTGTAAGAGAATATCTTTATCTTTTAAACCCTAAATATCAAGATATTTTTACTAAATGCCTTAATAATGGTACTTTTGGTTTTGCGGATACTATAAATGATGAGGTAGACTACTTAACTATAAATTGTTCTGGAAGAAAAGATAAGCATCTTTTTTTTAATGTTGGTTTTGAAGGAAATATTCTTGATGGAAAAATATTAGTTCATGAGTTTTTCCATTACTTAAATACTGCGAATTATGCTTCTAGAGAATTATTTACAGAGTTTATTTCTATTTACAATGAAAATAAATTTTTAGATTATTTAAAGACTAAAGGTTATTCTGATGGTGATATAACTAAGGCGAAGCTTGAAAGATACTTAGGTTTTTATCGAATAATTAATCCTTTATACTATGAGACACTTATCTTAAATATAGGTTCTTTAATAGGTGATTTTGATTATAATTTTTTGATGAAATATAAAGATGTTCTTTCTTTTCCTTCTTTAACATTTGAAAAGTGGGAAGAGGTATTAGATACATTTTTGGATAAATTGAAAAAGTGTGATGAGCCAAATCATCATAATCAAGAAAAGGTTACGCCTGATATTAGTTATCGTTATTTCCTTGGGACTGTTTTAAGTTGTTATTTATTAACTCATGAAGATGAAAATACTCATAAAAGAGTGCTAGAATTAAATGATAAATTAGCTTCTGGTCTTTCTTTGTCTGATAGTTTTAATATTCTTGAGCTTGACCTTAATAATATTTCTAGTCATGATTTAGTTGCTAGTGTTAATAATTACTATGATAAAATTCTTACAAAAGAAAAAGAACATCAGAAAATTAAAATAAGATCAAGTTAGATCTTATTTTATGTATGTATTACGATAAAAATTGTATGGTGTTGGCCGCATATTATAAAAATATGGTATTGGCATCGGATATACTGGATAATAGTAGTTAGGTCTGGTGCTACTTCCTATTCCATAACCAATAACTCCACCAATTATTAATGGAATAAAACCACTTCTAGTATTAATATGATTATTATACATGCTCTTATTCCTCCTTTATACATAATTTATGCCTATATAACATAATAGTTAAATGTTAATGCCTATTAATTTGTAAACTATTATTTTCAAAAGGTAAAGTTTATGTTACAATTAATCTAGTAGAGGTGATAGGATGAAAATAAAAACTAAAAGAGAAACAAAAAAGAATTATCTTATTTTAGGAGCTATATATGTTGTTGTAATTGTTCTTGTTTTATATCTGGCAAGTTGGTATACAACTTATAAAAATTATCAACAGGAAACACCTGTTTTAAAAGATATCCTATTGGAGGTTAAAACAGATGAGTTAGGACATTATTTACAAGAAAATCCTGATGCTATTCTTTATTTATGTACTGCTAGTGATACGGAATGTCGTGAATTTGAAGGTAGTATAAAAAAAGCTCTTCAAAATAATGATTATCCTGATTTAGTATACATAAATTTAGAGGATGTTGATGATACTATTACTTATTTAGAAGATTTATTAAAAAACTATGATGGTAGTGATTATAGAGTTACGAGAATACCTTGTCTAATTAAATTTACTGATGGTAAGATAACGGATGTTGAAGATGGTTTAAATGGTGCTTTATTAACTAAAGATGAAGCTTTAAACTTTCTTGATGTTAATGAAATAGAGTAGGAGAAAGAATAATTATGAATCATATTGTTTTATATCAGCCTGAAATACCCCAAAATACAGGAAATATTATGAGAACTTGTGTTGCAACTAATACTAAACTCCATTTAATTAAACCTCTAGGTTTTTCTTTGGATGAAGCTCACTTAAAAAGAAGTGCTGTTAATTATATTGATAAATTAGATTATGAAATATATGAAGATTTTGCTGAATTTAAAGAAAAGAATAAAGGAATTTATTACTATTTAACAAGATATGGGCGTAAACCTCATACTAGTTTTGATTATAGTAATAAGGAAAATGAGAATCTTTACTTTATATTTGGTAAAGAATCTACTGGTATTCCTAAAGAAATATTACAAGAAGACTTGAAGCATTGTCTTAGAATACCGATGACTAGTAATGTTCGGGCTTTAAATGTTTCTAATAGTGTAGCAATTGTAATTTATGAGGCTTTAAGACAACAAGATTTTAATGATTTATTAAGGGAAGAACCTCATAAGGGTGCTGATTATTTAGAAAGATAGGAATATTCTTAACCTTTCTTACATATAATAAAAAGAATTGTGTTTGACATTTACTTTAAATTGTGGTAGTATTAATCCACGCAGTAAGAAAGGAGCATTCAATGAGTTTTATCAATAATCTTCGTATTTCTGCAACTCCAAGTAGTGAGAAATCTTTAAATGATATAATGACAAAAGTCTATAAATACGATACCAAACCTCATTATATTAAAACTGCAGAAGAAGAAAGAGCTTACCATGACTATTGGATTCAAGAAAAGTTAGAGAGAATGTATGGTAAACCAAATCAAAAGAAATTTGTTAGAAATCCAAGATAAAAATTATATCTTGGATTTTTTTCATATTATAAAAAAATATTGACAAACTATTGTTCTGGCTGCTAAACTGATGTCATCATGAGATTGATTGTAAAAATAAAAAACCTAACAACATATTAAGTTATTAGGCAGCTTGTTTTTCTTGCTTGCGCATAGTCCTGATTTCACGTGCACTCATTCTAATTTTTGTTCCATCTTCAAGACGAATTGTTTGAAAATTAGGCTTTTGTTGTCTTTTTGTTATATTTAATGCATGAGATCTGCCATTTGCAGATAAAGGTTTTTTAGTAGTTACTTTTCTTGCCATTATAATCCCTCCTTTTAGTTAAACATACTTGCTTTATAACTTTATCATAAAAGCCTTGCAAAGTCAAATAAATATAGAAAAAATATGTAAATTATATAAAATAAAGAAAAAATATGATAAACTAAAAATACTTAAAAAAGGTGTGATTAAAATGTATTATAATCTTTATGTGAAAAGTAACTATTCTCTTTTAGAAAGCTTATTAACTCTTGCTGATGTTATTGATTATAACCTTTCTAAAGGCCATAAAGCTGCTATTATATGTGATAATAACATGTATGGGGTTATGGATTTTATCAAACAGTGTCATGATAAGAATATTAAACCAGTTATTGGTTTAGAGGTTACAATTTTAAATAATAAAGTCCTTTTGTTTGTAAAAAATTATCGAGGTTATATTAATTTGATAAAAATATGTACTTATCAAAATGATCAGACACTAACTATTGATAAACTGTTAAACCATAAAGATAACCTTTACTTTTTAATACCTTATAGTAATTTAGATTTCTATAATAAATATAAAGATGAGCTTGCTGACATTTATTTAGGTTATAGTACGAAAGAAGAAGAACAAGCAGCTTTAGTTCAGACTAATAATATTGTTTATTTAAGGGAATGTTTATATAAAACAAAAGAAGATGGTATTTATTTAAAATATCTATATCTAATTAAGGATGGAAAAACACTTAATGATCATATAGAATATAATGTTATTAATAAAGAATTATATATGAATAATAATTTGGAAAAAGAAGATAGTATTGGTTTTATTAATACACTAAAAATAGTTAATGATTGTAATTTAGAATTACCTAAAGCAGAGTTGCTTTTACCAATATATGACTGTCCTTATAATATGGATAGTGCTACTTACTTAAGAAATCTATCTTTAAAAGGACTTTCAAAACGGCTTGCTAATAAAGTTACTAAAGAATACTTAAATCGTCTAAATTACGAATTAAAAGTTATTACTGATATGGGGTTTGCTAATTACTTTTTAGTTGTTTATGATTTTATTAAATATGCTAAGAAGAGGAAAATTTTAGTTGGGCCAGGGCGAGGTAGTGCGGCTGGAAGTTTAGTTGCTTATTGTCTTGGTATTACGGAAATTGATCCATTAGAATATAATCTACTCTTTGAGAGATTTTTAAATCCTGAGAGAAAAACAATGCCTGATATTGATACTGATATTCCAGATTTATATCGTGATGATATTATTAATTATGTTACTAATAGATATGGTTCTAAAAAAGTGGCGGGAATTGTAACTTTTGCTACTTTAGCTAGTAAACAAGTTTTAAGAGATGTAGGTAGAATCTTTAATATTCCCACCTATAAAATAGATAAATTAACCTCTTATATTCCAGCAATGTCTCATAAAAAATTACTTGATTTTTATAATGAAGATATAAGGTTTAAAGAATATATTTTAAGTGATGAAAGCTTAAAACAGGTTTTTAAAACAGCTTTAAAATTAGAAGGGGCAAAAAGGCAAATTGGGACTCATGCAGCGGGTATTGTTATGTGTAAAAAGGATTTAGATGAGGTTATTCCTCTTACTAAAAATGATGATATGTATTTAACTGGTTATGGTATGAATTATCTTGAGGAATTAGGACTTTTAAAGATGGATTTTCTTGGTATTAGAAACTTAACAATTATTATGAATGTTTTAGATATGATTGCAAACAATCAGCATCTTACTATTGACTTTAATAATATTCCTTTAGATGATGAAGCAACCTATAATTTATTTAAAAATGCTAATACTAGTGGTATCTTTCAGTTTGAATCTAGTGGTATGCGAAAATTTTTAAGGAAATTAAAGCCTTCTAATTTTAATGATTTAGTTGCAGCGATTGCTCTATTTCGTCCAGGACCTGCTGAAAACATTGATTTATATATTGCTAGAAAAGAAGGAAGAGTACCTACAATATATCTTGATAAGAGTTTAGAAACAGTTTTAAAAGATACTTATGGTATTATGATTTATCAAGAGCAAATTATGCAAGTTGCTAGTCTTTATGCTGGTTACTCTTTAGGTGAGGCTGATATTTTAAGACGTGCTATTAGTAAAAAGAAAGTTGATATCTTAAAAGAAGAAGAAACAAAGTTTCTTGAAAAGGCTACAAAACTTGGTCATGATTTAGAAACTGCTAAAACTATCTTTGCTTCAATTTTAAAATTTGCAGGTTATGGTTTTAATAAAAGTCATGCTGTTGCTTATTCCTTAGTTGCTTATAAAATGGCTTATTTAAAAGTTCATTATCCTTTAGAATTTTATGCTAATCTTTTAAACAATGCTATTGGGGTGGAAAGTAAAACAAAAGAATATTTAAGAGAAATAAAAGCTCATAATTTAAATGTGGTAAAACCAGATATTAACTATAGTGAAGCTCATTTTACTACTAAAGATGAGAGCATTATCTTTCCGTTTTCTAGTATTAAAGGTATTGGTATTAATGTCTGTAAAAATATTGTAGATGCTAGAAATAATAAAGAGTTTTTTGATTTGTATGATGCTGTTTCAAGATTAGTAAGAGGGCGTATTACAAAAAAACAATTAGAAACTTTAATTTTATCAGGTGTTTTTGATCGCTTTAATTATACTCGAAAAAGTTTATTAACAAATTTAGATAGTTTATATAATTATGGGGAATTAACGCTTGATTTAGATGAAAGTCTTGTTTTAAAACCAGAAATAGAAAATATTGCTGAATATTCTAAGAATGCACTTTTAGAGCAAGAACTATTATGCTTTGGTTTTTATATTAGTAATCATCCAACTACAGTTTATAAGAGTAAATATCAAAATATTATTGATCTTAATCTTTTAGGTAACTACTTTAATCGTCAAGTTAATGTAATAGTAATGATAGAAAAAATAAAAGCTATTAAAACGAAAAAGAATGAAGATATGGCTTTTATAACTGGAAGTGATGAAACAGGAGTTTTAGATTTTATCTTTTTTCCTAAAACTTATAAGTTATATATGGATCTTGCTAAGGGAGATATTTGTATGTTAAGAGGAAATGTTGAAAAAAGATATGATGAGTTACAACTTGTTGTTAATGGGGTAACTTATTTAAGGAGAAATGATGAAGAAAATTAGTGTAATTATTTTAATTTGTAGTTTGTTTTTATTAGATCTAGTAATAAAATTTCTAGTTAGCAATTATCTTACTACTATAACTGTTATTGATAATTTCTTTTCTTTAACTTATGTCTTAAATGATGGAGCTGCTTTTAGTATTTTAGCAAGCCAAACCTTTATGATCATCTTAATAACATTACTATGTTTAGCTTTTGTTATCTACGAGTTAAAGAAAAATTTAAATGATAGGGTAGAAACTATCGCTTATTCTTTTATTTTAAGTGGTCTTTTAGGTAACTTTGTTGATCGCTTAATTGATGGCTATGTTATTGACTATTTATCGTTTAAGGTATTTAATTATAATTATCCCGTTTTTAATCTAGCTGATATTTTAATAGTTTTAGGAGTTATAATTATGCTAATCAAAGAAATAGGAGGAATTATTCATGCAAATAGAAGTGAAAGAAAGTGAGAAAAGGCTTGATAGTTATCTTGCTTTTGTAACAGATTTATCACGTAGTAAAATTCAAAAATTATTAGATCAAGAAAAAATATTAGTTAATGGTAAAATAAAACCAGCAAGTTATAAAGTAAAAGAGCATGATCTAATTACTGTTGAGTTAGAAGAAGAGTATAGTGATTTAGAGCCTACTAATATACCCTTAGATATTGTCTATGAAGATGAATATCTTCTAATCATCAATAAGCCTAGTGGTTTAGTTACTCATCCTGCTCCAGGACATGTTACAGATACCTTAGTAAATGCTTTATTATATCATAATAAAGTAGAACCAACTGCTAATTTTCGCCCTGGTATTGTTCATCGTCTTGATAAAGATACTAGTGGTTTAATGGTTGTAGCAAAGAATTCTAAAGTAATGGAACTTTTAAGTGCTATGATGAAAGAAAAAAAAGTTGAAAGACATTATTTAGCTATTGTTGATGGGGTTATTAATCATGATAGTGGTACCATTGATGCTCCGATAGGACGAGATGAAAATAACAGGCAAAAGATGGCAGTGACTGCGAAAAATAGTAAAGAAGCAATTACCCACTTTAAAGTTTTAAAACGTTTTACCAATAATACCTTACTTGAATGTATCTTAGAAACAGGTAGGACTCATCAAATAAGAGTTCATTTAAACTATATAAATCATCCGGTAACTAATGATCCAGTTTATGGCAATCATAAAAAGGTAACTTCTTTTGGTCAAATGCTGCATTCTAAAAGTATAAGATTCATTCATCCAGTTACTAAAAAAGAACTCTATTTCGAACAAACTCCACCACAAGAGTTTTTAGACTATCTAGAAGCGATAAATATAAAATAAAGATAATATTTATTTATTGGCAGAATTATGTTAAAATATATAGCGGAGGGCGATGGCTATGGAAGAACACATTATAGATATGAATGAAAAAAATACATTAGCTATGAAACTTCTTCATTATTTTATTACTGAAAAAAATTATACACCAATTATATTGCAAGGTGCAGAAGATGAAATTTGGCTTGAAAACTTAGATGAAGATTATAAAATAGTTAGAATTGTTATAAAATATATTCATAATAATGAACAATATAAATTTGATGTTTTTAAAACAAATAGAATTTTAAAGAAGATAAAAAGAAAAACTTTATCATTTAAACTTAATACTTTAAGTATCTTTTTAGATTTGGGTGGTAATGTTTCTTTAGATGAATTTAAAAATGATAATGTTACAGCAGTAGAAATTAAAGAAGATGAGGATATTAAGAAAAATAAACTCTTAAAGTCTATTTTTCCGGATTTAGCTAAAAAAATAAGATTTAGTGAAGAGGGAGTAGCATTGTTTGTTAAAGTAACTAATGATATAAATAAACATAATCAAGAAGATCATAAAAAGGCTGTTGATGTTTTTAAACCTAAAAAGCCAATTGTAACTTATACACTTATTATAATAAATTTACTTGCTTTCTTTATTCCTTTATTAATTGGTAATAGTGAGTATGTTTATAATCATTTTGCTTCTTTTGGACCATTTATCAAGATGGGGGAGTATTATAGATTATTGACGGCAACTTTTCTTCATGCTAATATTGCTCATTTATTATTTAATATGTATGCTTTATGGATTGTTGGAATGCAATTAGAAAGCTTTATTGGTAAAACTAGATTTTTAATCGTATACTTATTTAGTGCTATAGCTGGTAGTTTGTTATCAGTTATTGTAACTTTCAATGCTGTTAGTGTAGGTGCTAGTGGAGCTATTTTTGGTTTATTAGGGGCTCTTTTATATTTTGGTTATCATTATCGTGTCTATTTAAGTTCTGTTATTAAAAGTCAAATTATTCCTGTTATTATTATTAATTTAGTTTTAGGTTTTATCTTACCAGGAGTTGATAATGCTGCTCATATTGGTGGTTTAATTGGGGGGTTCTTAATGATGATTGGAGTAGGAGTTAAATATAAGAGTAGTCGCTTTGAACAAATAAATGGTGTAATAGTAAGTTTAATTTATTTAGCTTTCTTAATATATATGGCTTTCATCTTTTAATTTCTTTTTCTTTTTAAATATAATGCGAACTATAGTTTAAGTAAAGAGGTGATAGAGTGATAGTAGGAGTACTAGTAGAGATAACATCTAAAAGTTTGGATCGAATTTTTGACTATAAAGTTCCTTCTAACCTTAAAGATAAGATAAAGATTGGCCTAAGAGTAGAGGTTCCGTTTGGTAGTAGGACTATTGTTGGTTTCATTTTAGAAATAAAAAATAAAAGTGATGTTAATAATCTTAAAGAAATAAAAGCCGTTCTTGATGAAGAGGTGATCTTAACAGATGAATTATTAGAACTAGGAAAATATCTTCATAAAGAAACCTTAGCTTCTTTAATAAGCTGTTATCAGGTTATGCTGCCTAAAGGTTATAAGGCTAGTATAAAAAATAAAGTTAATCCTAAATATCATAAAGTTTATTATTTAAATACTAATGTCAATAAAACTTTAACTACAAAACAACAAGAGGTTATAGATTTATTTAAAGGTAAAGAAAAAATAGTGAGAGAAGAGTTAAAAGAATTTTCTCCTGCTATTTTAAATACTCTTGTTAAAAATAATATTTTAACAGTCAAAGAAGAGGAACTTTATCGTTTAGCATATGACCAAGTAACCAAAAAAGAAAAAGTATTAACTGAAGAACAAAAAAAGGCAGTTACTAACATTTTAGCAACTGATAAAACTGTTTCCCTATTATATGGAGTAACAGGGAGTGGGAAAACAGAGGTGTATATAGATTTAATTAGTAAATATCTAGCAAAGGGTTTAAAAAGTATTGTCTTAGTTCCAGAGATATCTTTAACTCCGCAGTTAATTAAAAGATTTGAAGAACGTTTCGCTGGTAGATTAGCTCTATTACATAGTGCTCTATCGGATGGTGAAAAATATGATGAATATCGTCGTATTGTAAGAGGTGAGGTAGATATTGTTATAGGAGCTAGGAGTGCCGTTTTTGCTCCTCTTACTAATCTTGGCCTTATTATCATTGATGAATGTCATAGTGATTCTTATAAGCAAGATAATAATCCTAAATATAATGCTAAAGAGGTTGCTATAAAAAGAGCAGAATTAACTAAGGCGAAGGTTGTTTTAGGTAGTGCTACTCCCATGTTAGAAGAGTATGCTAGAGGTTTAAAAAAAGTTTATAATTTAGTTGCTTTAACGAAACGAGCTGGATCTCATAATAGTACCTTACCAACTGTAGAATTAATAGACATGAATAAAGAAATAAAAAGATCTAAAGGACACTTTTCTCTTCCTTTAATAGAAGAAATAAAAAAGACTATCGCTAAAGGTGAGCAAGTCATTCTTCTTTTAAATAGACGTGGTTATTCTTCTATTGTTACATGTAGTAATTGTGGAGAAACAATTAAATGTCCTAATTGTGATATCACTTTAACTTATCATAAAGCCAGTAACATTTTAAGATGTCATTATTGTGGTTATGCAACTAAATATCAAGTCACATGCCCTAAATGTCATCAAGATTCTTTAAAAGATCTTGGAGTGGGAACTGAGAAAATAGAAGAAGAAATTTATCAGTATATTAAAGAAGCTACTGTAATTAGAATGGATGTAGATACTACAAGTAGAAAAGGAGCACATCAAAAGATTATCTCTTCTTTTGCTCAAGGTAACGCTAATATTTTATTAGGAACGCAAATGGTTGCCAAAGGACTAGATTTTCCTAATGTTACTTTAGTTGGTGTAATCAATGCAGATACCTCTTTAATGTTGCCAGACTTTCGGAGTAGTGAAAAAACTTTTGCTCTTTTAAATCAAGTAGCAGGAAGAGCAGGAAGAGGGGAGAAAAAAGGAAGAGTAATCTTCCAAACCTTTAATAGTGATAATTATGCTATTAAATTTGCCAAAGAAAATAATTATCTTGCTTTCTATCAGGAAGAAATGAAAATAAGAAAGTTAATGAAATATCCTCCATACTATTATATAGTATCTTTAAATATTTCTAGTAAAGATAAAAACATGGCTTTAATAGAAGCTAAAAAGTGTGAGAAAGTCTGTCTTAAATACTTAGACAAAACAATCATCTTAGGTCCAAGCCCTGCCGCCATTTTTAAAAAGCAAAACGTTTATTATTATCAATTAATATTAAAATATCAACACCAAGATAATCTTCATGAAATAATGGAAAAACTAGTTAACTACTATGCTTCTATAACTAAAGTGAATCTTGATCTTGATTTTAATCCGATTCATCTTTAACTTATTTAGAGAGATTCAAAAAGTAATAGGGAACTAGTTTAAGTTAATAGTAAATATGGCAATTTACGGAAAAATATATTTATCTATTTGTCTAAATAATATTTTGATGGTATATTGAATACGTAAAGAAATTTTACATAAACTAAAAAGGGACACTTAATTTCGCATGTTGAGTGTTGCCAATAAAATTTGGTTTCCACCTAAATCATTGCTTAGTTAGGTGGCTTTGTCTATATTAAAACTATAAAAAGTAGTAATAATAGAAGGAAGATAATTATTACTAAAGATAGAATTAAAAAATTGGAAGACTTAATATTAGATAAAAGTATAAGTCTTCTTTTTTGACATAAAATTTATTAGGTGATAATTTATGTTGTTTAATTTATTTGATAGCTTGCGAGGTTTTTTCACCTTTACAGCAAGTTACTCAAATCAGGTTTTTAAAGAACCATTATCTAAAGAAGAGGAAGAGGAATGCATTAAGAAAATGCAAGAAAAAGATCCCTTTTATCGTAATAAATTAATAGAGCATAATCTTCGTTTAGTTGCTCACATCGTTAAAAAATTTGATTATAAAAATATCGATCAAGATGATCTTATCAGTGTTGGAACCATTGGCCTTATCAAAGGAGTTGATACCTTTATCCCTAATAAAGGTAATCGCTTAACAACTTATTGTGCTAAATGTATTCAAAATGAAATTCTAATGTACTTTAGAGCAAACAATAAAAATAACAAAAACATCTCTTTAAATGAACCCGTTGGCTTCGATAAAGAAGGGAATGAAATATCGATTCTTGATGTAATTAAAGCCCCTAAACCAGATTTCATTGAAGAAATTAATATGAAAGATAACGTTAAACTACTAAATAACTATTTAAAAGTTTTAAGTAAGAGAGAAAAAGAAATAATAATCAAACGTTATGGCCTTAATGGTGAAGAAGAATGGACTCAAAAAATGATTGCTGATAAATTAAATATCTCAAGAAGTTACGTATCTCGAATCGAAAAAAGAGCTTTAACAAAAATTCTTCGGGAGTTTATTAAGAACAATAAGTATAATAGTAATGATTTTTGTTAAAATATAAATATATATAGTGTTATAATAATTGTAGGAGTTAAATATGAAGATGGAAAATAAAGCTAAACTTAATAATACTAAAAACAATTATCTAATTATACCTATTCTAACAAGTGTCACCTTAGTGTTTTTGTTCTTTTTATTTATCTTTGTTCCTAAAGTTAGATTAAAAGAGGATGGCCTCCTTTTAGACATGAATGAAAAACATCGTAATCAAAGTTTGATTATAACCTCACCATTTATCGATTTAAAGAACAAATTTAAAGAAGAAAATAATATAAATTACCAAAAGCCAGGTGATTATAACATTACTTACACTTATCGAGATAAATTATGGCGTTATTCTATTAAACAAAAAGTTAAAATAAAAGATCTTACTAAGCCACAAATTATATTAGAAGGAGGAACAAATATCAACTATTGTCCTTCAAAAGAATATCAAGAATTAGGTTTTAAAGCTTATGATAATTTAGATGGTGACATAACCTCTAAAGTAAAAATAAAAAAGTCTAAAGATAAAATTATTTATCAAGTAAGCGATAAAGCCGGTAATAAAACAGAAGTAGAACGCATTATAAATTATGAAGATAAAACTAAACCAGTTATAACTCTAATGGGTGAAAGTACCTTAGTCATTCCTTTAAATTCTCCATATGAAGAAAAAGGGGCGACAGCATTTGACAACTGTGATGAAGATATAAGTGCCGCTATAGAAATAACTAGTGATGTCGATACTACTAAACTAGGTACTTATACCGTCACTTACATCGCGAAAGATAAAGCCGGTAATAAAGAAATAGCCACAAGAACTGTAAAAGTTTTAGAACCCTTACAAGAAAATACCATCTATTTGACTTTTGATGATGGTCCAAGAGATGGTACAACAAATATAATTCTAGATATTTTAAAAGAAAAAAATATTAAAGCTACTTTCTTTGTAACTAATAATGGTCCAGATGATTTAATTAAAAGAATTGTTGATGAAGGACATAGTATCGGTATACACACAGCAACCCATAACTATTCTTACATCTATTCATCTATTGATAATTACTATGCCGACTTAAAAACAGTTAAAGATAGAATCTACAACTTAACTGGCGTAACTACCAACCTAGTTAGATTTCCAGGTGGTAGTAGTAATACTATTTCTGCTAAATATTCACCAGGAATTATGAGTGAATTAACTAAAAAGCTTATCGCTGATGGTTATCAATACTACGATTGGAATATTGAAAGTGGTGATAGTTCTTTTGCAAGAGATGAAGAAAAACTATTTAACCACGTTACTAACAGCTTAAAACATAATAAAGCTAATGTTATTCTCATGCACGACATTAAAAGTTATACTGCCAATAGTCTTGGAAGAATAATTGACTATGCCTTATCTAACGGTTATAGCTTTGATACTATTACAAATGATACTATGTTAATAAGACAAAAAGTAAATAACTAGCCAGATTACGGAAAATAATATATACTATATATACGAGGAGTTGTATACTTATGAATAGATATTTACCTGATGTTTATAGTAAAAATGTTTTAAGCATAAATTATGATAAGTTAAAAAAGAAGAAAATAAAGTGTTTAATATTTGATCTTGATAATACCTTAGTTCCTATTCATACTGAAAAGATAGTTCCGAAAATAAAGGCTTTAATAACAAAATTAAAAAAAGACTTTCTCGTTATTATAGTATCTAATAGTCCCAAAAAAAGAGTAAATACTATTAGCGAGGTCTTACAGATAGATGCTTATCCTAATGCCTTAAAACCACTAACAAGAACACTAAGAAAAATTAAGAAAAAATATAATTTAACATCACAAGATATTGCTATGATAGGTGATCAATTCATTACTGATATGAACTACGGATATAAAGGTAAACTCTTAAAAGTATTTGTTGATACTATTAGTAATGAAGATTTAAAAATAACAAGTTTAAATAGATTTTTTGAGAAAAAAATTATGCACAAATATCAAAAAGATAATCTATTTAAGAAAGGTGAGTATTATGATGAACGATAAATATTGTGAGGGGTGTGGCGTCAAATTACAAAGCGAGAATGTTTTACAAGAAGGATATACATCGTCTTTAGACAATAATCTTTGCCAAAGGTGTTTTAGAATTAAAAACTATGGTGATTATCAAGTTGTTACTAAAAGTAATGAAGAATATATAGAAATATTAAAAGACATAGGTAAGACTAAAGATTTAGTTCTTTATATAGCAGATTTGCTTAACATTGAAGAAGATTTAATGAAAATTAGAGAGTATATTCCTAATAAAATGTTATTAGTCTTAAATAAAAGAGATGTTCTACCTAAATCTGTTAAAGATGAAAAAATTATTAACTATTTTGAATCTTTAGATATACCTTTTGAAAAGATAATAGTTATTAGTAGTGAAAAAAACTATAATATTGATTATTTACTAAAACAAATAAAACTTTATCAAACAACTAACAATGTTTATGTTGTAGGACATACAAATGCCGGTAAGAGTAGTTTAATAAATAAATTAATAAGAAACTATTCCACTAAATTCCAAGAATTAACTATTTCTCCTTTACCATCAACTACTTTAAATACTGTTACTATTGAAATAAATGATTATCTTACTTTAATAGATACTCCTGGTTTAGTAGATAGTGGTAGTTTAATTAATTATTTAGATAAGGATATGTTTAAGAAAATTAATCCACGTAAAGAAATAAAACCTAAAACTTATCAACTACGAAAAGGGCAATCTGTTATTATTGATAATATTTTAAGATTAGATTATAAAGAAGGAGAAAGGAATAGTTTTACTTTCTATGTTTCTAATGATTTAAAAGTAAAAAGAATTTCTGCTAGTAAACCACTATTAAAGGACTTACAAAAGATAACCTACGAAATGAAATATAATGAAGATATATGTATCAATGGTTTAGGTTTCATCAAAGTAGTAGGCAAAGGAACTGTTGATATATATCTAGATTCAAAAGTTACAAGTTATACAAGAAAGAGTTTGATTTAAAATATGTCAAAATATGGAAATATATTATGAACTTTAAGTTAGTTGCTATTTTCCCCATTCTATAGTATAATTTGCTTAAGGAGAGAATTATATGGATAGTGAATTTATAAAAGAAATAGAAAATAAAATGAAGGCTGCTTTAGCTAATTTGGAAAAACGTTTTGCAACTGTAAGAGCAGGACGAGCTAATCCATCTAGTTTAGATGGGGTAGTGGTAGATTATTATGGTTCTATGACACCATTAAAAAGTCTTGCGACTATATCAGTTCCTGAAGCTACACAATTATTGATTAAACCTTTTGATCGTAGTTGTTTAAATGCCATTGAAAAAGCGATTATCGCTGCTAACTTAGGCTATAATCCTTCTAATGATGGTGAAACAATCAGAATAGTTATTCCAGCTTTAACAGAAGAAAGAAGAAAAGAACTTGTTAAACAAGTTAAAGCTTTAGCAGAAGATGAAAAAGTTGTAATTAGAAATATTCGTCGTGATGCTAATGAAAAAATAGAAGCAATGGAATTACCAGAAGATGAAGAAAAAGGTATGATGAAAGATGTTCAAGATTTAGTTAATGAATATAATAAAGAGATTGATAATATTCTAAAAACTAAAGAGCAAGAATTAATGACAGTTTAAGACCAATAATATATGTAAAAATATCTATATAAAATGAAAATAGCCATTTTTTGGAAGATATTGGTAGTTGCATAATTTTATTATTATTGTATAATATAAGTAAGTGAGAGATAATCTCATAAAAAAGGACACTCTACTTGAGTGCTTGCCTTAATTTGTTAAAGTAGCAGCACTATCCTAAAACGGATGGTGCTATTTTTATTAGTTCTATTACAATTAGTAATAGAACATATATTATTCCAACGAGGAAAATAATGATAAAATCTTTTTTACTCATGGAACCACCTCCTTTGTTAAAAAAAGAAAGATGGCAAGCACCCGTTTGAGTGTCAATATATATACTAACAGATGTCTGTTATGATTGATAGTGGAAATTATTTCCAAATTTAGATGCTTTAAATCGTTAACATAATTATTCCTTAAAAAGTGGAAATGGCTAGTTTTTAGGGAATAGAATTATATGAATTACATTGGAAGATATTGGTAGTTGCATAATTTTATTATTATTGTATAATATAAGTAAGTGAGAGATAATCTCATAAAAAAAGGACACTCTACTTGAGTGCTTGCCTTTATAGTTATGGTTAAAGCACTATCCTAAAACGGATGGTGCTGTTTTTATTAGTTCTATTACAATTAGTAATAGAACATATATTATTCCAATGAGGAAAATAATGATAAAATCTTTTTTACTCATGGAACCACCTCCTTTACTAAAAAAGAAAGATGGCAAACACCCGTTCAAGTGTCAATATATATACTAACAGATATTTATTAGGATTAATAGTGGTAATTATTTCCAATTCAGATGATTTAAAACATTAACATAATTATTCTCTAAAAAGTGGAAATGGATAGTTTTTAGGGAATAGAATTGTGTAAAAATTTTATATCCATATTTGCTTTAAACCAATAATTGTGTTATAATCACTAAGTGAAACCGGAAGAAGGAGTAGTAATAAAGAAATGCTTTTTAAAGAGAGTCTATGGCTGGTGGAAATAGATAAGCTTACTTTATGAATTCACCTTACTAGGTCCTATAGCAAAACTATAGGCGTTAATCGCGTTAAGATAATGAGAATAGTTAAATAACTATAAATTAAGGTGGTACCACGAAAAAATCGTCCTTAAGTTATAGTTATTTTTTCGTTTAGGAGGCTTTATGATTAAAAGAGTTATTTGGGATGTTGATGGAACCTTACTAGATAGTGACTTTACTTATGAAGATGAACTATTTAAAAGTTTATTATCTGAAAGGAATAGTAAAACTTTAATTGAAAGAAAAGTAACTTTGCTAGTTAGTTATGAAAAAAGTCATTATCGTTATACTAAATCTGCTCTTAGTACCTATTTATCTAAAGAATTAAGTTTTAATATTAGTACTGATTTTATAGAAAAATGGATAAACTTTAATATGACTATCCCTGATCAAATTCATGAAGGAGTAGAAGATGTTTTAGCATATTTAGAAAGTAAAGATATTGATAATGTTGTTTATAGTAATTGGTTTGCTAAAACGCAAGAAGGTAGATTAGAAAAGGCAAAGCTTCGTTCCTACTTTGGAGAAATATATGGTGGTGATACCTTTATCAAACCAAATTATACTGGCTATTTACAAGCTTGTTACCCGTATCTTCCTCATGAATGTCTTATGATAGGAGATAACTATATGAATGATGTCCTAGGTCCAAGATTAGCAGGTCTTAATGCCATTTACTATGATAAATATGATAGAAACAAGGATGTAAATAATAAAATAAAAAGTTTAGTAAAAATAAAGGAGATGTTATAGATGGATGTTTTAGCTTTACAAGCTTTAAAAAAAGAAATAAATAAAGATTTTGATAATGTTAAAGACTTAAAAACTTTAGATGAGTTAAGAGTTAAATATCTTAGTAAGAAAGGAATTATTACTGAATTAAATAGTAAAATTAAAGAGATTCCAAATGAAGAAAAAAAAGACTATGGAATGAAAGTTAATGAGGTAAGAAGTTATTTTAATGACAAATATGAAAGTCTTAAAACTACTTTAGAAAAAGAAGCTTTAGAAATGAAACTTGCAAAAGAAAAAATTGACTTAACTTTACCAAGTGTTAAATTTAAGACTGGTTCTCCTAATATCTTAGAGAAACTTATTGAAGAGGTAGAAGAGCTTTTAATTTCAATGGGGTATGATGTTTTAGATGGACCAGAGGTAGAAGAAGATAAATATAATTTTGAAATGCTTAATCTTCCTAAAGGCCATCCCGCAAGAGATGCGCAAGATACCTTCTATTTAGAAAATGAAGAATTACTTTTACGTAGTCAAACTTCACCTGTTCAAGTTAGAGCGATGTTAGCAAAGGGAGGAGTTGAACCAATTAGAATGATTTGTCCTGGTAAGACTTATCGTCGCGATGATGATGATGCGACACATTCTCATCAATTTATGCAAATAGAAGGTTTGGTAGTTGATAAAAATATAAGTCTCTCAGACTTAAAGGGAACAATAGACTTAATCGTTAAACGTCTCTTTGGTGATGATACCATTACGAGATTTAGACCAAGTTACTATCCATTTACAGAACCATCAGTAGAGGTTGATATTAGTTGCTTTAAATGTAAAGGAGAAGGTTGTAATATCTGTAAGAATACTGGTTTTATTACTGTTGCTGGAGCCGGTATTGTTCATCCTCATGTTTTAGAAATGGCAGGATATGATCCTAAAGAATGGACTGGTTTTGCTTTTGGTTTTGGTGCTGATCGCTTAGCAATGTTAAAATATGGTATTAATGATGTTCGTGTTTTCTATAATACGGATTTAAGAGAAACAAAAGAGTTTGATAGAGTGGAGGAGTAAAATGATAAATTTAGAATGGGTTAAAGATTATATTGACTTAACTGATGAAGATTTAGAAAAATTAGCAGTTAAAATTACTGAAGCTGGTATTAATATTGAAAAAGTTATTACTAATAATATTCCTAATTTAGTAATTGGTAAGGTTATATCTTGTGTTGATCATCCTGATAGTGATCATTTACATGTTTGCAAAGTAGATATTGGTAGTGAGGTTTTAAATATTGTCTGTGGTGCTCCTAATGTTAGAACTGGACTTAAAGTTATTGTTGCTAAAGTTGGAGCTATTTTACCAGGTGATTTTGAAATAAAGAAAAGTAAAATTAGAGGCGTTGACAGTTGTGGTATGATTTGTGCTCTTTATGAACTTGGTTTAGAAGAAAAAACGGAAGAAACTTATGCTAAGGGAATCTATGAATTATCTGATGATGCTCCAATTGGTAAAGATCCGCTTACTTTTTTAGGCCTTACCGATACTTTATATGAATTAGATATTCATAAACATCGTAATAATGATTGCTATTATCACCTTGGTTTTGCTTATGAGATTGCAGCTATTTTAAATCGTAAAGTAACACTACCAGACCTTACTTTTAAGGAAAATCTTCCTAGTGTTGAAGATATGTTAACTCTAACTGTTGCTACGAAGAAATGCCCTTATTATTCAGCACGTATTGTAACAGATGTTGAAATAGGAGAATCTCCTGATTTTATTAAAAAACGTCTAAACTCTGTTGGTATTAGATCTATTAATAATGTCATTGATATTTCTAATTACGTCATGTTAGAATTTGGGCAACCTTTACATTTCTTTGATAAAGATAAATTGGGAACTAATATCTTAGTTAGAGATGCTAAAGATGAGGAAGAGATAATAACACTCGATGGTAAAAAACGTCTTTTGAGTGAAGATGATATTGTCATAACTGATGGCGTTAAACCAGTGTGTATCGCTGGAGTTATGGGGGGAGAAAATACGGAGGTAACACCAGATACTAAGACTATTTTAATTGAAAGTGCTATCTTTGATCCCGTTAGTATTAGATATACAGCAAGTAAATTAAACTTGAAGAGTGAAGCTTCTATTAGATATGCGAAAGGCTTAAACTATGAGTATACAGAACTAGCGTTAAAAAGAGCATGTCATTTACTAGAAAAATATGCTCATGCTAAGGTTTTAACTGGAGAAAAAGTATATGATAAAATAGAGAAAATTTCTAAAGTAGTTACTTTTAAACAAGAAGAGATTAATAAAATGTTAGGAATAAATATTTCTTTAGAAGATATGAAAGTAGAATTAGGACGAATAGATTTTCCATTTACATTAGATAACGATACTTTTACGGTTACAATACCTAATCGGAGGCTTGATGTTGATCCAAATGTAAATGATATTGCTGAAGAAATAGGACGGCTTTATGGTTATCAAAATCTTGTTGCTACTTTACCTATATCTCCAACGAAAAAAGGGGGTTATGCTAAAGATGTATTGTTAAGAAAAAATGTTTCGAAAAGACTTAGAAGCCTTGGCTTAAATGAGACTAAGACTTATACTTTAGTTAGTAAAGAAATGGCTTCCATGTTTAATTATGATAATAAAAGAGGTAAAGAACTACCTAATCCAATGAGTCAAGATAAAAGTGTTTTAAGAACAACATTAATTCCTTCTCTATTAAATATTTATAATTATAATAAAGCTCGTAATGTTGAAGATATTATGCTTTATGAAATTAGTAAAGTTTATGATATAGAGTATAATGAAGAGATAAAAGTCGCAGTCTTAATGAAAGGAAGATATTTATCTAATCTTGTAACAACTGATGTGAAAGTAGATTTCTATTTAATTAAAGGTATTTTTGAAAATTTACTTGACTTTTTAGGCTTTAAAAATAGATATCACATTGAACCATGTAAATTACCTGATGTTCATCCTTATATTGGGGCTAAAATCTTTTTAGATAAAGATATGATAGGTATTATTGGGAAAGTAGATCCTTTGGTTAATAGTGATGATATTTATATCTTAGAATTATCCCTAACTAAATTAATGAAAGCTTCCAAACCGCTAAAATATAAAGAAGCTAGTAAGTATCCTGCTGTATCTAAAGACATCGCTTTTATTGTTCCTAAAGATATGACATCAGGGGAAATAGAAACAGTTATTAAAAAAGCTGGAGGAAGATTATTAAGTGAGATAAAAGTCTTTGATGTTTATAGTGGAGAACATGTTAGTAAGGATGAAAAGAGTATTGCCTATAATCTTGTCTTCCAAAACAATGAGAGAACTTTAACTGATGAAGAGGTTATGGAAATCTTTAATAATATTGCTACGAAAGTAACAACCTCTTTAAATGTTAAATTACGTGATAAATAACTAGAGACTATCAAAGCTCTAGTTTTTAACTTAGGAGGCTTATATGAATAATCTTGTTGATGATGTTGATGCCATTTACATCCATATTCCTTTTTGTAACAATATTTGTGCTTATTGTGATTTTTGTAAAATCTATTATAATAAAAAAATAGTTATATCGTACTTAAAACAACTAGAACTAGAAATAAAAGCTAACTATAATCATGAAGAAATTAATACTTTATATATTGGGGGAGGTACTCCAAGTAGTTTAGATATAGATAGTCTTGAAATTTTACTACAATTACTTAGTCTTTTTAACTTAAGTAAAGATGCTGAGATTACTTTTGAAGCTAATCCTGATAGTTTAACTCCTAAAAAAATAAAACTTTTAAAAAAATATGGTGTTAATAGGATCAGTTTAGGAGTAGAAACAATCAATGAAAGTCTTGGAGAATTGCTTAAGAGAAAAACATCTAAAGAAAAAGTAAGAGAGGTTATTAAGACATTAAAACAGGAAGGAATTTCTAATATTAATGTTGATTTAATTTACGGAATAAAAGGTGAAGATCTAAAAATCTTAAAAGAGGATTTAGATTTTCTCATTTCTTTAGATGTTTTCCATATTTCAACTTACTCTTTAATACTAGAAGATAATACCATTTTAAAAATTAAGGGCTATCAAGAACTAGATCCTGATTTAGATAGTATTATGTATGAATATATTAGTAATTATTTAAAAGAAAAGGGCTTTGATCACTATGAAATATCTAACTTTGCTAAAGATAAATATAAGTCAAAACATAATTCTAAATATTGGTATAATCTTCCTTATTATGGTTTTGGTTTAGGAGCAAGTGGTTATCTAAATAATATTCGTTATACTAATACTAAAAGTATTACTAACTATCTTGCTAGTAAAAGGAAACTTGAAGAAGAAGTATTAACTTTCTTAGATACGATTAAATATGAAATCATGTTAAGACTTAGATTAAAAGAAGGAATTGATAAACAAAGCTTTTTTAAACGTTATCATACTAATGTTGAAGATATTTTTCTCTATAAACCTTTAGTTGAAACTGGATATTTAAAAGAAACCTCAACTAATATTGCTATATTAGAAAAATATTTTTATGTTTCTAATACTATTATAGTAAAATTTCTTTCCACTTACATCTTTAAAAAATAAACTTTATCGTCTATACTATTAATAGAGGGATGATATGAATAGTAGAATAGAATTAAATAAAGATAAACAAAAAGAAATCGAACGTGAAAAACATCAGGAAAAGGCAAAAAAGATTATTAAAAGAATTGTTATTGCTATCTTAATAATTTTTCTTGTGGTCTTTTTTTCATGTTTATATATAACAAGAATAGGTACTATTAGTCTTCTTGTTCATGAAGAGGTTATCTATAATAGTAAATTACCTGAATCATTCTCATCTCTTAAAATAGTTCACTTTGGAGATCTTCATTATGAAGATAAGGCTTTATTAAAAGATACTGTTAATACTATTAATAAAAGAAATCCTGATATTTTAATATTTACAGGCGACTTATTAAAAGATGAAGAATTAACATCAAGTGCGAGAAAAGATTTGGTAGTTGAATTAAAAAAATTAACTGCTTCTATTGGTAAATATGCTGTTTTAGGAGAAACAGATAATGATGAAGCTAAGTCAATTTTAAGAGATTGTGGTTTTACTATTTTAGAAGATACTAATACCTTAATCTATCATGGAACTAATGAGGCAATTATGTTAGTAGGACTTAATACTAATAATGAGACTATTGATTATAATAAAGCTTTTACTAACTATAATTCTAATACTTTTACTATGGCTATTTTTCATAAACCTGATTATATTGATAACTTTATAGATACTTATCCTGTTGATTTAGCTTTAGCAGGACATTCGCATTTAGGAGAAATTAGAATTCCTAAATTTCTTAATCTAGCTGAGAAAGACTATGCGACTAAATATACTGATTCCTATTATAAAATTAACAATACTGACTTTTATATTACCAGTGGTATTGGTACTACTGAATTTGGGGTGAGAATTAATGCAAGACCAAGTATTAATTTCTTTAGACTTAGGAAAACAGATTCTTAAAAAATTCTAAGATACCACCTGTTTTCTTTTTTTCTTCTTTGATATAAATAGGTATCTTGGCTAAAGTTTCCTCTTCTAAAGTAATTTCAATATTTCCAACTTTGCCTTTTTTTATCTCTTCATCAATACTTGCTAAAACTTTAACTTGATCTTTTTCTTTTTCTGTTAATGGATAAGAAAAAGACTCTTTAACATAATATTTTTTTTCATCAATAACAAGATCGAAATCATCTTTATCGACTATTTCATACATACTATAATTACTAAAGATCTCTTTACTTAATTCTTGGTGATTATTATATTCATCACTATCTTTTAAAGAGACGATAACTATTTCTAAGTCATTATTTTTAAAAGCTGTTACCAAAGTCTTACCAGCTTTAGGAGTATACCCATTTTTACCTCCAATACAAGTATCATCGCTACTTATAAGTTTAACTCTATTATACCAAAGATAACTTTTATTAGTAGTTTGTACCTCATATTTATTTGTTCCAAAGATCTTTCTAAATTCTTTATTTTTTAAGGCATATTTCGTTAATATAGCCATGTCGTAGGCAGTAGAGTAGTTTTCCGTTTCATCATCAAGACCATGGGCATTATTAAATATAGTATGGTCCATTCCTAAATCTTTTGCTTTTTCATTCATTAGTTTGACAAATTCTTCTTCACTACCTGCGATATAATTAGCGATAACTACGGCCGCATCATTACCACTTCTAAGCATTAATCCATATAATAAATCTTCTAGGCGCATTTTCTCATTTAATTCTAAATAAATACTTGTTCCATACATCTTTAAGATCTCTTCTCCTGTTGTAATTTCTTTATCTAAATTTCCTTCTTCAATTGCAATAATACAAGTCATTATCTTTGTAATGGAAGCGATTAATCTTTCTTCATTAATATTATTAGCATATAAAACTCTTCCACTATTAACGTCCATAACAATACTACTTTTGGCACTGTCAGCTTTAACAGTTAGGGGAAATATACAAATAAATGTAACAATAACTAAAAATAATTTTTTCATATGAACACCTAATTAAATCTATTCTAAAAAAATAAAAGTATAACTATGAAGAAGAAAAAAGAGTCTCTATTTTTTTGGAATAGAAGAATATTTTACATAAATATATATATAAAAGTTAATAATAATAAAAGGTGGTGTTAGTGAAAAAAAAGAAACTTACTTATTATATTTTAATAGTTGCTATGACGCTTTTAATAGTTATAACCTCATATAATATAACTGCTTATATCTATAACTATTTTAAACATATAAAAGAGATGAAAAGAATCGAAGAAGAGTTTGTTACTGATTCTAGTAGTGATTACTTAGAGATTGATTTAAATGAATTATTTAAACAAAATACTGATACTGTTGCTTATCTAAAAATAGAAGGAACTAATATTAGTTATCCGGTGGTACAAAGTAATGATAATGATTATTACTTAGATCATGACTTTAATAAAGATAAAAATGATGAGGGGGCTATCTTTTTAGACTATCGTAATGACTTAGATAATCTAAGTAGAAATAATATTATCTATGGTCATGGAAGACTTGATAAAACGATGTTTGGAAGCTTAGATGAACTTTTAAAAGAAGAGTGGTATCAAAATAATAAACCATATATTAAAGTTACTACTAAAAAGACAAAAATGATTTTTGAAATATTTAGTGTCTATACGATTTATAAAGAAGGTTATTATCTAACAACCTATTTTACTAGTGATATGTATTTTAAAAAGTTTTTAGAAGAACTTAAAACTAGAAGCATAATTGACTTTAAGAGTACAGTAAATGTTACTGATAAAATCTTAACTTTGTCTACTTGTCAAAATAACTTTGGGAAAAGAATTGTCGTTCATGCAAAATTAATAAAAAAAGAAGATGTTTAGTCTTCTTTAGAGGTAAATTTCTTAATAGCATAACTAGACAAAATGACTGTTAATATTAAGAATGTAATGTGCAAGATAATGGGGTCATTTGTTTCTGGGTTTTCTACGCTATTAGCTAAGTCATTTATTTCTTGAAGGGTTAATTCTTCGCCTTTTTCAAGATCGAATCTAATGCCATCTATTTCAATCATGGCACCATCAGTATCAGCTGGTACCCAAATAGTTGGTCTATCACTAGATTCTGTCGTATTAATAATCTCACTATTATCACCTAGAATAAGATAAGGAGCTGTATCAACATTACTACCTTTACCTAGTTCAATACCACCAAAACCATTACCTGAGACATCAATTTTACCTTCTAGTGTTACAGTAGAACCGTTAATTAGTAAAGCGGCATTACCACCAGTTAGTTTAATATCCTTAATCGTTGCTTCTGTTTTATAGACTTGTAAAACATAAATACCGCCCCAGACAGTGTTACTATTACTATTACTACTACCAAATGTTCCTACATACTTAATAGTATGATTAGCTCCATCAATGGTAACAGGTCGCATGATATTAATCTTTTCAGTAGTTTCAATATCACTACCTAAAATAATAGTACTAATACTACTATCATTCAAAGCTTCTTTTAATTCACTTTGATTATTAACGGTTTTACTTGTTGCGGCATTAACAGAAAAGGTAATACTTAAAGTAATAGTTAAAATTAAAGCAAATAAAAGTTTAGCTATCTTTTTCCTCATTGTTATTCCTCCTTTCTCTTATAGTTTGCTTTAATATTAAGTAAAATATACTCGAATTTTGTCTTAAATTTTTAAAAATTAACTTGCTATTTATCAAGTTATATACTATTCTTAAAATAGAGAGGAGAATAAAGATGAAAGGTATAAAATTAATAGCTTTTTTAGGTTTAGCAATAATATTTTTAACAGGTTGTGGTAATGGTGGCAGTGATAGTAATGCGAATACGTTGACATGTACTAATACTACAGAAAATGATGGTATTGAAAGAAAAGAAGATATTGTCATGACTTTTGATAACGATAAAATTACTAAGATTAAACTTTCAGTTGACAGTAAAGTTAAAGATGAGGTTGCTAAAGAAAATTGGGATCTTTTTGTTGCCATGATGGAAAGTCAATTTGTAGAAACAAAAGAAGATGGTTTTACTTTAACAACAGATAATGATAAAGATAATTATATATTTAAAGTAACTTTAGATGTTGATCCAACTATTGCAAAAGAAGATGTTTTTAGTACTTATGGATTAGCTTCATTAGGAGACTTTAATAGTACATATGATGAGATAATAGCAGCAGGGGAGGAAGCAGGTTTTACTTGTAAGTAAAAAACTCTTTTGCTTTTTTTTGATTTGTGGTATAGTAGTTATAAGAATAAGGAGGAGATTTTAGTGACAAAAGGTAGTGCAAGAAAACAAGTTACAAAAAAAGAGGAGGTATCTAGTTGGACTTATATTCTTCTTTTAACAGCTGTAGCAATATTAGGATGGGTATTAGGTAATTTTGATTTTAATATTGGAAAAGCAAGTTTAACAGTAGCAATATTTGTCTATCCTTTAAGATACTTTGTAGCGAATATCATTACTAAAAAATATGGTTATAAAGAGACTATGAATGGTATTAGTTATTCAGCATGTCTAATGCTTTTATTCATTATTGTGGTTAGCCTTTTAGCTCAAAAAGATATAGATTATATTCCTGTAACAGGAGAGGTTTTTGCCTATTTAGCTAGTCAAATGATTAACTTAACTTTATATTACTATCTATTTATGAATACCGATAATAATAAACTAGCAATCCTTGCAACTTATGTCTTTGCTATGTTAGTTGATAATTTAATAAGTATGTTATTTATCAGTAGAATGGTAATGGTAGATGCTTTCTGGAGAACTTATTTTGTAACAATTTTGATTGAGGTAATTATTTCTATTATTTTAATTAATTTTGATAATAAAAAAATTACAGGACCTAGTAGTAAAAGAAGACGCAAGTAAAAACAAACTATAGTAAAGGAGTAAGCATATGAAAAAGAAATATATTATCGCTGCTGTTCTAATTGTTTTAGTAAGTGTTATTGCCTTAATAGGGACAACTTATGCCTTTTTGACGATGACAATAGAAGGGGATAAGACTATTACCTTAAGAGCAGGAGTATTTAAAGTGGATTTTACGGAAGGAGATTCAATTAACTTAAATAATGCTGCTCCTGTTAGTGATAGTAAAGGACAAAGTCAAACACCCTATACTTTTACGATTACTAACGAAGGTAACTTAACAGCGTATTATCATGTTTTAATGGAAGAAGATAGTGCTAATACATTAGCGAATAGTTATTTAAAGATGAGAATAACAGGATCTAATGGTTATGATAGTGGAGTAGTAAAAGTAAGTAGTTATGGGACAGGAACGTTTGAAATAATAGGAGAAAATGAGTTAGCAGTAGATGGAACTGTAACTTATAACCTCTGGATGTGGTTAGATGAGAATGCGGATAATAGTGCGCAAGGTAAGAACTATAAGAGTAAGATAGTAGTAGAGAGCTTTGATAGGAGTCAGATGAAAACAGTTGCTGATACTTTATTAACTAATGGAGTAGGAGAAAATGGAACGATAAATACAACAGATTCAGAGCAGACATTTATAACAGGAACAGATCCAAACAACTATATCTGGTATAGTGGTAAGTTATGGAGAGCAGTATCAATAGATACAAGTGACAATAGTGTTAAATTAGTGACACAGTGGAATATAAGTGCAATTCCTTATAATGAAGAAGATAATACAGCATTTGCAGGTAGTTATATGGAGGAGTGGTTGAATGATACAAGTGTTGATGGTTTCTTAGGCAATTTAAGAGATTATGAGAACTTTATTAAGTTAGATAGTGTGTGGAATGCTACATTAACTACATCTACAAGTAAGCCAGCTGAAACAACGATGGTAGAAGCTCCTGTAGGATTATTAAATGTTTATGAATATACTATGAGCTATAGTGGAACAACTATTAGTAATGGCTATTTAAATAATGGCCTTAGTTGGTGGAGTGTCACTCCTTCTACTTTGTCAACCGTTCGGTATGTGGACTACCGCGGCAGCGTGTTCAACGAAAGTCCATCGTATGTGTATGGCGTGCGGCCATCAATAAATCTAAAATCTAGCGTTAAAATTGTAGAGGGTGACGGCACAGCTGATAATCCGTATAGACTAAGTGGTGACAATGATACAAATCTTTCAGGAACAATGTTAAATACAAGATATAGCGGTGAGTATGTAAGATTTGGTAGTGGAGAAAATAATCTATATCGAATAGTAAGTCATGAAAATGGAATGGGCACAAAGATAACAAGTGCTGAACCATTAAAAAATAGTGGAACATTTGCAAGAATTACTTTTGATAGTAATGGAAATGTGAATTATTCAAGTGATAATACAATAGGAACATTTTTGAATAATGACTATTTGAATACGGGAAATGGCTATTTGACTGATGAAGATATAGCAATGATAGAAGATGCGACAACATGGTATTTGGGAACAGTAGGAAGAGGTGCCTCATATAAACTAGCCAAATATACAAATACTACGGATAATGTTCTAACATCAAGTGTAACGACAGCAAGAGTAGGGCTATTGAGGCTTGGAGAATTAATGGCAGGACAATTTGAGAGGTATGCAGTTAAAGGTGGAAGCTATAGTACTGGTTTAACAACAACTTATTGGACCTTAACACCATATTCTTTGTCTTACGTTTGGTCTGTGAACAGCCTCTGCCTCGCGGAACGCCGTAGTCCTTCGTACACGGATGGCGTGCGGCCATCCATAAATCTAAAATCTAATGTGCAAATTGTAAATGGTGATGGAACTTTGAATTCGCCGTTCGAGTTACAGTTAGTAAGTTAAATGTCAGCAGTCTAGGGAATGTATTACCTAGACTGCTGACTAATTAAATTTGGCTATAATTAGATTAGAATATATTATAGTAGGGAATTACCATATTCTTCGTCAAACGTTCGGTATGTGAACAACAACAATCCGTCCAATGCGAACGGCGTCCGGCATTTCCTTGTGTTAAAAACACTAAAGACTAGATAGATAATAGAATTGTAATTACTTATGAAACTATTTATACACTATCTCTTCCTATAAAACTAAAGGAAAGGTTAGTCCAATAGTTTATGTCAAGTGTTGTAGTAAAGTTATGTAAAGTACATAATTTTATAAAAATGCTTGATTTTTTTTGTGTGCTACATTAAGGGAAAGGTAGGAGAGTGTTGAAAGTATGAAATATAATTTAGTTTATTTAAAATGTAAAGGCGTGATGGTTTATGTAAGTAGAAATAATAGTTATGTTGTTAGTTATTTATTGGATAAACTGCATAAAGGGATAATAGATATGCGAAATATTTAAAGTATGGTATGTTAGCTTCTAGAATGGATAGATTATCTACTGACTTAAAGAACTGTTTACACTTAGATAATATTGAAGAAATTATCTCTAAAATGGAGAGATTCTATAGTAGTTTTGTTTTAGAAAATAAACTTAAGGAGATAGATATTGTTACTGATAAGATAATTTTAAATATTAATAATAAGACTAAGATATATAAAAGTAGTGAGGTTTTTACGTTTTTAGGAGTTAATTATAAAGTTAAGAATAATAAAATATCAAGAAGAATAGTTAGTAAGACAAGAGGGAGAGTACTTAAGAAAAATATTAAATGTTATTTAAAGTATGAGAAATAAAAAAGTACTTGCTAAAGTGATAGCTTTATGGTAACTTGTAGGTAAGGACGACTTTAAAACAGAATAAAAATAGGGAGGTGTTGGTAGTTAGGTAATTTATAATTTGTGATGTTTAAATTCAAGGGCGATGAATTTAGGTTTCAGGCTCTTTTTGTTTTCTTAAAATTATGTTAAAAGTATAGATTTAGAAAATTAGTTAGTAGTTGTTAAGTCA
>DVIS01000008.1 GCA_018711135.1 Candidatus Onthousia faecavium
GGAGTAATATAACCTAATGTAGAATGTATTCTCTTATTATTATACCAACCTTCAATAAACTCAAATATTGCTAATTTAGCTTCTTCAAATGTTTTGTAATTACTAACATTTACTTCTTCTTTCTTTAATATATCATTATAATCATTTAAGCTACAAGTTAGAAACGCTTTTAATACTCTAAGTTTTTAACCGCCTGATGTTATCATTCTATTTACACTTACAATTGATATATTAGAAAAAATAACTTTTATATAAAAATAAATATATTTATTATGGCCATATTTAACATAAAAGAAAATTGATTTTTAAAGTAGCATATATTATACTTTAAGTAAGCATAAAGTAAGATTGGGAGTGATAAAAAAGAGAAATTTATTAATTATATTTAATTAAAGAAAAGGAGTAAATTAATAATGAAAGAGAAAAAAAGTAAAAAGAAATTGATTATAATAGGTTTGATACTTATTATCATTATTGCAATAGTAGTGGCAGTTATATTCATAACGGGTAATAATAATGTTAAAGGGGATGACAGCAAAACTAATACGGTAACTCCAGAAATAAAAGATTCAGCTTATAGACTTTCGGGAAATTCCTTAGAGGACTTTGACTTGCATTTCTTACAATTAGAAAATGAGAAAGTAAACAAAATTTACAGTCCCCTTTCTATAAAATATGCTTTAGCAATGCTTAATGAAGGAGCTAGTGGAAATACAAAGGCACAAATCCAAAGTGTCATTGGTGATTATGAAGGTAAAAAATATACAAATAGTGAAAATATGTCTTTTGCTAATGCTATATTCGTCAGAAATTCTTTTAAAAATTCTATAAATGTCGATTATACTGATAGACTAGCAACTAAATATAATGCTGATGTAATCTTTGATTCCTTTGAAAATGCTGATAATCTTAATTCTTGGGTAAGTGATAAGACTTTTGGTTTAATTGATGATTTATTTGATGATGTATCAGGACTTGATTTTACCCTCGTAAACGCTTTAGCAATAGATATGGAATGGAATAAACTAATTCAAGCAACTGTTGATAATTATAAAGATAGATATAGTGTAAGTTATGCTCATGAAAACTTTAGTGCTTATGTTCCCTTAATTGAAGCTGATGATTATAGCTCTGTTGATTTTGACAATAATACAATGAAAGCAAAAGCAGTAGAAATAGGAGCAGCAGTTAATAATTATGATATTATTAGTAAACTTGGAGAGGATAATATAAGGACAACGGTTAAAGCAGAATATGAAAAATGGTTAGCAGAAGGTGGATGTGGAAATGATCCTGATCCTGATACATATATAGATACTTATATTGAAGAATTGGACTCTAATTATAAAAAAGTTGATACATCTACTGATTTCTTATTCTATGATGATGAAAATGTAAAAGCTTTTGCTAAAGATTTAAAGGAATATGATGGAACTACTCTACAATATATTGGTATAATGCCTAAAAATGTAAGTTTAGATAGTTATATAGATGATATTAATGCTGATAAGGTTAATGCCATTATTAATAACTTAAAGGATATAAAAGCAGAAAACTTTAAAGAAGGTGTTATCACTAAAATAACTGGTTATATTCCATTGTTTAAATTTGATTATGAATTAGATTTAATGAATGATCTTAAAGAATTAGGTATAACTGATGTATTTGATGCTAGTAAAGCGGAATTACAAGATATAGCAGAGGGAGCTGTTATTAGTAAGGCTTCTCATAAAGCTAATATTGAATTTTCTAATGAAGGTATAAAAGCAGCAGCAGCAACACAAATGGGTGGATTTGGTAGTGCTAGTTGTGAGTTTGTTTATAACTATGATGTTCCAGTTGAAACAATTGATTTAACTTTTGATAGTCCTTACCTATTTATAATTAGAGATAAAGATTCTTCCGAGGTTTGGTTTACTGGTACGGTTTATGAACCACTTTCTGAATAAGAAAAATTATTAAGTAAAACTCGTTAACTCAATAAGTGGGTAACGAGTTTTTGTATTAAATTAAGTCATCATATAATTTTTGTGTTATAATTTAAATTGATGATGTATCAAAGAAAAGCTAAGAAAAACTAATAAACTTAGTATTATAAAAAATGCTTAAAAATATTTTTAAAGGCAGATGATAAATAATGAATATAACCAAAAATAAAATTGATACTCTTCCCTCTTTAGGTTTAGCAAGTAATACTAATCACCATAATAATGGTGGTAATCTATATAAAGCTAATGAAGAAATTCTTTACAAAGTCTTTAAAGACTTTTATGCTTTTCAAGATGAGGTTGAACGAAATATAGATTTTCAAATAGATAATCCTATTCCTAATACTCCTAGAATATATGATAAACTTTTTATAGATGGTAAATTTTCTGGTTACAGCATGGAATATATACATAATTCTATTACTTTTAGAGAAGCTATTAATAAAGGTATAGATCAGCAAACGAAATTACAAGCAATTGAAGATGTTTATACAGCTTTAAAATTTCTTCATCAAAATAATATTTTTTTAGGGGATATTCATTCAGACAACTTTTTAATTAATGCTGATGGTCATGGCTATATAATAGACTTAGATTATATGAGATTTCCTTTGGATGAATATAAATTTCAACAATGCTATGTGATTAAACCTAACGATAATGCCTATAAAGAAAACATAGCTTCAAAGTATACAGATAATGCTAAACTAATGATTTCAAGCCTATCACCTCTTTTAGATAAAGATTTAGAAAATTTCATATCAAAAAATGATCATACTATTAATCTTGAGGAAATAAATAATAAAGTAATTTTACCTTTAAATGATTCAAGATTAGATGATTATTTTATGAGATTACAAAATCATGAAGATGTAGAATACTTTTCTGATTTTCTTAGCTATCAAAATTCTTTTAAATCAGGGAAGAAAAGATGATACTTAATTATTTGTTTTATAAATATAGAAATTTACTTTTAATACGACATAGCTGTGTAATAATCACAAAATAAGATAATTTAAGAAGCAATTAATGGAATTGGTTCTTTTTTTATATTGTTTTTTTGAGTGAAAATTCATATAATATATAACATTGGAGTTGATAAATATATGAAAAAATATGAGACACTTATTTTCGATTTAGATGATACGTTAATAGATAACAATCAATCAATTAAATATGCGTTTTCAATAATGATAAAGGAACTAGGAATAGAATATGATGAGAAGATATTTGAAGCTTGGAAAAAGTTTGATAATTTATATTGGCATACATGGGAAAGTGGAAAAATGGTAATTCCTGATTATGTAAAAACAGTAGAAGATAGGATAACTTATTTAAGAGCTAATAGATTTATGATGTTTTTTGAGTCTTTGAATTTAAATTTTAAAAAGGCTATTGAGTTAAATGATTTATATTGTAGTTTGTTAGGAGTTAATATTGTAGAAATTACGGATGCTAGTAAACTACTACACGAATTAAAGGAAAACTATGAGCTTTTTATAGCGACAAATGGGCCAATGGAAGCTGCACATAATAAATTAGAGAAAGCAAATTTAAAGTCATGTATTTCTTCAGTTGTTTCTTCAGAAGAGGTTGGATATTCAAAACCAATGCCAGAGTTTTTTAATTTTCTATGTGATAAAACACAGAATAAAGATAGATCTAAAATGTTATTAATTGGTGATTCATTAACAACTGATATATTAGGTGGAATGAATAATGGGATAGATACTTGCTGGTTTAATCCTAACAATATACCTTTACCTAGTGATTATACTCCAACTATGACTGTTAATAAATTATTACAATTAAAAAAGAAAATATAAAAATAGCTAGAAATTAATCTAGCTATATCTAAGGGCTTTTAAGAGCTCTTTTTTATAACCAAGTAGCACTTTTACATATTTGTTTAGAAACATTGTTAAGGTGGAAACCTTCATGAGTTATAAAGTATTTAATATTTTTACTTTGTAATCTTCTTTAACTTTATTAACTAACATTATCTTTATCTTTTTAATTTTATATTAATTATAATTAATTTATCTTTTTTGGAGCTATTTAAAATATTTAACTAAAAAATATTTATTTAATTTTGGATTTTCTTTATTTTCTCTAACAAATTCAATTTTAAAACCACATTTTTCGTAAAAAACTGGAGCTTGAAATTGATAAGTTGTTACATTTATGTTTTCAAAGTCTTTATTTTTATAATAAGTTTCAACAGTATTTATTAATTTAGTGCCTAAACGTTTATGGCGATAATTTTTCGTGATAATAAGATCACTTATATGAATTTCCTTATAACAACAATGACCAGTTATAATGCCTACAATCTTATCATCTTCTTTTGCTATAAAATTAAATGATTTATAATTACTCTCAAGACTATTGTCTAGTGCGTATTTAGAAAATTCTTGATCTATTTTTTCTTTTAGCTCTTTAGATAAATTATCTTTATATTCAATACTTAACATTTTTATCATCACTCCTTATAATAATTATAGCATCTTTTTATATTTTAAATTTAAAAATTCTTGTTCTTCAAAATATTTATTATTAACTTTGATTAAATGACAATAATCTCGCTTAAAATCTTCTACCTTAGTAACAATAGTACTCTTTTTAAAATTATATCTATGAAGATAGCGTTCTAAGATAAAACGTTCAAAGTAATATTTAATGTTCTTATGTTCTTTACATAATTTAATAATTAAAAGAATTATGATTAATAAGAGATTTAAGGTAGGATTTAAATAAAAGATGATTAAAAATAGAATAATAAAAAAGCTAGAAAGCAAATAGATGAATTTAAAGCTTGCATTGTAAGAGATAAAATAGCAACTTAGGCATTGAAAAATTCTCCCCCCATCTAGAGGATAAATTGGTAATAAATTAAAAAATAAAATACTGTAGTGAATAGACTTTAAGATATCCAAGTAAGAAGAAATACAGTTTAAGGTGGTTAAAAAAAGGTAAAATAAAGTTTGGAAGATTGGACCCATAAGAAGAACAAGCAATTCATGTTTTATAGGACAATTAAGATCATGAAAGAACTTTGAAACGCCCCCAAAAGGATAAAAGGTTATACTAATTGTTTCGAATCCTAAGATATGGGCTGTTATAAAGTGACCTAGTTCATGGATAAATAATAAAGAAATAATTAATATCACAATGAAAAAGTTAGCAGAAAAAACACTTAAAAGGAGAAGAAAATAACAGCTGGGGTGAATATGAGTTTTATTTAAGATACTCTTTATAGTTGACATTCTTACCTTCTTTTTGGAAGACTAAATATAATTTATCATCAATACTTTCTCCTATTAAAGAGCCTTTTTCAACATAGTCATAAATGTTTACATTACTACTTATATTACCATAAAAAACATCTATACCATTCATCTGTTGGACAATTACAGTTTTACCATAATCATCTTTTTCCCCAATAAAAACGACAATACCGCTTTCTAAAGCAGGAACTAAATAATTGCTACTAACAGTAAGTTTAACGCCATCTTTGTAAAGACTGGCATTACTATAACTTAGTTTTTCTGTAAATACATCAATACTATTATTTTCTTGATTTGTTGTTGTGGTCCCTTTGAAAAAACTATCATATAAATCTTTAAAATCTGTGAACGGTAAACTCGTATTATAAACATATTTATTAAAAGAAGATTTAAAATCCCTATCTACTTTAAATATTATTAAGAGAACGAGAGTTATAATAATGGTGATTAAACATTTGGTAATAAAAGTTCTAATTATATTTTTAAGAATATTGTTAGAAACTGAATTATTGTTTCTTTTCTTATTATAAAACTTTGATTCAATCATATCTTTCACCTATTTAAATATATGATTCAAAAAGAAAAAGAAGACTTAGTTGAGATGTCTTCTTTTCGGTAAATATTTACATAGTAAAAATAATATTTCACCATAAATAAGATTTAATATTAAACTATGGCTTATTAAATAGATAATATTAGTGATATTTATAGGCACGACATTAAAAATAAATAAGGTTAGAGCAAAGATTAAATGATATATCATGAGCATGAAGGCTAAAAGAAGTAAATTAGTAATTAGATTAAGTTCGATTTTCCGTTCAATAATACTCACAAAATAACTAATCAGAAAGAAAAAAATAGCATTAGTTAAGAAAAGATTGGTATAAAAAAGATCATATAAAAAACCTAAAATAGCAGCAAGAATATAGTATTTGTTATTCTCTTTTATGAAAAATGGATAAATAGCAATTAAACTAATAAGTGTAAAATAAGGAGTAAATAGGCTTAAATCATTTAACATGTAATCAAGAAAATTACTTAAAATACCATCTAAAAAGAAGGAGATGACAATAATAATTATCGGCGTAGTCAATTTTTTTCCTCCTTTAAAACAGTTACATAATGGATATTGTTAAAATTTTGATTAGTAGAAACACCTAAGGTTTTACTTAGACCATACTTATCATTTGTTATAGTCTTAACCTCACCTATATATATTCCTCTTGGAAACATTCCTCCTAAGCCACTAGTGGTAACTATATCTCCTTCTTGAATATCAACAAGGCTATCAACACCACTTATCAGAACTAAATTATTCTCTTTATCATACCCACTTAATAGCGCTGTAGTTTCACCTGTCGTTGTAGCAATAGAAACAGAAACTTTATTATTAACATCATTAGCAGTAATTAGTTTAACCTCACTTGAATATGCTGTAACTTTTTGAAGTTTACCAATTAAACCATTTTTTGTGATAACAACCATATTTTTTCTTAGGCCATCCTTACTACCTTTATCTATAGTAAGTGTCTGATACCAATAAGCTTTATTTCTAGTAATTACTGTGGCATTCACAACATCATAACCAGTTAATGTTTGATTTAAGGAAAGTGTCTCTTTTAATTGTTCAATTTCTTCTTCTAGATGAACATTAAGATTTTTTTGAATTAGATAACTTTCAGTTTGGTTAACATCTTTATCAGCATTTAAAGAGGTGAATGGTAACATAACACCTTTTAATACTAACATGGCTCCATCTTTTAAAATACTTTCAACAATAGTTAATTGGCGATTAGAAGAAAGTGAGTAAAAGAGAATAAAGAAAGATAAAAAGATGGCTATTAGAATAATAATTATTTTTTTCTTTTTTCTATGCTTTCTATACATAATGTTATTTCCTTTCTTTTATTAGTATAACGAAAACTTAATTTCATTTCAATTATCTAATAAATTATTTTTCAGAAAACTAAAGTAACCATTGTCACTAACAATTAAATGGTCATATATTAAGACCCCGTGAATGATTCCTAATCTCACAAGATAACTAGTAAATTCAATATCTTTGTTACTTGGCTTTAGCTCTCCTGAAGGATGATTATGAAGACAGACAATAAAACTAGCATTAACTTTATAAGCTTCTTTAAATATTTCTCGTGGATGAACGCTACTTTTGGTCATAGTACCTTTAAAAAGCAGTTTATATGACAATAAATTTTTCTTACTATCTAAAAAAAGACAGTAAAAACATTCTTGTTTTAAATAATAAAAGAAATATCTACTGTATTCATATATTTCTAAGGGTGTCTGCAATTTTATTTTAGTATTCTCTTCACCTAAAAATATTCTTCTACCCAATTCAATACTTGCTAAAATCTTACTTGCTTTAACAGAACCAATACCTTTTATCTTTGTTAATTCTAAGAAGGAAACATCTAAAAAGTTTTTTATGGTTCCAACCTCTTTTAATAATTGAAAGGCAAGTTCATTTGCGTTGATGTTTTTTACTCCACCTTGTAAAATAATTGCTAATAGTTCACTTGTAGAAAGACTCTCAACACCTTTTCTTATTAATTTTTCCCGTGGTCGTTCATTCTCCGGTATTTCTTTTATTTTCATTTTTTCTTTCCCCCCTAATTATATATTAACCTAAAAAGATAAATTTAATTCAACACAAATTCTTCATAATTAGCTAAAACCACCTCATTAACAGCCATTATTTCTTCAGTCGTTTCAGTTTTCTTGATTAGAAGATCCATTTGTTCTAATGTGGCTAAAAATTCTTTATTATCAATACTCATTTTTTTTGTAGAGATTTTAAGACCTTTTTCTTTAAATAGTTCTTCTAGTCTTTTTAAGTTATCTTCATTTTCAGTAATAGCAAGATAAACAACATAATTAGCATCTTCTTTGACAATCAACTTGACGTCAATATCTTTAGTAGCAGTTGTTGCTTGCTCTTTGCTACTATAAGTCCCCTCAGTTATAAAGTAAATACTATTAACCTCTTTTAAAACAACTTGATCTTCCAACTTATATTTTGCAAAAAGAAAGTTACCTAAAATGGCTCCTAGAAATACGGCTACTAACATTGTTATAAAAAAGTTCTTTGTCATATTATCACCAAAATCATTTTAACAAATTAAATATCCCTATTTTGTCGAAAGATGTAGCATAATTATGAAAATAATGATAAATTATTATTAGGAGGAAAATTATGAAAAAGAAAATTAAATATTTGGCAGTATTTATAGTTTCTGTTATCTTTTTAACAGCCTGTGGTAATAATGGTGTTCAAACTATGACTTGTACAAGAACAATGAATCAAAATGGAATTAAAACTGGATTGAAATATACAGTTATTTATCAAGGTGATTATGTAACACGGGTTAAAAGTGTGGAAACTATAGAAACAGATAGCAATGAGGTTTTAGATGCTTATCAAGAACAGATAGAAAGTATTTATAGTCCATATAAAGGAATTGACTACTATGAGTATGATGTTAGTATTGATGGAGATAAATTAACCTCTACTGTGGACATTAACTATGAAAAAATTGACACTGATAAATTACTAGAAATTGATTCTGCCAATGGACAGCTAATTAAAGATGGGAAAATAAAATTATCAGATATAAAATCTGTCTATGAAGCCATCGGAGCTGTTTGTGAATAAAAAAAACGCTATTAAGCAATAATAAGTTTAGTAGCGTTTTTTATAATAAGACATAATTAGTACCTAAAATTAAATAAGAAAACCCTTACAAAACAAGGGTTAAAACCTAACTGGTGGCTCCAGCGGGAATCGAACCAGCGACACAAGGATTTTCAGTCCTTTGCTCTACCGACTGAGCTATGAAGCCAAAAAAAATGGCGGTTCCGACGGGGCTCGAACCCGCGATCTTCTGCGTGACAGGCAGACGTGTTAACCAGCTGCACCACGGAACCATGGTTGCGGGAAGAGGATTTGAACCTCTGACCTTCGGGTTATGAGCCCGACGAGCTACCAGCTGCTCCATCCCGCGATATAAAATTTAATGGCGGAGGAAAAGGGATTCGAACCCCTGCGCCGCTCGCGCGACCTCCCGGTTTTCAAGACCGGTCCCTTCAACCAGACTTGGGTATTCCTCCAAACATAATGGTGCCTAAGGCCGGACTTGAACCGGCACGAAGTATGACCTTCGCAGGATTTTAAGTCCTGTGCGTCTACCAATTCCGCCACTCAGGCACAATTAATGGTGACCCGCATGAGATTCGAACTCATGACCCTTTGATTAAAAGTCAAATGCTCTACCGACTGAGCTAGCGGATCATTAGATAAATAAATGGCTGCCTCGGTTAGATTCGAACTAACGCATGTCAGAGTCAAAGTCTGATGCCTTACCACTTGGCTACGAGGCAAAACTTAAGTGGTGGAGAGAGATGGATTCGAACCATCGAACCCGAAGGAACAGATTTACAGTCTGTCGCGTTTAGCCACTTCGCTATCTCTCCGACATAATAAAATGGTGCCGAAAACAGGAATCGAACCCGTAACCT
>DVIS01000009.1 GCA_018711135.1 Candidatus Onthousia faecavium
ACATACTAAAGATTTATCTTTTCTTAATTCTCTTTTTTCTTTTCTTGTCATACAATCAACTACCTTTTATTTATTATATCAAATATTCTTAGATATTCGATTGCGAAAAAATTTTACTCCTTAAAGCTGAACTGCTAATTAATTAGTGGTTTTTTTTCGGCAAATAAGCTATAATTATAAATAATAGGAGGAGTGTATGAGATTTAATAAATTAATACCAGAGTTAAGTGTAACTAATATAGATAAAAGTAAAGAGTTTTATTTAAATATAGGCTTTAAAATTGGTTATGAACGAAAAGAAGATAAATTCTGTTTTTTAGAATTAGAGGAAAATCAAATTATGATAGAAGAAATAAATGACCATTGGAATACGGGAACTTTGGAATATCCTTTTGGAAGAGGTATAAATATTAGTATGGAAATTAAAGATTTTTATACTGTTTATAATAATATAAAAAAGAATAAATATCCCTTATTTAAAGATATTATGAAAAGTAAATATGAGGTAGCGGGTAATATATATATAGACGAGGAGTTTTTAATTCAAGATCCAAATGGATATTTGTTAAGATTTACAAAAGAATAATAAAAGGAGCTTTCTTTATGGAAAAAGTTATTATTAAATTAGAAAACATTAAGAAAAGTTATGGTGATAAAAATATTATTAAAAATTTAAATTTAGAAATATATGAAGGAGAAATATTAACATTTTTAGGACCTAGTGGTTGTGGGAAGACAACTATTTTAAGAATGATTTCAGGGTTAGAAGATGCGACTAGTGGTAAGATATATCTTGATGGAAAAGATATGACAGGGGTGGAAGCGAAAGATAGAGAAATTAATACTATCTTTCAAAGTTATGCTCTTTTTCCACATATGAATGTCTATGATAATATTGCATTTGGTTTAAAGATGAAAAAGGTCCCTAAAGAGGAAATAGCGAAAAAAGTTAAAGAAATGCTCGGACTTGTTAAACTTACGGGTTATGAGAAGAGAAAACCTAGTGAATTATCAGGAGGAGAACAACAACGAGTAGCGATTGCTCGAGCTCTTATTAATAATCCTAAAGTTTTGTTACTTGATGAACCACTATCGGCTTTAGATAAAAAGTTAAAAAAGCAAATGCGCATTGAATTAAAAGAATTACAGCAGAAATTAGGGATAACCTTTATTTATGTTACTCATGATCAAAGTGAAGCTTTATCTCTTAGTAATAGAATTATGCTTATGCATAATGGTAAAATAGTTGAATTAACAACTCCTAAAGACTTGTATGAGCATCCTAAAACAAAATTTGCTGCTGATTTTATTGGTGATGCTAATATATTTAGTGGAAAAATATTAAATGTTAAAGATACATTAGCAGAGGTACTTATTAATGCTGACTTTAAAATTGTAATTAATAATGATAACTTTAAAGAGAATGATAAAGTTACAATTGTCATTAGACCAGAGAATATTAAACTAGTTACTAAAGATAAAGACTATAATACCTATAATATAAAAATAAAAAGTTCAATCTATGATGGCGCTTACTATACTGTTATTGCTAAAATGGAAACCAATAAAGAACTTAAGATTCTTCTTCCAAAGGATAAATATGAATTACTAAAAGATAAAGATATGTTAAAAGTACATTTTTCTTTTGAAGATATGGTTATAATAAAAGGAGAAAGATAATGAAGGATAAATTATTTAAGAAAATAATTACTATTCCTGTTATTGTTTATGCTTTAGTTCTAATACTATTACCATTAATATATATTTTTATCTTAAGTTTTTTAAAAAGTGATTCCTATGGGGGAGTTATAAATGTCTTTAATTTAGGTAATTATCTTAAAATCTTTGATATTGTCTATATTAAAGTCTTTGTTCAATCATTTTTAATTGCTCTTGTTACTACTTTAATTTGTATCTTAATTGCTTATCCTTTCTGTCTGTTTATAAGTCAAAAAAAGAAAAAAACACAAACACTATTAATGGCTCTTGTAATTTTACCATTTTTAACTAATTCTCTTATTAGAACTTATGGATGGATAGTTTTATTAAGAAAAGAAGGAGTAATTAATACTATACTTTTAAATCTTAATATTATTGATAATCCATTATCGTTAATGTATAACAATTTAGGTATTATTATTGGGATGGTTTATACGTTATTACCATTTATGATTTTACCTTTGTATAGTTCAATATCTAAAATAGATAATCGTCTTATAGAAGCTTCAAAAGATTTAGGAGCTGGTAGTATGGCTACGTTCTTTAAAGTTATTGTCCCTTCTACCATTCCAGGCTTATTTAATGGTTCATTAATGGTCTTTATCCCATGTATTGGTTATTTCTTTATCGCTGACTTATTGGGTGGTGGTAAGTTAATGCTTTTAGGTAACTTAATTAAAAACCAATTCCTAACCGCTCGTAATTGGCCTTTTGGAGCGGCTATTTCGATAACCTTATTAATTATTACTTTTGTCTTAGTTAAACTCTATAAGAAAACGGGCGGAAAAATGGATGATTTAGGAGGTTTCTAATGAAGAAGAGAATCTTAAAAAATATTTTTATTATCTTAGTATATGCTTTTTTGTATTTACCAATTATCATTTTAGTTGTCTTTTCTTTTAATACCTCAAAGATGAATATTACGTTTGAAGGCTTTACTTTAAAATGGTATCAAACTCTTTTTTCTAATCGGAGTTTATTAGAAGCTTTCTTTAATACTATTATAGTAGCGGTTACTAGTACTTTTATTTCAACAATTATTGGAACAATTTCTGCTTATGCTCTTAATCGTTATAATTTTAAAGGAAAAGGCTTTATTATGAAACTTTTATATATTCCAATTGTTATTCCTGAAATAGTCTTAGGTATATCTTTATTGTCGGTTTATACCTTATTAAAACTAGATTTAGGTATGATGACATTAATATTAAGTCATATTGCTTTTTCTATTCCTTTTGTTATTATTAGTGTTAAGACGGTTCTTGATGATCTTAATCCTAATTTATATGATGCTTCTAAAGATTTAGGAGCTAATAGTTTTGAAACTTTTCGTCATATTATTTTGCCATCATTGATTCCAGGTATTACCTCAGGAGCGATGCTAGCTTTTACTTTATCTCTTGATGATGTTGTGATAAGTTATTTTACGGCGGGACCTTCTAGTAATACATTGCCATTAAAAATATACTCTATGATTAAAACAGGAATTACGCCTGAGGTTAATGCTCTTTCAACAATTATTTTGGTAGTTACATTTACAATTATTTTACTATTTACACTTAAACAGATGCGATCCTTGAAAAAAGAGGTGGTAAGATGAAAAAAATAATTATTTGTTTCCTTTTATTACTTGGAATTACAGGTTGTGGTAAGAGAGGAGAAGATACCTTGAATGTCTTAAACTGGTCTAGTTATATTCCTGATAGTATTATTGAAGATTTTGAAGAAGAAACAGGTATTATTGTTAATTACAGTACTTATTCTTCTAATGAAGAGTTGCTTGCTAAGATTAGTTCAGCAAAAGAAGGAACCTATGATTTAATTTTTCCTAGTGATTATATGATTGAGCTTATGATAAATAGAGATTTATTAGAACCGCTTGATAAGAGTAAACTTAAAAACATTAATAATCTAAAAAAAGAATACTTAAATTTAGACTATGATAAAAATAATACTTACTCTTTACCATTTTTAGCGACAACAACAGTAATTGCGGTTAATCGAGAGCATATTAAAGATAATATTACTTCATATAATGACTTATTAAATCCTAATTATAAAAATAATATTGTTCTTCTTGATGATCAAAGAATTGTTATTGGAATGGCTAATCAGGCTTTAGGGTATAGTATGAATACTACTAATGATTCAGAATTAAAAAAAGCGGAGGAGTTTCTTTTAGATTTAAAGAAAAATATTAAAGCTTATGATAGTGATAGTCCTAAAACCTTGTTAATTACTAATGAGGTTGATATAGGAGTGATGTGGAATGCAGAAGCGGCTTTGGCATTACAAGAAAATCCTAATATAGAAATAATATTTCCTAAAGAAAATGGAGCTTTAAGTATAGATAATTATGCGATTGTTAAAGGAGCTAAACATAAAGATAATGCTTATAAATTTATAGATTATATATTAAGACCTGAGGTGATGAAACAGATAATAGAAGAGTATCCCTATATTAACGTAAATGAAAAGACAGAAAGACTTTTAAGTAATGAATATTTGAATAATAAAGCCGCAAATATTCCAGATTATATAATAAAACAGGCAGAAATGGTTCAAAATATAGGTAGTAACATAGACAAATATGACAAATTATGGGCTTTAATCAAATAATTTAAGTTAGTTAATTGAACTTTATCCTTGTTTATGTTATGTTATAGAAGATAGGAGGTAAAGATGAAAGATAAGAAAAATTTTGTTGATACGGAAGATTTTTCTAAAGAGGAATTACTTGATATTATGCATTTAGGACTTATCATTAAAGAAAATATCAAAAAAGGTTATCCTTTAAATGTGTTATATCATAAATCTTTAGGAATGATCTTTGAACAAGCATCAACACGAACTAGAGTTTCTTTTGAAACTGCTATGACACAATTAGGTGGACATGCACAGTATTTGGCACCTGGACAAATTCAATTAGGAAAGCATGAAAGCTTAAAAGATACAGCTATGGTCTTATCACGCTTAGTTGATATCTTAATGGCCCGCGTTCAAAAACATGAAAGTATTACGAATTTAGCAAAATGGGCTTCTGTTCCTGTAATTAATGGAATGAGTGATTACAATCATCCAACGCAAGAAATGGGAGACATTACAACTATTTATGAACATCTTCCAGAGGGTAAAAAACTAGAAGATCTAAAAGTTGTCTTTGTTGGTGATGCAACCCAAGTTTGTGCTTCCTTAATGATGATGATTACAAAGATGGGGGGACATTTCGTACAGTATGGACCTAAAGGGTTCCAATTAAATGAGCACTTTAGAGAAATTGCTAGACGTAATTGTGAGGTTTCAGGAGGAACTTTCTTAATTACAGAAGATGAAGAAGAAGCCCTTAAAGATGCCGACTTTATTTACACTGATGTTTGGTATGGATTATACGAAGCAGAACTTTCAGAAGAAGAGAGAAAAGGTATTTTTTATCCAAAATATCAAGTAGATATGGACATGATAAAAAAAGCTAGTAAAGATGTTAAGTTTATGCACTGTTTACCAGCAACACGTGGTGAAGAGGTGACTGATGAGGTTATTGATTCAGAATACTCCATTGTTATTGACCAAGCTGAAAATAGATTAACAGCTATGAGAGCTTTATTAGTTTACTTTATGGGAAAAGAAAAGGAGACTATTGAAATTTGTAAGAAAAATTTAGGGAGTAATTAATTATGGAAAAGAAAAAGAAAAAATTTAGGTTGTTAGATGCTGTCTTAGCGACAGTATGTATTACATTAGTTGCCGAATCAGTTGCTCCAACAGCAGCGATCGGTAATTCGCAGTATTTTTGGTGGATATTTTTAATTATTGCTTTTTGCTTACCTTATGGTTTAATTACAGCAGAACTTGGTAGTACTTTTCCAAGTGAAGGTGGAATGTATGACTGGGTAAAGAAAGCTTTTGGCAAAAAATGGGCCACAAGAGTAGCCTGGAACTACTGGATTAACTTTCCTTTATGGATTGCTTCTTTAGCCGTTGCGGTTACAGATGTTATTGTAGGTATATTTAGTATTGAATTAAATATATTTTGGTTATTGGTTTTACAACTAGCTTATACATGGTTAGTTAGTGTTCTAGGATGCTTTAGAATTGGGGAAAATAAATGGTTAGTTAATATTGGAACTTTTTTCAAAATTCTATTTATGGTAGGTTTAGGACTTTTAGGTATTTATGTATTTATAAAAACAGGTCAAAGTGCTAATCCAGTTCAAAGTGTTGCTGATTTATTCCCAAGTCTAGATTTAGCAGGACTTTCCTTTATTTCAGTTATAATCTTTAATTTCTTAGGATTTGAGGTTATTGCTACTTATGCAGATGATATGGATAATCCTAAAAAAGAAATTCCTAAGGCTTTAATTGTTGGAGGAGCTTTAATGGCTTTATTCTATATTTTACCAGCTACAGGTATTAATATTGCTATGCCAATTACCGAAGCTGAATCTGCTGGTATTACTGATAGTTTTGCTATTTTACTTACAACTTTAGGAGTTAATGCTGATCTTGTGAGAATTATAGTTATTGTAGTAGGTTTAATGTTTATTTATACTATGGTTGCTAATATTGTTTCTTGGTCATTTGGTGTTAATTCTGTAGCTAAATATTGTGCTGATGATAATGGTTTTCCTAAAGTATTTTCTAAAACTAATAAAGAAGGTGTACCTTACATGGCATCTATCATTAATGGTATAGTTGCTAGTGTTGTTGTAATTCTCGGTGTTATCTTTGGTTTAATATCAGAAGAAGCTAGTAACTTATTCTGGACATTCTTCTCATTTAGTTTAGTAACTTTACTAATTAGTTATATACCATTATTCCCAGCTTTCTTAAAATTAAGAAAAACAGATAAAACGAAAAGAGAATATAAGGTTCCTGGTAATAACTTTGTCTTACATTTAATGACTTATGTTCCTTTAGTATTATTAATATTGGGTGTTATCTTTACTTTATTCATAGACTTTACATGGGATTCAATGATGGCAAATGCGCCACTAATTATTGGTGTCTTAATTTCCTTTATTGTTGAAGAAATACTTGTATATCGTATGATTAGTAAAGAAGCAAGATAGATAACCTGGCTCAAAGATCTTTGGGCCAGATTCTTACTTATAGATAGAAAGAAGGAGAGAAAATGAAAAGATTAAATACAATTCCTAAAGAAGATGGCTTTAGAATGCCTGGAGAATTTGAAGAGCATAGTGGTACTTATATTATTTGGCCTGAACGTCCTGATAATTGGCGTTTAGGAGGTAAACCTGCTCAGAAAGTTTTTGTGGAGGTTGCTAATACAATTGGTAAATATGAGAAAGTTACAGTTTGTGTAAGTAAAGAGCAGTTTTCTAATGCTAGGACGGAACTTGCTCCTTATGTTAAAGTAGTAGAGATGAGTAATAATGATTCTTGGATTAGAGATTGTGGTGCTACTTTTGTTGTTAATGATAAAGGTGAAATGCGTGGTGTAGACTGGAAATTTAACTCTTGGGGTGGCTTAGTTGATGGCCTTTATTTTCCATGGGATCAAGATGATAAAGTAGCCCAAAAAATGTGTGAGTTAGAACAAGTCGACAGTTACCGTTTAAATGACTTTGTCTTAGAAGGTGGGTCAATTCACGTTGATGGAGAAGGTACGGTTATGGTAACAGAAGAGTGCCTTTTATCTAAAGGTCGCAATCCGGAAATGACAAAAGAAGAAATCGAAAAAAAATTATGTGATTATTTAGGTTGTGAAAAAGTTTTATGGCTTAAAGAAGGAATTTATAATGACGAAACAAATGGACATGTTGATAATATGTGTAACTTTGTTAAACCAGGAGAGGTTGTTTTAGCTTGGACAGATGATCCCACTGATCCGCAATATCAAAGAAGCCATGATGCTTATCAATATTTAAGTAATGAAACTGATGCGAAAGGTAGAAAGTTAGTTATCCATAAACTATTAACACCAACGCCAATTTTAATTACGAAAGAAGAAAGTGAAGGAGTTGACTCTGTTGAAGGTACTCTTCCTCGAGAAGAAGGAGATCGCCTAGCAGCTTCATATGTTAATTACTACACAGGAAATGGCTTTATCGCTTTACCAGTATTTGGAGATCCTCATGATCAATTAGCGATTGAAACCCTTCAAAAATTATATCCAGATCGTAAGATAGAACCAATTTATGCTAGAGAGATTTTACTAGGTGGGGGAAATATTCATTGTATTACACAACAAGTACCAAAGGTAAAAGTAGTAGATGAGTAAATATGTCATTGCTTTAGGAGGAAATGCTTTAGGAAATAATCCTAAAGAACAGCAAGCTTTAATTAAAAAGGCAGTTAAGAATATAGTTTCTCTTATAAAAAACAATGATGATGTTATCATTAGTCATGGTAATGGCCCTCAGGTCGGAGTAATTAATCTAGCTTTTGAAGATTCTTATGAAAATGAAGATATTCCCTATATGCCTTTTCCAGAATGTACGGCGATGAGTCAAGGTTACATTGGTTATCATTTACAAAAAGGACTTAGAGATATATTAGAGGATGAAGGAATAGAAAAGAAAATTATTACTATTGTAACACAAGTTGTTGTAGATAAACAGGACCCTTCATTTAAGAATCCTACGAAACCAGTAGGACCTTTCTATAGTGAAAAAATGGCTAAAGAATTAATGAAAGAAACTGGTGAAATTTATCTTGAAGATGCAGGTAGAGGATACCGTAAAGTAGTAGCAAGTCCTAAACCATTAGAGATTGTTGAGATAGAGACGATTCGTGATTTAGTTAATAATGGTCATATTGTTATCGCTTGTGGTGGGGGAGGTATTCCTATTTATAAACAAAATGAAGCGAAAGGTGCTAATGCTGTTATTGATAAAGATCTAGCTAGTTCCTTAATGGCGCAAGAACTTGCTGCTGATATATTGATAATTTTAACTAATATTAAGCAAGCAGAGTTAAATTATGGAAAACCTGATGCGAAAAAATTAGGAAAAATTCCTGTTTCTTTAGCAACAAAATATTTAGAACAAGGAGAATTTGCTAAAGGTAGTATGGGACCTAAAGTAGAAGCAGCTATTAATTTTGTTAAAAGTGGTAAAAATAAAAAAGCGATTATTACCGCTTTAGATAACTTAGATAATGCTTTAAAAGGAATAGATGCTACTATTATTTGTGATGAAAACTGTTAGTTTTTAACTAGCAGTTTTTGTATATGTTGTTAGATATTTTCATAATATTAATTAGGTGAAGATATGAATAATAATTTTTTAAAGCCATATGGAATAGGAGAGTCTTGTTATAATTATCCTCTTTATTTTAAAGAGCAACATCAAAATATGCAACCTGGAATGGAGTATTTAATGCGACCGTTACCTATTTTTGATAATATTAATTATAAAGGTAGTGGTAAATTAAAAGATAAAGTAGCAATTATAACGGGTGGAGATTCAGGAATTGGACGTGCTGTAGCTGTTTATTATGCCAAAGAGGGTGCTAAACTAGTTTTAGTTTATTATAATGAGCATAAAGATGCTAAAGATACAAAAGCTTATATTGAAAAGTTAGGAGGAGAGGTTCTTCTTTTAAATGGTGATTTAAAAAATCCAGAGTTTTCTAAATATATTGTTGAACAGACTTTAGATTATTATGGAAAAATTGATGTTTTAGTTAATAATGCTGGAGTACAATATTTTGCAAATAGGTTAATGGATATATCTAATGGTCAATTTGATTATACAATGAAATCTAATATTTATTCTATGTTTTATTTAACTAAAGCAGTTTTACCTTATATGAAGAGTAATGCTAGTATTATTAATACTACCTCAATTACTACTTTTAATGGTGAAGGTGATTTGATTGATTATGTAACTAGTAAAGGCGCAATTGTTGGTTTTACTAGAAGTCTTGCTACTAATTTAGCTAGTAAGAATATACGAGTAAATGCTGTTGCTCCAGGTCCTTTTTGGACACCATTACAGCCTGCTAGTAGGAAGGCAAGTGATATTCCTTCTTTTGGTTCTTCAGGACCTATGAAAAGAGCAGGACAACCTTATGAAATAGCTGCAATTTATGTGTATTTAGCAAGTGATGATGCATCTTATACAACTGGTCAAGTCATTCATGTTAATGGTGGTGAATATAAAGGCTAAAAAGAAGAAAAATAATTATTAATTTCTCTTCTTTTTCTTTGCAATTAAAACAATCTCAGTAGGAAAGATATTACCACCATAGTATCTTAAGTAAAAGTCATAGTTTTTGTTTATATTTTTTATTAATTTAGGTAATTTAATTAAATCTTCAAAACCATGATATATAGAGATTAAAAGAGTAGGACTATCATTTTTAATATGTTCTTTAGCTCCTTCTAAAGCTTTTTCTTCAGCTCCTTCTATATCCATTTTAATAATATCTATTTTTTCTTTTATATCTAGATCTAGACTAACGGCTTCAATATTACCTGCTGTTTCAGTAACGATATTAGCAGAATTATCTACATTACTGGTATTAAGGGTTAAAGTAGTTTTTTTATCATATAAAGCTTTAGGTTTTATAATAATATCTTTATTGAAAACAAATTTATCTTTTAAAGTAGCGATAGATGTATCAGTAACCTCATAACAATAGATTTTTTTATACTCTTCCATATAACTATCTAAAAAGTCATCAATACTATCACCTATATAGCTACCAACATCTACATAAACAGTATCTTTAGTAGTTTTGACAAGATCTAGATCAAAGTAGTGTTTATAACAAGTATCCATAACCTCATGTAACATAGTAAAATCATAGTAATAATAGTTTCTTAAAATGGCAAGTAGTATTTTTTTGGATTTATAATCTTTTAAATTTTGATAAAGAATGACTAAATCAGTTAAATTGTTATTAAGAAATTCAGTGACATTCTTTATTTCTGTAAAATCATTATTAAGATATTCTAATTTTCCCCAAAAAGAAAAACTGTTAAGAAATGTTTCAATATTATTACGTAATTCTTCGTTTAAAGCTAGATAGCGATTTTTAATATTTAAAAATATCTCTTCTTTACTCATTAATTCTAATTTTTTTATTAAACTATAAAATTCATAGTCAATTTTATTCATTAATTATCACCAATACTATTTTATGTAAGAATAATTTAATTGTTTAAAAAATTGTAAAGTAATGAATGATAGTAGGCAATATGCTATGTTTATAAATATGTCAAAATGGAAAAGGTAAAGCTTATAAGTGTTGAAATTCTGAAATACTGAAATTCTGAAATGACATTTAGTGGAGTGATACATCATTTAGAGGAGATATAAAATAGATAGATGATTGATGTAAAAAAGAAGATATTAAAAGATATATTTTATCAATTTTTAATATAGGTTAACAAACTGATAAAATTATATCTTGTTCGATGATTTATTTATGTATATATGTTACATTATCAACGGAATATCTAGTTGTTTAGGTACTATCCCTTTCTAACTTATAATTTTATTATTTGTGAAAGGGGAGATGGATATGAGAAAAATAGAAAAGTTTCTTTCTTTAATCATTGTCCTTATTATTATTCTGATTTATTTCATTATAATAAAATTAGTACCTACTCCTTAGAGTGGTACTATTAACATAAAATGTTTTATGGGATAGTACCTAACAGAGCAAACTAGGTATTCCCTTTTTTATAATATGTAATTTTTCTTTACGTATTCATAGTATCATAAATATTAACTTTTGTCAAAATTCTCTTTTTTAAAAAATTACATCTTACTTATCTCAATTATCATATCCATATCATCATCTTTAGCCATGATGTTTTTATGTATTTCTTTGCATTTTTCACATTTGTAAATTATTTTGTAAGTATCTCTAAATTTCTCAATTCCTATTGGTTTTAAAAGTCCTTGGCAATTATTTAATCTATCACCAGGCATAATATCAACATGTTTAGAGTAAAGACAATAAGGGCAATGGTCTCTTGCTGTGTATTTTAATGGCAACACTTTTTTACCACAATGTTCACAAATAAATTTTTCATCTTTCATTGTAAATCTTTTCATTAATATCACCTCTTGAATATTAAGAATATTATATAATCGTTTTATCTTTTTAGCAATTTCTTAGATTAGAATTTTTTTTAATAAATATCTTAATTGTATTATAAACGCTAAATAATTTGAAAAAAAGCTTTATAATTGCTATAATTAACTAGAGAAAGGTAAGGGGCTTACTATGGATTTAAAATTAGAGGTGTTTGAAGGACCATTAGATTTGCTCCTTCATCTGATAAAAGAAAATAAAATGGATATTTTTGATATTGAGATAGAAAGTATCACTAAACAATACTTGGATTATATTCATAAAATGAAAGAACAAAATCTTGATATAGCTTCTAGTTATTTAGTAATGGCTAGTGAATTAACATTAATAAAAGCACGTATGCTTTTACCTAGACCTAAAGTTGAGGAAGAAAAAGAAGAAGAGGATCCACGGGAAGAGTTAGTCGCTAGACTTTTAGAGTATCAAGCTTATAAAGAAATAACTAAGGCGTTAAAAGATGGAGAAAGTAAAAGACAAGAGATACATACAAAGTTACCAGAAAATATTAATAACTATTTAAGTGATGAGGTTTCTTTGAAAGGAGAAGGATCTATTGATTTATTAGTTGATGCTTTTAAAAAGTTTTTAATGAGAAAAAGTGAAGAGAAGCCTCTTTCTACAAAAGTTACGATGAAAGAGATAACAGTGTCATCGAGAAAGTTAGAGATAAGAAATATCTTGAAAAAAGAAAAGAGAGTAAGTTTCTTTAAACTCTTTCCTGTAACTACGAGAGAATATATAGTAGCGACTTTTTTAGCTGTTCTTGATATGGCAAGACATGGAGAACTTAAAATATGTCAGGATGAATTGTTTAGTGATATTGTCTGTGAGGTGATATAGTGAATTTAAAAGCAGTTATAGAAGGACTTTTATTTGTAGTTGGTGATGATGGTCTTGATTTAGAGGAAATAAGTAGAATTTTAGAGATTTCTAAAGAAGAGACAAAAGATTTGATTAGAGAGTTACAAACTGATTATCAAAGTGAAGAACGTGGTATTAGAATAGATTTTTTAGGGGATAAATTAAAATTAACAACGAAGAAGGAGCATAATAAGTATTATCAAAAACTATTAACAACAGATGATAATAATACATTAAGTCAAGCAGCTTTAGAAACTCTTGCTATTATTGCATATAATCAACCAATTACACGTGCTAGTGTTGATAATCTAAGGGGAATTTCTAATAATCATATTATTAGAAAGTTAGTAGCGAAAGGTTTAATTAAAGAAAGTGGGCGTAGTCCTTTACCTGGAAGGCCAATTTTATACGAGACTACTAGTGAATTCCTTGATTATTTTGGTTTATCGTCTATAAATGATTTACCAGATATGCGAGATTTTTTACAAGAGGAAACAGTAGAAGAAGATGTTGATTTATATCAATCTAAGTACAAAGAGCAAATTTAATATATACAGATTATAGAAAACTATGCTATAATCTAGTTATGCCTGTGTGGCGGAATTGGTAGACGCGCTGGACTCAAAATCCAGTGTTAGCAATAACGTGTGGGTTCGAGTCCCACCACAGGCACCAGAAAGTATACATCCGAACCTTTCAAGGTTCGGTTAATTTGTTTTATAAAGGTAAGGATATGCAATGAACTTAATATTAAATGATGAAAACTTACAACTTGATGAAGTAAACGAATTTAATTCAAAGGTGAGAGCAATTTTGGTAGATAACGAGAATAGAGTGCTAGTTGCAAATTATGGCGGCATCTTTTTATTTCCTGGTGGAAGTATAGATGATGACGAGAATATAGCTGAATCTATTATTAGGGAATTACAAGAGGAAACTGGAACATCCTATGAAACTGGTGATTTAACTTTTTTAACTCAATTAGACTTTTTTCAAAAAAATTACGTAAAAAGAGATGGAACGAAGGCAAATCGTTTGATAAGAACTTATTATTTTATTGCCCAATGTAAACCAGTTGAATTACAATCGCAAAAATTGACTGAAAAAGAAAAAAAAGATGGTTTTAAACTAGAGATAGTACCTATATGCGAATTAAAAAAAATAGTTTTGGAAAATCAAAATAGTAACCCTAGAAACATTTATTTTCAAAGAGAAATGATAGAAGTAGTTGGACTGTTTACGAATGTATTAGGTCAAGAGGATTTTGTTAAAAAAATTAGAAAAAAACAATTAAAATAATGTTATATTTTTGTTTAAAATTTGTTCCAATATTAAGAATAATACAGTATAATTTAGTTGTACTTGAGGTGGCGGAAATGATTTTCTATGGGTTCGGTATCTACCCACTAAAGGCACCATAGGGAAATTAGTCGAACTAATCGACTTGTAATATATGAGGTGTTAGAAAAATAAATTAAAAACATACTTAAATTTCTTAATATTAAATCTAAAATTATTAAAGCAATATTGTATTAAAATATACAAATTAAGGGAGGTTTAGTTTGTGGATAGAAATGAAAAAATAATTAAAATACAAGAATTAGACAAAGAAATTAAACAGAAAAAATCACAAATAATAGAGAAAGGAAATGAATTAAAGATATTAGAAGAACAGTATAACCAAGAAAAAAAATCAGAAATTCCAATACTGCTTTTTCAAATAGATGAATCTTTAGCAATGCCCGATGATAGAAGCGATTATCGGTACGAATATGTTTATTACTGTCCTGATACAGACGAAAAAAAATATATTATTAGACATTCAAATGAAGCTTTTTTATCAAATACTATTGATTTGCGTGACTGTTTTTTAGAATTTGGTATTCCAAGAAAAAGCTATTCAGCATCAGCATTAGATTATTCTTCTGAAATTGATATGGCAATATCTCTTTTAAAATCTCAAATTAATAATTTATTTGATTCCAATAATATTGATTCTTGGGAAGAATTAGGAATACTTTTAAAAAGTCAAATTTTAGAAAAAGGACAGTCTAAGATTTTAAAGCCTAATTATATACAAAATTAGTATTATATTACTGCTACTTTTGGTAAAAGTTGGAGATAACTTCCTCAATGGCACCAGAAAAAAATTGCTCGAACTTTTGAGCTTTATTATATATTTTAAGATGTAGAATTAATGGTTCTACATTTTATTTATATATTTTGATACTTTGTCAAAATATATAGTGATTTAAAGGTTTTAACTTGAAAATTTTGTACTAAAAAAATTGTTTTTCTATTTTCTAAAATCAAAAAAACATTTTTGGGAAACGCTGTGTTATAATGTCATCGGAGGAATAATTCTGAAGCTAATAAAATGACTTATTATTTAGAGAAATTAATAAATACAATGAACACACTGGACATAAAAGTTATCACTGGTGTTCGTCGTGCTGGTAACTCAAAACTTTTAGAAAAAAAGTTGAACCATTATCAAAATAAGAGATGCATATCCAAAAATACTAATTGTTAGAACACATCATAATATATATGCATATGATGGTATTTAAATAATAGATATTAAAGATTGGCTTATTAAAAATTAAAATAATAGAAAAGTTTAAAAATGCTGCGGAAAAGTTGCTGAAAGCTATGTTAAAACTAAAGAAGAACTTAATAAAAGCTTAGTATATACTATATTATATTTATTCTTGGATATGTTATTGCACTTAGGAGGATGATAGATTATGAAAAGTGATTTTGAAGAAAAGATTGTTGAAGATTGGCTTGACTCCATTCTTAAACTGGATACTTCTTTAAACTTAGGTATTCCTGATAATGGTTTTATCTATCACTTTGTAAATGATAATCAAAGCCGTAGTAATGAGTTTTTAAAAACAGAAGATTTCTTTTGTTGGTTGATTAACAATAATCCTAATTTTTTTGATCCTAAAGCACAAATAAATTTTATTAATTATGGGGATACAGAATTAGTGTATGTTATAGATGATAATGGTTATAAAAGAACCCTTTTAGTAGGACAACCTAATACTGAGTTTGGTGTAGTAAGAAGAGAATATGAGAATTTGAAAAAGTTAGCTCAACAAAATCCAGAATTGGTAGTTTGTCCAATTACTTATTTTTCTCATGATTCTAAAGAATCATACTTAACCCCGTATCTTTATCAAGCTAGATGTATTGCTTCTTATGATAATAGCTATGGTTCCTATATTCCAGAGCCAACTTATCATTTTTCTGAATATAGTAGTGAAGATGCTTATATAATTTGTAAAGCTATGGTAGCTAATCTCCTTATACTATATAATCATGAGGAACATTTAGGATTGGCTTCTTGTAAAATTGGTGGGGGAGATTTTATCTTAGAAAAAGAATATGATTATGAAATACATAATATTGAAAATACTTTAAAAAGAATGCATCTTACAGCAGCAAGAAAGTTAATTTCTATAGATTTTAATACCTATGTAGATTTAATAAAAGATGAGTTTAAACAAATTACATATTATAAAAATGAAATAGAACGGGATAGTAATATTTTAATAAATTGTAAAAATAGAGTTTCTATACCTTTAGATTCAATTGAAGATGGTATACAATTAGGGTTAAAATTAACTAGATAAAGACCAGTATTAATTGTTATTTTTGTTTCTTAGTCTGATAGATTATTTTTTTTAAAATGTGTGCTAAAATAAAAATGGAGGTAGATTATGGAAGATAAGAAGATTGCAATTATTGAAATAGGTAGTAATAATACAAAAACTCATGTTTATGAAAACGATAAGCTGATATATGAAGGTAATAAGACAATTGAATTTAAGAAAAATTATGCTCGTGAAAATAAGATAGATGAAGCTGATTTAGAAAAACTCTTTACAGTTATTGATGAGACCAAAAAGTATACTGATAATATTCAGGTATATGGTTGCAGTATTTTTAGAAATATAACAGAAGCAGAGTTAGCTTATGTAAATAAAATCCTTATTAATAAATATAATTTGAAAATAAAGGTTGTAACTCAGGAAGAAGAAGCATATTTTACGGCTTTAGGATGTTATAACAACATAGATTATAAGGGTAATATTTGTATCTTTATTGGTGGAGGTGGTTCAATTGAGCTTATCTTTGTTAATAATAAAGAGATAATCTTTAAAAAGTATTATGATTTTGGAGTTGTTGATATTACAAAGAAATTTCCAAGTTTAAAAGATGACATACCAACTTGTACTTTTGATGAGGTTTATAATTATGTCGATTCATTAATTGGCGATATTGATATAAAAGCAGACCTTTTAATTTTAGCAGGAGGAGATCATTTATATTGGTATAATAATGCTAGATATGAACTAATAAATAACACTTTATATAAAGATGATAATCAAAAATATATGTTGTTACGTGATGTAAGTGATGAGTATGATCATGATGCTTTAGTTACATCTTTAGATAGAATTAGAAATAATAGTGATAATCCATTGTGGTTTGATGGTTCTAGAGCAATGAAGGTTATAACTAATTTAATAAGTCATAAAGTAGGTGCAACATATATAGTTCCTACTAAGATTAATATGGAAGATGGATTAAAATATAAGCAGAATCTATAAATAAAGAGGTGGTTTGATGGCACGGTATAAAAGAAAAAAGAAAAGACTTATTAAATCTTCTGTTGCCTTGTTAGGAGTTATTCTTTTAACTTATGTAGTAGTATATTATCAAGATGATATTTCAAGTTATGTTGATAGTATAAAAGATGAGCCAGTTGTTTCCTATGAATTAGATGCTATACCAGAATATAATGGAGAAAGTTATGTAGTTATTAATGATAATAAAACTAACTTTAGTGAAGAGGATATGGCTTTTACTGGTGAAAAATACAGTGATTTAGACTCTTTAGGAAGATGTGGGGTTGCAATGGCTAGAGTTGGTAAAGAGACGATGCCAACAGAAGAAAGAGAAAGTATTGGGATGATTAAACCTTCAGGATGGCATACGGTAAAATATGATATTGTAAGTGGTAAATATCTTTATAACAGATGTCACTTGATTGGTTATCAGTTAACGGGAGAAAATGCTAATCCTAAAAATTTAATTACTTGTACTAGAAGTATGAATACAGAAGGAATGTTAGATTTTGAAAACTCTGTTGCTGATTATGTTGAAGAGACTGGTAATCATGTTCTATATCGGGTGACACCAATTTTTGAAGGTGATAATATGCTGGCTAGTGGTGTTCAGATTGAAGCGAAATCTGTTGAAGATGAGGGGGTAGGTTTAGAATTTAATGTTTTTGTTTATAATGTTCAAGAAGGTATTACGATAGATTATAGTACTGGAGATAGTAAATTAACAGAATAAAAGATGTTAAGAGATTACTAACATCTTTTTAAGATTATCTTGTTAAATAATCAAAATATTCAAAAATACAGTAAAAAATAAAGTTTAAAAATTCAACCATGGAGACCTCCTTTCATGAAGAAACAGATTTGTTTCTCTACTTAAATTATTACCGTTAAAAAGAGAAACACTTTTATAAATATTAAGCTTTAAGCTTTTGCTAATTCACTAGAGATGATATAATCATAATGTAATTTAAGTATTTCTAAGGAGTGTGGTTTGATGTTAGTTTCTAATAATTGGCAAGATTATGAATTACTTGATGCTTCTTGTGGTGAGAAATTAGAGAGATTTGGTAAATATATTTTATTAAGACCTGATCCTTCTATTATTTGGGATAATGGGTGTTTAAAAGAAAAATATAAGGATAAAATAGATGCTATATATTATCGGTCTAATAAAGGGGGAGGACATTGGGAAAATCTAAAGAAAATTCCTGCTAGTTGGACTATTAACTATAGAAATTTGACATTTAATATTAAACAAATGGGCTTTAAACATACAGGTGTTTTTCCTGAACAAGCGGCTAATTGGGATTATATGATTGATAAGATAAGTAAAACAAAAAGAGAGATCAAGGTTTTAAATCTTTTTGGTTATACAGGTTGTGCTTCTGTTGCTTGTCTTTTTGCGGGTGCTCATGTAACTCATGTTGATTCATCTAAAGGAATGGTGGAGTTGTGTAAAGAAAATGTAAAGTCTTCTTCGCTTCAAGATAAACCGATAAGATATTTAGTTGATGATGTCGTGAAATTTGTAAAAAGAGAAATACGGCGTGGTAATAAATATGATGCGATTGTTATGGATCCTCCTAGTTATGGACGAGGTGCAAATGGGGAGGTTTGGGACATTGAAAAAGATTTAGGACTTTTAGTTAATCTTTGTTTAGAGATATTGAGTGATAATCCCTTATTTTTCATTATTAATTCTTATACGACAGGTTTATCACAGACAGTTTTAGCTAATCTTTTGAAAACTACAGTTGCTAAAAAATATCAGGGAATAGTTACTGCTGATGAAATAGGAATAAAAATTAAAGATAATGATTTAATCTTACCTTGTGGTATTTGTGGAAGATGGGAAAGTTATGATTAATATTTTGTATGAAGATAATCATTTGTTGGTTGTTGAGAAAAAAGTAGGAGTTTTAAGTCAGAGTGATGGAACTAATACGCCTGATATGTTGACAATTTTGAAGAAATATTTAAAAGATAAATATCATAAGCCAGGTAATGTTTATTTAGGTCTTGTCCATAGGTTAGATAAAAACGTTGGGGGAATTATGGTTTTTGCTAAGACCTCTAAAGCAGCCGGAAGACTTTCTGAAGAAATCAGAAAGAAAGAGTTTTCTAAGACCTATTTAGCTATTTGCGAAGGTATAGTTGAAAATAGGGGATATTATCAAGATTATTTAAAAAGAGTAGAGTATCGCAGTGAAATAGGAACTAAAGAAGCGGGAAAATTAGCAAGACTTACTTATCAGTTGTTAACAGTAATTGATGGCAATTCTTTAGTGGAAATAAATTTAGAAACAGGGCGCCATCATCAAATTAGAGTACAGTTTAGTTATCACCATCATCCATTATTAGGTGATGAAAAATATGGTAAAAAAGGTAAGTTTCCCATTGCTCTATATGCTTATAAACTTGAGTTTACACATCCAACGGCGAAAGAAAAACTTACTTTTTCTTTAATCCCAAATGAGGGCTATTTTAAAAATGTTGCCCGATTAATTGACTTTCAAAAATAATAATGCTAATATTTTAGTATCTTCTTTTAAAGAAGACATATAATTAAATATAAGATATTATGTTAAAAACAGTGACGAAGAAAAGTAAATAGAATTTTTTCTAAAGCGAATCTAGGAGGGTGGAAGCTAGAAAGATAAAATCTATCGAAAGAACACTTTAGAGTTGCTTACCGAAAGAAATATTCGAGTAGACTAAGTCGGGAATGTATGCCGTTATCAGTTACAAGGTTTGATGGAATCTATAAAAGTGATCATAATACTTATGATAAATTGGGTGGTACCGCGGAAGGTAAAAGACTAGTTTCGTCCCATACATTTGGGAAATTGACTAGTCTTTTATTATTTTTAGAAAGGTGCGAAATAAGATGGAAGAAAAAATGAAAAAAATTATTAAGGGACGGACATTTTGTGATTATTTGGAAAAGCATGATGTTCATTATGAATGGTGTATAAAACATAAAGAGGTTTTAGGATGTGATGAGTCTAGTTATTACTATGAACATTATAAATATTATATTGGAGATGATTACTGTATATGTAAAAACTTACTATTACAAGAAAGAAAAGGAGAGAAAAGAACCTTTCTTGTAGTTGTCCCTTCAGAGAAACAAGTTGATTTAAAAGGATTAAAAGAACAGTATAAGACTAGTAAACTTGAATTCGTAAAAGAAGAAAAAATGCAGAAATTATTAAATACTGCGCCTGGAAATGTATCAATTTTCAACTTAATTTACGATAAAGAAAAAGAGGTTAACTTAATTTTAGATAGTGATTTATTTAACTCTTCACTTCTTGCGTTTCATCCTTTATACAATGGAATGAGTTTATTTTTAACAGGAGAAAATGTTTTTAAGTTTTTAAATCTTTGCAATAGGGATTATGTTGTTTTAGATATTCCTGTTAAAGAAGATTGTGATGTGAAAAGAAAAGTTATTAGTGCATAGGAATAATAATAGACAATATTTTGAATATGATTAAATGAAATGTTGAATTAGTATTAGAATTTTTGCTTCATAAATTTAGTATAAAATATGATATTTAATAATTTAGGTTTACATAATTAGATAGAGATAAGAAAAAAAGTTTGCTTTTTCAACATTTTTTTGTTATGATTTTTATAGTAGATGATAAGGGAGATGGAAATATGATATTAGCCAGTTTTGATTTAAGCTTTTTTACATCGATTCCAGGGATGTTAATTACAGGCGGTGTATTACTTTTATTAATTGCCTTGATAATATTTATAGCTACGGGGTCTAAAGGTAAAAAGAAAGATAAAACTAATAAAGAGGAAGAAACAAATAAAGCAGGTGAAAATTCTGATGTAATGGCTACACCTAATGTTAATATTCCGGTTGCAACAGCAGGACCAACTGTAACTGCTTCTGTTAGTGGAATAAATCCTGTAACGCCTGATGTTACACCAACAGTAGTAGAGGCTAAAGCTAATCCTAGTGTTAGTACACAGCCTAAGCTTGAACCTACTCCTGTAATGCCAGATATGGCAACTCCTAATGTAGTTATGCCTAGTATTGATACAAATACTAATATGAATAATAATCCTAGTAATATTAGTCATACAGTTAATCCAAATGTTAATCCTAGTAATACCGTTAGTCCTGCTAATGATAATAATATAACTAATAGTAATGCGGTAGAAACACAAGTTATACCTAGCATTGAACCACAGACGCAAATTATAGAAGAGAGTAAACCTATAAATATGAATACGGAACTAAATAAGGAAAATACTATAACTCCTACTGTTGAGTCAATCGCTTCTAGTGCTACTTTAGTATCACAAAGTGAACCAGTATCCATTGTTGGAGCAGTTCCTCCTAAAGTAGAAGAATCTAAACCAATTTATGGCGGAGTTAGTTCAGTTATTCCAAATATTGCAGTAGATAATAATCAACATCGACCAATATATGGTGGTGCTAATCCCCTTGAAAACACTCAAAATATTCCAATTGCTAATGCTAATAGCAATATAAGTAATAGTACAGTTAGTAATGTAGAAATAACTCCAAAAGAAGCAGCAGTTCCTAGCATAACCCCTATAGCTGATAGTAAGGTAACTCCAGAACCTAGTGAGATTAATCCTACTGTAAATTCTACAGTTAGTGTTCCTAATAGTGCAGTTCCATCAGGTGAAGAAGAAATTGAAAGCTTATTTTAAAGAGTAACAATTTACTCTTTTTTTTGTTCTTTCTTAGGTATTTAACACATAGAATAGTTTAGAAAAGAAAGGATGATAAAATTATGGAAACACTAAAAGTTTCATCAAAATCTAACCCAAATTCAGTAGCTGGAGCCTTAGCAAATGTTTTTAGAGCTAATGGAACAGTAGAAATTCAAGCTGTAGGAGCAGGAGCCTTAAATCAAGCTATTAAAGCCGTTGCTATTGCAAGAGGATTCTTAGCACCAGCTGGTAAAAATATTGTTTGCATTCCTGCTTTTACGGATATAGCAATTGACGGAGAAGAAAAAACAGCTATAAAATTAATTATTGAAACAAAATAGTACTTGTAAAATATTAAAATAATGCCTATAATATAAATAAGTCGATGACAAGAGATAATGTTAATAATCTTTTTAACAGAGACATTGTGGTTGGTGGAAACAATGAAAAAGACTTAACTATCTCCTCTTTAGATGATTTTATATCCGGGTATTACCGTTATCTAAATTAAGTAATAATAAGGATGGCACCGCGAGTATTCGCTCCTTAATGGTGTTGTCCTTTTTATTTTTATCGACTATGGAAAGGAGAAAGTATGTTAGATATTAAATTTGTAAGAGAGAATAGTGATATTGTAAAAGAAAATATTAAGAAGAAATTTCAAGATGAAAAATTACCTTTGGTGGATAGGGTAATAGAATTAGATGCAAAAATAAGAGAATTAAAACAAGAAGGAGATACATTAAGAAAAAAACGTAATGATACAAGTGCTCTTATTGGTAGTTTAATGAGGGATAAGAAAAAAGAAGAAGCTGAAGAAAAGAAGAATGAAGTTAAAGTTATTAATGATAAATTAGTTAAGATTGAAGAAGAAGAGAAAAATTTAAGCGATGAGTTAAGAGAAAAAATGCTTGTAATTCCAAACATTATGGATGAGTCTGTACCTATTGGTAAAGATGATAGTGAAAATGTTGAAATAGAGAGATTTGGAGAACCAAGAGTTCCTGATTATGAGATTCCATATCATGCTGATATTATTTTGGCATTAAATGGAATGGATAAAGAAGCGGCCGGCAGAACATCAGGAGAAGGTTTTTATTATTTAACTGGTGATATTGCTAGACTCCATGAAGCGATGCTTTCTTATGCTAGAGATTATATGATTGATAAAGGTTTTACTTTTTGTATTCCTCCTTTCATGATTAGGAGTAATGTTGTAACTGGAGTTATGTCATTCCCAGAGATGGAAGCAATGATGTACAAAATTGAGGGGGAAGATCTATATTTAATTGGAACTAGTGAACATTCTATGATCGGTAGATTTAAAGAGCAAATTATTAAAGAAGAAGAGTTACCAATTACTTTAACCTCATACTCACCTTGTTTTAGAAAAGAAGGTGGAAGCCATGGTTTAGAAGAAAGAGGTTTATATAGAGTTCATCAATTTGAAAAAGAAGAGATGATTGTACTTTGTAAACCAGAAGACTCTATGGATTGGTATGAAAAAATGTGGCGTTATACTGTTGAGGTTTTTAGAAATATGAATGTACCTGTAAGACAATTGGAATGCTGTAGTGGTGATTTAGCAGATTTAAAAGTAAAATCATGTGATGTTGAGGCATGGAGCCCTAGACAAAAGAAATATTTTGAAGTAGGTAGCTGTTCAACCTTAGGTGATGCTCAAGCAAGAAGATTAGGTATTAGAACTAAAGGAGAAAATGGGACTTACTTTGTCCATACAATAAATAATACTGTCGTTGCTTCTCCTCGAGGTTTAATTGCTGTTATTGAAAATAATTATCAAAAAGATGGTAGTGTTGTTATACCAGAAGTTTTAAGACCTTATATGGGTGGTAAAAAAGTTATAACTCCTAAGAAATAAGTTATTTATAGCTTGATTTTTAAAGATTAATTTACTGTAAAATGTATAAAATAACCATCTCTGTTCATGCTACTAATGGTAGTAAAATTGACAAAGCGTGATGTTTATGGTATAATAAAGACCTCACGTAAAAAGAAGAGGTGTTTTAAATGTTTTACGATGAAAATCAAGCAATTAGAGCTTGTGAGGAAGAACCATCCCTGATTTTCGAATTGATCAAGGAAGGACATATTGAACTAGTTGATAAGCTATTGCATAAGAAAATAGTTAGTTTAATGACTTTAGATAGTGATGGCAATACTGTTTTAATGCGATTAGTTAGAGCGAAACAATATGATGTTGTCGAAAAATATATTAATAACAATGATTATGATATAAACTATCAGAATAAAGATGGTAATACTCTTGCCCATTTAGTAGCAGGTAAAGATTATATTCATGTAGCTTCTCTTATAAAAAAATTAAAAAGAAATAGGTTGTTTACTCCTAATATTAGAAACAATGAAGGAAAGACAATATTGGATATAGCAGTTAGTACAAATAACTTATGTACAACCTTAAAACTTATCGAAGATAAAAGATTTAATAATATTGATATAGTTTCGTTTATTAATTTGTACAATACATTTATAAAAAATGAAAATTTTGGTAAATATGCCAAATTAATGAATTTAGAGACAGTTATTAACGAGTTATCTAAAAAATCACGCCTTTTACCAAGTATGCAAGAGTTAGTTAGAAATATAAGAAAGAATTTTGAGATCATTAAGAATGAGTTAATGAGTAATAAGATGACCTATATTGATGCGATTATGCATAATGTGTTGGTAGAGGTTAATGTTTAGTAAAAATTAAAAGTAAATATAATTTTGATATGTTATATTTACTTTTTTTGTATTTTGATGACAAAATTGGAAAAATATGGAATTTTTTCTAAATTATTGCAATTTTAGTTTAAAAAAAGGTTGCGTCTTTATAATTTTAAGTTTATAATTATATATGTATTTGAGATGGCGGCGTTGGTGAAGTGGTTAACACGCTGGTTTGTGGCACCAGTATGCATGAGTTCGATCCTCATACGCCGCCCCAGATGGATAAAAAGTCGAAAGACTTCAAGATAGAAATCGATTCTTATGAGTCGATTTTTTGTTTGTTAGAAAGGAATTGGTAATATTTGGTAATTAAAGAAAAGTTAGAAATAAGTAAAGAATTACAAAGAAAGATAAACAACCTAGGTAAGTTTTACGGTCAGAAACTAAAATTAGTGGAAGGTAGTATTATCATCATACCAAAGACCAATATTACTTACATTGAGCCTTATAAGTTGGAAATAGATGGTGATACATATCTAATCTTTGGTAAGAATGAAATTATGTATATTAGTAAAAATAACATTACAAATAAAATATCGTTACAAGAATTAGAAAAAATAATTAGAAATGTCAAAAACTAAAAAAACGAAGATGTTCAAAAAAGGACGAAAAAGAACAATTTTGTTCTTGAAATAGACATTTGAACTGTAGATAATGATATTATAGAAAATTTTTACCAAAGCAAGAGAAGGAGGAATGATTATAGATAATAAAATTGCTGGGGTATATTTAAGAGTTAGTACCGAGGATCAAGCTCGGGAAGGATTTAGTTTAAGTGAACAAAAAGAAAGACTCAAAGCCATGTGTAAATTTAAAGACTATCAAATTTAATAGAAATTCTGTTAGACAAAAGTCAGACAATTAAGACTTTGTCGGACGAATATAATTCTCTAAAATCCTTATAATACGGTCAAACTCGCCACTGGCGATGTTGTTTGTCAGACACAGTTATCTTGTTTAAAATGACTTCTCGAAAATGTGCATAAAATTCTTAAAAATTCAAAAAATCAAGGACATAAAAATATACTAACGAATGTTTTAGAAAGTGCTGAAATCATGTTATAATAATAAATGAAATTTGGTGATAGAAATGGAAAATAAAAATAACTTAACAGATAACAAAATTAATTATAAATATATTTTGAACAAAATATTTACAGGTTCTTTTCTAGACTATAATCTGGGACATGAAATTATTAATTTTATAAAAATGGATGATAATAGCAGATATATTTATGTAAATCCATATGGAGAAAGATCTGAACAATCCGCAAAATATACAGAATATGTATTTCATATAATGGGAATTGTTTACAAAAATAAAAGATATTACGAGTTAACTGCCGTATCAAAGGTATCAAAAGATGATATTGGTTATAAAAGAAATAATAAAGAAGAAAAAAATGAGTTAAAATATAAAAAGTTTTCCTTAAGAAAAATTTTTAAACAAAATAATAATGATAATCGTAGTCATTTATGTACTTTCAAGGCATCAAGCTTTTATAAACCAAAAAAAAGAGTTTTGTTTTTAGTAAGTGAGAACACGCCTGAAATTGTAAATGAAAGTAAAGATATTATTATTGTTAAATTAACCTGTAATCCTCAACATAGTAGAGCATATTCAAGGGAAAAGGATGTTAAGTTTTTAGATGAAATTATAAATAAATATTTAATTGAAAATAACGATATTGAAAATTGGGATAACTATGAAGAAGAGTTATGTTTTTCATTAATAAGTGATAGAACCAAGTTGGAAAATTCAACGTCTAATCAAATAGCATATTTTTTTAACAGGGATAAAAAGTTACTTAATAAATTTGTGAAAGAATTTTTGAAAATAAATGTAGATGATAATTTTAAAATCATTAGAGAAAAAGAAAATATTGATTTATTACTTGAAGGGGATAATAACGTAATTGTTATTGAAAATAAAATAGATTCAGGTATTAATGGTAATCAATTAGTAATGTATGAAAAGTATATAAAAAATGAGTATGAGAAAAAAGATAAATATTTCTATATTTTAGAGCCACACTATAGTTCAATAACTGAAGAAGAAAAAAATAAAAATGGTGGAAAACATTATAAAATTTTATATTATGAAGAGTTATATAAAGTCTTTAAGAATGCCAAATATAGACCTGCTGGTAAAGAAACTGAATATGGGAGCTTTTTATTTAAAGAATTTATATATACAATAGAATATATAAAAATGTCTAAAACATTACAACAAGAAAAAATTGCATATACAAGGTTAAAACAAAGAATAAGTGAATTGGAGGTAAACCATGAATAGTATATTTGAGATAAGAAACTGCTCATGTGTTGAGCAAAATGCTGATGTTATAGTGAACGCTGCGAATAGAAATTTAATATCAGGTGGCGGAATATGTGGTGTTATCTATAAAAAGGCAGGATATTCTAATTTGAATGAAGTATGTAGAAAAATTAAAACGCCGTTAAAAGATGGTGATGCTGTACTTACTCCTGCGTTTGATATCAAGAATGCCAAATATATAATCCATGCTGTTGGTCCTAATTTTAGCTATACTCCTAATGCTCTTAATAAATTGTTTGATGCCTATTATAATTCATTATTATTAATGAATTATAATAATCTTCATAGTATTGCTTTTCCTTTAATTAGTGCAGGCATTTATGGAGGTCATTTAGCAAATCCTGCTGCAGTATCAACAAAGCAATGTATTGTGGCGTATAATAAATTTATTGAAAATTTTCCAGATTATAATATTCGTGTAATATTATGTGCATAAACCAAAGAAGAATTTGATAGTGCAAATAAAATAAAAAGTAATGAAAAAATTATCAAAAGTGAAGATTATCTAATGTTTATATTGATGGAAAATACAATAAAATATTCACTACACAATGGTGATATTAATATAAAATTTGAAGAAACAGATGATAAAACTATATTTAAAATGACTAATAAAAGCCATTTAATAGAGACTGCAGAGTATGAAAAATTGTTTGAACGTGGTTATCATGGAAAAAATACAGTTTCAAAAGGTACGGGAATTTGACTTAGTATGGTGAAAGAAATTTTAGAAAAACATGAATATAATTTTAAGACAAATATAATTAGAATTAATAATAGTGAGTCGTTATTTAGCTTTGTTATAGAGTTTCCTTGCCAAATATAAAAATAGTTTACATAAATTGATATTGAATTTAATCAAACATATATATTTTTGCGCAAAACCTCTTGCAATCCTCCTCAACCAGAGTTAACATACAACACAAGGAGGCAATTTTTATCTTATATCTTTAAAAGATGACGCCAATCGCCATAAACAGAAAGAGTCGAAAAGCAGTCTATTACAACATGTTTATACATAGTTGTATAGTAGTATGAATGTGTTTGCGTTATACTCATGAATATTAGGAGTGATCACATGATAGAAAATAAACAACCATCTTTACGACCTATGATGAAAATATCTGAATTAGTACCATATTTAAAAGAAAAGAATATAAAATTTGAAAGATGCAATGAATATGATGCAGAAAAATATTTAAGAGAAAATAATAATTATTATAATGTTACATCATACAAAAATAACTTTGCAAAATATCCTTGTGGTGAACTTACTGGTAAGTACATAGATTTAGATTTTGCATATTTAAAAGATTTATCAATTATTGATTATAGAACGAGATTAGTTTTATTTAAGATGATTATCGACATAGAACATTACCTAAAAATAAGAATGTTAAACAGTATAGAAGATATAGCTGAAGAAGATGGATATAATATAGTAAATTTATATTTAGAGAAGGATTTTTATGACGAAAAATTTCCTAGAAGAGTTCACGACAGTATTAGAAAAAAAGTTAGTAGTGATTACTACCAAAAGATTTTTTCAAAATATGATTTAGATAAAGATGAAAAAATTGAAAATATTCCAATATGGGAATTTTTGGAAATCATTACATTCGGAGAACTCATTAATTTCTTTGATTTTTATACAACCACATATAATTTAGAAGATAATAAATACATATTTATTCTAAGAGAAGTAAATAAATTAAGAAATGCTGTTGCTCATAATTCTTGTGTTCTATCAGAACTTGATAAAAAAGACAACCCATATAAACCAGATACATTAATCACTAATTACCTAAAAGAATGTGGGATTGGTAAGGAAAATAGAAAGACAAAACTTGCAAATTCCCGAATCAGACAAATCACCTATACTTTGTATTTATTTAATATTATTGTTAGTAGTGAAGGCGTGAAACAGAATATTAATCATGATCTCACAAAATTATTTTATGAACGTATAATATTAAATAAAGAGTATTATAATAATAATGAACTATTAAAATCTATCTATAATTATTTTGATAAAATAATTGGAAAAAATTATAGAAATAAAGATGCAATAGTTTGACATAGATATTTCTTTATGATATATTATCTATGCAAGGAAAAAATGTTAAATCATTTTTGTAAGGGGTCTATTTTAGGATAGAGCCCTATTTTTCTTTATAAATAGTAATATGGAAATTCAATATGTAATTCAATTGTTTTTTATCATCAATCATGATATTGCTAAACTCGGTATTATCGAGTTTTTTTTGACTTATGTCAAGTTTTTAGACATTTCTTTATGGACAAATTATTAATTAGTATTTAAATTTTTTTAATTTCTCTATTTGTAATAGAATTCAATACATAAAATTAAATACTTATACTGCTAAAGTTACAATATAGTTGTTGTACTTTTGGTTAGGAGTAATATATCCTAACATAGAATGTATTATTGCATTATTATACCAACCTTCAATAAATTCAAACATTGCCATTTTAGCTTCATCAAATGTTTTATAGCTATTAACATTTGTTTCTTCTTTCTTTAATATGGCATTAAAGCTTTCCATACTTGCGCTATCATAAGGATGTCCTTTTTTATCTATAAGGAAAGTGCGTTTAAAAAATCAAAAAGTTATTGACAAACTATTGTTCTGTATGTTGAGTTGACTACATCAGGGGAGATATTAAAATGAAATCATATAAAGCATATAAGTTTAGGCTATATCCAACAGCTAATCAAAAGGTATTAATTCATAAACACTTTTGGTTGTGTTAGATTGATTTATAACCATTTTCTAGATTATCAGAAGAATAATGGCTTTAAGA
>DVIS01000010.1 GCA_018711135.1 Candidatus Onthousia faecavium
AATAAAAGAATATGTAAAAAATCAAGGTAAACAAGATGCGGAATACAAGCAGTTATATTTGAAATTTCAACAGCAAAAATAACATCGCTTTGGGAAGATACCCCGTAGCTTGCTGCGGGGAGTATTCATTATGTAAGTAGGGAAGGTGTAATATGACAATAGAAGATCAATATCGGTATATGATTAGTGGTTATTTAGGGGTTAAAGAGTTTGATACATATGAACTTAATTTATATGTTTTAAGAGATATGGAACAATATATAAGAGATTTTGTGAATGATAATCCTAGTAATAGCTTTAATTTTGCTGAAGAAATAGAAAAAATTGAAAAGAATGTATCTTATAAGACTAAGTTGCAGGATGCTTTACTTTTATTAAATAAAATGGAGGCACCAATGGAATTAGTGTTTAATATTAAACATAAATTAAAAGAATTAAAAGATGAAGAAAATAAATAATAGGGGAAGATATGGAGATTTTAGAAGCGATAGAAAAGAGAAGGAGTATAAGAAAATTTATTGATAAAGAGATATCTAAAGAAGATGTTTTAGATATTTTGAATTGTGGAAGATTTGCTCCTTCTGCTAAAAATAGACAGCCATGGATTTTTGTGGTTGCATCTAGTGAGGTAAAAGAGAAAATTAGTAAATTAATGATAAATTATGGTAATAGTGAAGATTATGCTTTAAAGTGTATTAAGTTTAATTGTAATCAGAGTGTGGCTTTTACAGGGAATGTTATTGATAAAGGAGATGTTTTAGTTTTAATTTTACGGGAAAAGGATGATAACTGGTTGCTAGCAGATACTTTATCGATTGGAGCATGTGTTGAGAATATGTGTCTTAGAGCAACAGAATTAGGAATAGGGTCATTATTTATTAGTGATATTGTTACGGTTAGTAGTGAGGTTTTAGATTTAATTAACTTTAAAGACATGGAATTAAGTTGTGCTTTATTATTAGGTTATCCTAATCAAGATCCTAAAATGAGGCCTAGAAATGATTTAAAAAATATAGTAAAATGGTTATAAGATGTGGAGGAATAAAAATGGGAATTATTGAAACAGTTGGAGGAACGGTTATAGGAATTTCTCTTGTTAATGGAAAGATTAAACCTAAATATGGGATTAGCAATATTATTGGTTGCATTATAGTCTTTCTTTTGGATATACTTTTTGCTTTTCTGTTAATATTTTATGGTATTATTAATTTTGATCTTGAGTTTATTTTCTTTCCTGTTTTAGGAATTGTAGTTTGTACATATTTTCTGTTAATTATACCGGTTTTACAGAATCCTAATAACTTTTATATTAAATTTAAAGATTATAAAACTTTGGAAGGATTTGAACTTTATTATAAAAATAAAAAGGTTAATGTTTTATATAAACTAGATGAAAAGGGTAAAATAATGTTTAATACTAATATTAAGAAAAAAGATTGTATATCTTATGCTGATGGATCAAAAATGTCTAATGTGTTAAAGTTTAAAATAATTAACTATTTCAGTATGTGGTTAAAATCTAATAATCTTTTATCTGAACATGTAACTCTTTCAATTGAATAGTTTATTAGGAGGTAGAAATGAAAAAGTATCGTTGTACTATTTGTGGTTATATTTATGATGAGGCGAAGGAAAAAGTTAAATTTGAAGACTTACCAGATGACTGGAAATGTCCTCTTTGTGGAGCACCTAAAAATCTTTTTGAAGAGATAAAGGAAGAAAGTGAAGAGAAAACTTTAGAAAATGATGATCTTGATTCTAGTCTAATTGATGAAGAGTTAAGAGAACTATCTAATTATGAAATAGCTTTTATTCTTTCTAATCTGGCAAGAGGCTGTGATAAACAGTATTTAAAAGAAGAGAGCAGTTTATTTAGAGAATTAGCTCTTTACTATGAAAATAAAGAAGAAAATGAGAAAGGTAGTTTAGATGATGTTCTTAAAAAAGTAGATACTGATATTAATAATTTTGAAAGAGCAAATAAAGTGTTTTCTAAATATGAAGATAGAGGAGCTAAGAGAGTTATTAATTGGGCTAGTAAGAGTACTAATATTATGAAAGTGGTTATAAATACATATAAAGATAAAGGAATTGACTATCTTAAAAATACAAAAATCTGGGTTTGTGATATATGTGGATTTGTTTATATAGGAGATACACCACCTAAAGTTTGTCCAGTATGTAAGGTTCCTAGTATTAAAATATTGGAGGTATGTTAAGATGGAGAAAAAAAGTGTAAGACATGCTTATAGAGATTTAAATGTTTGTACTAAAGATTGTCTATGCCTTTTTGTCTGTCCAACGGGAGCGACTGATAATGAGACAGGACAGATTGATTTTGACAAATGTATAGGTTGTGGGGCTTGTGCAGCAGCTTGTCCTGCAAAAGCAATTAGTATGTTGCCTAGGGTTTATCCTAAACAAAAAATAAAAGAACAGGCAGTTATAAATGAACTATTAACTCTTGCTGATAGCAAGATAAGTCAGATTAAAATTTTAAAGAATTTATTAGGGGAAGCTAAAAGTGAAGAAGAGAGAAATTTTTTAGAAGCATTAATTCATGCTAATAAAGTGATGATAGAAGATATGATGAGAGAAGCAGGTTATATGTTACCTCAGTCTTCTAATACTAATAAACTTTTATGTAGTCTTAAAAATAAGGATCATGTTAATGCTGATATAATAGATAAATTATTAGAGAAAATAGAGGTTAATGATTAGATTAAGGTTTGAAAAAAATTATACAGCTAAGTATAGTTTTTTTTCTTTTGTCCATATTATTATTGGGAGGAAAAATAATGCAAGAAAATTATAATGTTGTACCTAATATTATTAGTTGTAAAGACTTAGATTATCTTAGTGATATGTTTAATTGGAATTATGGAGCATATAAAAGTACTAGTAATGCTATTAATGCTGTAAGTGATGCAGAGATTAAAGCGATGCTTAGTAAATCTAGTAATATAATTCAAGGTAATATTACAAAGGTTTTAAATATCATGAAAAGAGGTGGCTCTAATGAATAATAATGAGATTAAAAATCCAAAGACTAAAGTTCCTACTGGTATTACTTTAAATGATAAAGACTATATTAGTAGTTTACTTAGTACTTTAAAAATGTTAGTGAAAAATTATGCAGTTAGTTTAACTGAAGCTAGTAATGAGACTTTATATCAAGAGTATAAGATGATGTTTGATAGTTATTCATCTTTACAAAGAGAGGTATATGAGTTAATGTTTAGAAAAGGTTGGTATACTTTGGAAAAAGCAGAACCAGTTAAAGTTGACAATAAATATCAGATTTTAAATCAAGAATTTATGAATTTAAATGGTTAAAAAGAAAACAGTGTCAGGTAGTTGGCGCTGTTTTTACATATCTTTTTACTTTATTTTTGTTAAGAAGAGATGAACCTTTCTGATTTTGTTCTTCTAAGGTTATATTTTTTAAAATATCAAAGTTAACACTTAATTCTTTATGGTCAGCATAGTTTGTTTGAACATGGACGAAGTCGCCTATTTTTAAAACTACTTGATCATTGTTATTTTTTAGTTGTTTTCTTGAACTAACATAATGAATATTAGGAATATCATGATACTCCATATATCCTGGAATATTGGTTATAGTGCTAAGATAAGCCTTTGTTTCATCAATATTGGTTACTAAAGCGTAATAGCATTTATCTGGATGACGTTCAACGTAGTTTAGCATTTTTATTAGTTCGATTTCTCGTTCTAAAGCGTCAGCTTGTTGTTCTTTTAAAGTGCAGTGTTCACATATTTCTTCTAAAGTAGCGGTGTCTTCTATTTCATCTAAAGCTCCTTGTTGATAAGAGTCAATAATTTGTTGAGCTTTTAAATCAGGATATCGTCTAATTGGAGAGGTTGAATGAGTGTAGTAGTTTAAACCAAGACCAAAGTGACCTTCTTTATATGGGGAATAAGCCGCTCTTGGCATAGAACGTAGTAAAACATTAGATACAATAGAGTAATCATTGGTATTATAATATTTATTTAAAGTTAGCATAATAAATTCATTAGGAGAAAGTCCATTTGGATTAGGAATGTTATAACCTAAACTTTTTAGTTTGTTAATGGCATTAGTTAACATTCTTTGATCTGGGGCTTGGTGAATTCTATTTATAGATGTACCTACAATATAATTTAAATAAATTGATTGACAGTGATTGTATAAAATCATCGCATTTTCAATTATTTTACCAGCTTTACCATTACTTTTGTTTTCAATATCAGTAATATTACCATTTTCATCTTCAATAAAAGATGTTTCAGTTTCAGCAAAGGTTAACATCCCTTCATCAAGTCTTTTTTTAGTTAAAATATCAGATAATTCTTCTAGTAATTTTAAATCATTAACAAAAGGAGCATAGCTAGCATCATAAATATTTTCTGTTAAGAGTTTATTAACTTTGGAATAACTCATTTTTAATTTTGATTCGATAACAGAATTTACTAAGTTATAATTTAATAACTCTCCACTTGGAGATATTTCCATGATACAGCTTCTAGTTAGTCTTGGTTCATTAGGATTTAATGAACAAATACCATTGGATAATTTCTTAGGTAAGTTTGGTATGACCATATTAGCAGGATAAACAGATAAACCTCGTTCATAGGCTTCTAAATCAAGAATACTACCTCTTTTAACATAATGAGAAACATGAGCGATGTGAACACCTAAAATATAATTGCCATTTTCATTTTTCATAATACTTACAGCATCATCTATATCTTTTGTATTATCACAGTCAATGGTAAAAATATTAAATCTGTTTCTAAAATCATAACGATTTACTAAATCTTTAGCTGTTATTTCGTTAGGAAGAAGATCAGCTTCATTGAGAGCAGCTTCGCTAAAATTAATTTTAAAGCCATATTTAGTGACGAGAGAAATAATATCTATATCCTTGTCAGTAATATTACCAATTGTACTTATATATTCAGCTTCATAAATATTATCATTAGTTTTTTCTAAAGAGATATTAGCAGTTATTCGATCACCTAGTTTTAATTTTTTCATGTCAATAGAGCTAATTCTAACATTTATTTTGCTACGACCGGGAATTAGAATAGGTTCAAGGGTTTTGATACCATCTTTTTCTACAACCTCTAGAATTATTTCATGATTGTTTCGTTTAATAATTTTGGTAATCTTTTTAGTACTATTAGATACAGCGATAAGGTCTTCTTCGATAGCTCCTTCAAGTTCAGTTTTACTTTTATAAATTCTTTTACCATCAAGGTCAAAATAAGGATAGCCTTTAGAATCTAACTGTAATTTAGTTAAAGTTAGAGTATTTGGCCAACTTTGATAGATATTTCCATTGAGGTATATCTTTCCTTTTGACTCTAGATCGTTAAGTAAATTTTTTAAGTTGCTTACTTTTTCTCTATCTTTAGCAAGAAAAAGGTGTTTTATTTGTTTATAGGTTAAATCAGTTTCTTTTAAAGCATTAAGTAAAAACTCTTGAAATGATGATAGGTTCCTGCTTAATATTTTAATAATTCTTGGTATTTCTTCTTTTGTTGTAATAACTATATCACCAAGTAGTACTAAGTGGCCTTGTTTATTTATCTCATTAATAGGATGTTTGTTTTGTTCTAATACTAAATCATCATTATCTTTAACGATAGTATCAACTTGAAATTTTTCTTTTGGGAAAATGGTATATGTTCCTCTTTTTAAATTGTAAATTTCTCCTTTTATTTCTAAAGTTGTTAAGGCCTTTAGAAATTTTCCTCTTTCTTGATAAGTAGCGATATTAACTTTTCGCTCTAATTGTTTGAAATTTAGTTTTTCATGTTCTTCTAAAGCTTTGATTATTGCTTTTTGATAATCACTATTTGTTTGCATAATTCCTCCATAATAAAAGATAATACCAAGGCGGCATTATCTTTGATTTGTAGGATGAGAAAATAATTTTAGTTCTTTATAATTTAAGCATAAAACCATAATTTTCCCTCCCTTTAATTTGATTTTAGCATTAATTTAGAAAAAATAAAATAAAAAATTTAAAATATAGTATATAATAGTTAAGAGGAGGATTTTATGCTTGAATTAAAAAATATTAAAAAAAGTTACAAAACTGGTGATTTCCTACAACATGCTTTGAAAGATGTTAGTTTAAAGTTTAGAAAATGTGAGTTTGTTGCTATTTTAGGTAGCAGTGGTAGTGGAAAGACAACACTTTTAAATATCCTTGGGGGCCTTGATCGCTACGATAGTGGAGACTTAATCATTAATAATAAAAGTACAAAGAAATTTAAAAGTGTAGAGTGGGATTACTATCGTAATAATTGTGTGGGCTTTATTTTTCAATCATATAATTTAATTAGTCATATAAGTGTTTTAGAAAATGTAGAGATGGCTTTAATTCTTAGTGGTTATAAGAAAAAAGATTGTAAGGAAAAAGCACTAGCAGCTTTAGAAAAAGTTGGTCTTAAAGATCACGCCTATAAGAAACCTAATCAATTATCAGGGGGACAGATGCAGCGAGTTGCGATTGCTAGAGCTTTAGTAAATGATCCAGAGATAATTTTAGCTGATGAACCGACAGGAGCTTTAGATTCTGTTACGAGTGTACAGATTATGGATCTTATTAAAGAAATTGCAAAAGATAAATTAATTATTATGGTTACACATAATCCAGATTTGGCTAAAAGTTATGCTAATAGAATTATTGAACTTAAAGATGGCGAAATATTAAGTGATAGTAATCCTGTTAAAGAAAAGGAAAATAGTAAAGAAAAACTTAAGATTAAGAAAACGGTTTTAGCTTATAGGTCGGCTTTGAAATTATCATTTAATAATATAAAAACTAAAAAGGGAAGAACATTTCTTACTTCTTTTGCGGCTTCAATAGGAATTATTGGTATTGCCTTAATTTTATCATTATCAAATGGTTTTCAATTAAAAATTGATGAATATGAGGAAGATACTCTATCACAGATGCCTGTTACTATTACTACGCAAGCAATGAATATAAATGAAGAGACTTTGCAAAGTGTTATGGGAAAAGAGAATGAGCGTGAAGAATATAGTGATGATAAAGTAGTTTATCCTAGAGATAATAGTTTAGAGAGCATGTTGCATGTTAATAATATTAATAGTGATTATATTGATTATATTGAAAAGATGGATAAAGATATGCTTAATGCAATTGGTTATGAATATGGAACGACGTTAAATGTAGTTACTAAGAAAAGTGATGGTACTTATGCTTTGGTTCCTACCTCAACTAATTATAGTATGTCTACAACGTCTATGACGGGAGTAGTTGGATGGACTCTTTATCCAGATAGTGTAACAGATGATAGTATGCTAGAAAAAGATTATGATATTTTAGCGGGTGATGTTAATAGTGATGAAGCAGGTATTATTATTGCTATTAATTCGAAAAATGAACTTAGTTCGGCAATTTTAGAACAACTTGGTTTTGATAGTAGTGAGAGTATAGCTTTTAAAGATATTTTGGATAAAGAGTTAAAAGTGATACCTAATGATGTTTATTATGAAGAGTTTGGTAATTATTTTGTAACAAGTAATGATTATCAGATGATGTATGAAAGTGATGAAGCTATAACAATTAAAGTTCAGGCGATTATAAGAGGTAAGGAAGATAAAAATGAATTGACGCAGTCTGGAATATATTATAATTCGGCTTTAGTAGATTTGGTTATTGCTAAAAATAAAGATAGTAAGATTGTTAATAAGCAAAAAGAGGTTGATTATAATATTTTAACAGGTCAAGCTTTTGATGAAACTTCTTCAACAGTTACTAAAGATAATATTTTGGGAGTATTAGGGGCTGAGGTGACTCCTTCAATAATTTATTTATATCCAAAAGACTTTGAAACTAAGGATTACATTACAGATTATTTAGACTCTTATAATGAAGATAAAAGTGAGGAAGAGCAGATATTATATACTGATTATGCGGCGATGATAAGTTCATTATCTGGTAGTATTATGGATGCTGTTACTTATGTTTTGATTGCTTTTTCATCTATTTCTTTAATTGTTTCTTGTATTATGATTGCGATAATTACTTATATATCAGTATTAGAAAGAACGAAGGAAATTGGTATATTAAGAGCCCTTGGTGCTAGAGGAAAAGATATTACAAGAGTCTTTAATGCGGAAACATTTATAATTGGAGTTTGTAGTGGACTTTTAGGTTTAATAATTGCTTATTTACTAACTATTCCAATAAATATGTTGATAGAGAGTTTAGCAGGTTTACCTAATGTAGCTAATCTTAATATAGTTCATGCTCTTATCTTATTAATTATTAGTGTTACTTTAACGGTTTTAAGTGGTTTTATTCCTTCAAAAATGGCTAGTAAGAAAGATCCAGTTATCGCTCTTAGAACAGAATAGACTTTTCTAATTATAAAAACTTTGCTATAATAAATAGTGAGGTTTTTATGCCGACTTAGCTCAGTTGGTAGAGCAACTCATTCGTAATGAGTAGGTCGAAGGTTCAAGTCCTTTAGTCGGCACCATATAATATAAATATGATAAGGATGTGATATTCATATGCCTGAAGCTCTTTATGATATTTTGATATTAATAGAAGAGAAAAATAATTATGATCAACTTTCAACAAAGAGTGTTGGTAATCAAAGGTTATATTATTTTAATATACGTAATAGGGTTGATGATTTAATAGGACATTTATCTGAAATGCTTTATTTAGATCCTAGTATGACAGACAGCTCATTTTATACTAATATGTTATATTATTACTTTCATTCTGATAAAGAAAAAATTTCTAAGGATAACAATTTACAAGCAATGGAAAAGATTGAATATAATGCTAAGAATCTTGATAGTTTACAGAAAAAAGAGCTTCATAATATAAAAACAGATCCTTTATTTATAAAAGTGATGGGAGTCCATACAATTAAGGATATTGATGATACTTTAAAACAGTTTCCAAATTTAAAATCTGTTTTTGGGGCAAGTGACAAGTTTGATGTGGCTCTTGCTGGTAGTGATTTAGAAGAGTTGAGGGATACTTTTGATGGGTGGTATGGAAATCTTGAGTCAATTCCTGAAAATGGGATGATTAGTGAACAGTTATATGACTATTTTAATAGAAGCTTAGACTACTTGTATTCATATTATCACAGTATTTTAAAAGGTGAACAGAGGCAATTAGAAGAAAGTTTAAATTCTAAAACTCTTTCTTCAGATGAAACATCAGAGTTTTATGATAAATATAATTATGCAGATCTACCTACTGCTGTTAGAGAAGAATATTTAAGTGAAGAAGATAAATTTGAAAAAACACTTGATAAGTATGGTATTGATGCTTTAGATGAAGAAAATGTTGAGAGATTGAAAAGAGAATTTACAGATTCTTCTTTTGTTGATAATAATGAAGAATTTGAGAAAGTTGAAAAACATAGAAGAATGTAAGTACACTCTTTTATTGAAAATGATTTTGGATAATGTTATTATATTAATATAATAAAAAGAATAGAAGGTGGTGTGTATGGATATAGTTATTAGTTTTTTTAGAGATACTCTTGATGGACCTGTTTATATTGTAGTTGTTGTAGTAGCAGTTATTTTGTTTTTTGCTTGTATAGGTTATTTGGCGGAAAAAAGTATTAATACTAAAAAAGAGAAAGCTAAATATGCTGAGGTAGAAAATGATAGTACTACTAGTATTGACAACTCTGTTAATGATGTAACTGAGGTTAGTGGTAGTGATGTTAATGAAAGTGTAGTTAATCCGGTTAATGATATCAATGCTGGTGTAGTTAGTATGGATAGTGTTGCTAATAATCCAGTTACTAATATACCTAATGATTTAGGTAGTGAGGCAGTAGTAACTGATGTTCCTATTACAGATATTAATGTTAATAATGTTGAACCAGTAACGACAACACCAGTAAATAATGTTAGTAATGTTGTAGAAATGCCTAGTGTTACTGAGGTTGTTCCTGTAACAGGGGGTGTTAATCAAGATTCAGTTGTATCTCAAGATATAGCTGCCTCTATGGTGATACCTACTATTAATCAGGAAAATAGTAATAACAATTAGATAGTTAGGAGAAGATGTTATGGTTATTACAGTTGCTAGTGTGTTAGCAATTATAAAGAAAATAATAGATATATCAATTGTTTGGTTGATGTTTTATATTATTCTAAAAAGTATAAGAAATAGTGTTAAATTAACTCTTTTATTTAAGGGAGTTATAATCATTATTGTTTTAAAAATTGTTAGTGATATATTTGGCTTTACTACAGTTAATTTGTTGCTAGAATATATTATTATGTATGGACCTTTAGCTTTGATAATAATTTTTCAGCCAGAGATTAGAAATATTTTAGAGCAGTTAGGACGCAATCAATTATTAGGACGACATAAAGTGTTAACGGTTGATGAAAGAGAGCATTTAGTATATGAAATTGTCCAAGCGATGGATTATTTAAGAAAAAATAAGATTGGGGCTCTTATTGTTATAGAAAGAGATATTAGTTTAGGTAACTATATTGATAAGGCTAAAAAAATTTATGCTGATTTATCAAGTGATTTGTTAGGGGCTATTTTTTATGAAGGTAATCCTCTTCATGATGGTGGGGTAATTATTCAGGGTAATCGTATTACTTGTGCAGGAGCAATTTTCCCTACTAGTAGTAGCCAAAAAATAAATAAAAGACTTGGTACAAGGCATAGAGCTGCATTAGGTATTGCTGAAGAAACTGATGCTATTAGCTTAGTTGTTTCAGAAGAGACAGGACGTTTATCTATTGCAATAAAAGGAGAGTTGTTCTATAACTTATCTTTGGATGATATTAGAATGATGCTTATAGATGAATTGAAACCTAAAGTAGCTAGTGAATATGAAGAAGAGTTAGAAGAGGAAGAGATATATGAAGAAGATAATTAGAGGTATTGGGAAATTTTTTCGTCATATAGGAGCATTCTTTGATAAATGGTTAATTACACCAATTACAAAACTTATTCTTAAGATTATAGAATTTTCTAAAAGTAATAGTAAAGGTATAGAAAAATTACTTGGTAAAAAGCAAACATTAATTGTAATAAGTTTAGTATTGGCTTTAGCAGTATTCTTTATTATAGATAGTGAAGGGACAGCAATGATTGATCAGTATGCAGAAATACTTTATAATCAACCAGTTACAGCGACATATAATGAAGAAGCATATGTAGTAGAAGGATTACCTGATACTGTTGATATTACGTTAGTGGGACAAAAAAGACATATTTTCTTAGCTAAACAATATCCTAGTGGTGGGGTTACTGTTGATTTAACAGGACTTAAACCTGGTCAACATAAAGTGACATTAAAGTATGCACAACAGTTAAAATCAATTGATTATAGGCTTGATCCATCATCAGTAACAGTTACAATTTATGATAAAGTTAGTCAAACTAAATCTTTAACTTATGATATTTTGCATCAAGATAATTTAGATACCAAATTAAGTATTGATAGTGTTGAGTTGGATCGTAGTGAGGTAATTGTTAAAGGTGCTGAATATAAACTTGAAAAAGTTGCAACAGTTAGAGCTTTAGTGGATGTAGATGATTTTGCAAAACAAGAAGCTGGTGAACTTACATTAGATTCGGTTCCTTTGGTAGCTTATGATACTAATGGTAAAGCTTTAGATGTAGAGATTGTTCCTAAGACAGTAACTGCGAAAGTAACTATTTCTTCACCATCTAAAGATGTTCCTATTGAGATTGTTCCTAAGGGAGAACTTGCTTTTGGTAAAGCTATTAGATCTTTAAGTACTAATGTTAATACCGTTACTATTTATGGTAGCGAAGATGCTCTTGATAAGATTGATTCTTTAGAGGTTGAGGTTGATGTTACAGGACTTGATGCTGATAAAGATTATACTGTTACTTTAAAACGTCCTAATGGAGTTACAGAGATAAGTACAAAAACAATTACTGTAAAGGTTGCGATTGATAATTCAACAACGAGAGAGTTTGATAATATTTTGATTGCAACAGAGAATTTAGGATCTGGTTATAGTGTTATGGCATCTAGTGAAGAGGATAGTCGAGTTACAGTTATTGTTACGGGTAGTGAATCAATTATTAATAGTATTGATCCATCTATTATTCAAGCTTATGTTGACTTAGATGGTTTAGGCGTAGGAGAACATGAGGTTGAGGTTAAAGTAAGAGGTGACGATGTTAAACTTACTTATACGCCAAAAACGAAGACAGTTAAAGTAAGAATAGCTTCTTCAAATAGTTAAAACAAAAAGAGAACTTAGTATTTCCTAAGTTCTTTTTAGTCTCTATCAAAAAGCATACTTATATCAATTAAGCCTGCTATTCCAATTATAATATATATTATTTTTGCAAGCATAGCATCGCTACCACCAAAAATTGATGCTACTAGATCTAATTCAAATAATCCGACAAATGCCCAGTTTATGGCACCTATTATAATTAGAACTAAACATATCTTTTTTAAAATTTCCATATAATTCCTCCTTACTATTTTTACATTTTTATCATGTCCATATTTCTATGTTTTATTCATGAATATTACAGGAATTTTCTTAATATAATAAAATAGAAATTGATGAAGAGGTGAAAATTTGAAAAAATTAAGTTTATGTCTGTTAATTTTAGGCTGTTTTTTACTTACTGGGTGCGGAAAAAATAGTGAAGGAGATATTTTAAAAAAATTAGAAAAGCAAATAGAAAATAATAAAGGATATATATTTACGGGAAGTTTGGAAATATTGAATAATGATGATATTTATAAATATGATGTTGAAAGTGCTTATAAGGAAGATAATTATTATAAAGTTTCATTAAAAAATATTAGTAATGATCATGAGCAAATTATTTTGAAAAATGATGATGGTGTTTATGTCCAGACACACGAAAGTACGCAATAAAAAAATTAATAGTTTAAGGTTATATCTACGAAAGGTATGAGAAATCATATCTTTTTATTTTGCATAAAAGGAGGTAGATATTATTAATTATGCAATATTTAGAAGTGAACCAGTTTATACTTTGAATGATTTGGCACAAATTGGATCACATAATAAAAGAGAAAAGAAAGCTTATAATTCTAATCCAAATATAAAATTAGAGTTATCTAATGATAATATTGAGATAGTACCATTACAAGAGAAATATGTTAAAGGTTTTAAAAATAAAGTCAAAGATTATGAAAAAGAACATAATGAAAGAATGAAAACGGAAAGACCTGATAGAAGAAAAACTTTTAATCAAATGCTAAATATTTCCAAAAATGTAGTAGCTGATGAATTACTTTTTACGGCAACCCATAAGTTTTTTGATAATATGAGTAAGGAAGATATAAGAAAGTGGGCTGATACTTGTATGGAGTTTGTTTATGAAGATTTAGGTTATACTAAAGAGCAAGTGTTACACGCAACAGTCCATTTAGATGAGGAAACTCCTCATTTACATTGTGTTGTTATACCTTTAATTAAAAAATTTGATAAAAGAACTAATACTGAAAGATATACTATTTCTAAAAAAGCCTATATTAAAGATAAAATTCATTTATCAGAATTACAAGATAAATATCACGAAAGATTGACTAGTAAAGGTTATGATTTAGAACGAGGCATTAAGGGAAGTACAGCTAAACATCAAAAGGTTAGAGAGCTTAAAAAGACTACTAGATATTATGAACAAAAAGTAGATGTTTTAAACTCTAAAATAGATGAGGCTATGAAAGAATTTAACGAGAAACAGAAAACTACCAAAAATATTCCTTTTAATAAAACTCATGTTTTAGTAGAAAAGGAAACTTTTGATAGTATGAACAAAGTAATTAAAGAAACAAAAAAGGCGATAGAAATAGAGACCAAAATAAAGAATTTATTTAATGAAGTAGATAGTTTTACTAAAAGTCATCAGAGTTTGGAAAAAGAAAATCAAAATATGAAAAGAGAAATTAAAGCATTAACTACTAGAAATCAAAATCTTACAAAAGAGAATAATACTTTAAAAGCCTATATTAAAGCCATATTAGAGGCAATAAAGCACTTTTTTAGGCATTTATTACAAATTGGTAATGAACCTACAAAAGAAGCCACTACAAGCGAAATAAAGGAATATTATGATAACAAAGATTTTGATAGCAATGATGTTTATGATATTTCAAATGGTACTACTAAAGAAGATGAACTTTTTGATTATGCTAATATACCTAATTATTATAAAACTAAAAAAGATAATAACAAAGATAAAGATGACTTTGAAATGACATTATAACTATCTAATTCATAGTATCTATGGTATAATTATTTAAACAACAAATAGTACTTGTTACTTTTAATTGTATGGAAGATTTAATAGATGAGTGGGAAAAAGTTGTAGGTATTATATAAAGAGTTACTAATAGTAAATGAGGGTGAGAAAATGAAGAAAATTGTTGTATTTATTATATTAGGCATATGTATATTATGTGGAATTGTAATTTTAGGTTTTAATTTATTTAAAAATGATGAAACTACACAAAATACTAAACAAACGGTTTCTACTTGGCAAACAGATGCAAATAAAGAGGAAATAACTAATCTAATGAAATATTTACGGGCAGATGATACAAATTCTTCTAATTCATTTGAAGAGTGGATTGAAAAAATTAGAGAACTTTCAAATGATAATTTATTCGCAGAAAAAGTTATTGAAGAAATAAACAAAACTAATTATTTTGAATTAGAAAATTATGAAAAAGATTTTTTGGACTTTTATATAAAGCAAGTTATTTTTGATGAAAACGTATATAGTCAAAAAGTAGCAGAAGATACTCCACAAGAACATTATGGTAATATAACAAATGTTTATAAAGCAAACTATAATAATGAATATGTTGATTTGCCAAGAGTATTATTAGTACGGTTTGAAAAAAACCAAAAAACAAATAAAAGTAATGAATATTTTGTATCTTTTATAAGTAATAATGGTAATATTAAAATTGATACTAATTTCTTTGAAAATATTCAAGATGGTAGCACGCTTTATTTTCTTTATTCTACAAGTGTTATGAATATTACAGAAGATAGTTTTATAAATAACTATCCTATAACTGTTGAAGAAGTAGATCTTAATCAAATAAACAATTTATTAAATAAATATAATGATTTTATTTCTTTTCTAACTGAATATAGAAATAATGTATATAGTTCATCAAGAAATGAAGAATTACAAGATGTGTATGAAGATAAGGAAAGTGAAAATGAACTTTCTAAATCAATACCTAAAGTTGGAATGACTGCTTCAGAAGTTGAAAAGACTTCTTGGGGAACTCCAGATAAAAAGAATAAAAATACTTATTCTTGGGGGACTACTGAACAATGGGTATATGATAATAAGGGTTATGTTTATTTTGAAAATGGTAAAGTAACTAGTATAAGTGAACGATAAAATTATAGGTATTAAATTCAAAATAATTATTGTAAAGTGAGTGTGTAATAATATGAGATGTGCAGTATGTGGAAGTATAAGAGTTGTAGTGGAAAAAAACAAAATTCAAATTATAAAAGTATTCTATTTTTTGCTGACTTATGTTATAATCCTATTAGTTAAAAGAAACTCATAATTATTTATTTTACGTTAATAAAAGAAGGAGTAAGATTGTGTTATGAAAAAGTATGTTTTAAATATGGGAACTAAAAAATACCATATTATTGGCAGATGTTGTCATTCTAAAAGCTATCAAAAAAATGATTCGAATTTTAAAGAATATGAAACTGAGGATGAAATTATAAGAGAACATCAAAATTATGTGAGTAAATGTAAAATTTGTTTTAAAAACAAATAATCATATTGGAGGGTTAAAGTTTATGAAAAAGAAAATATTATTAGGATTATTAGTTATTATTTCGTTATTTACAATAACTGGATGTGGTCAAAATGGAAGCTCTGGGAAAACTTATTCATTAGGAGATACAGTTAAAACAGATATAATTAGTTTTAAATTAATCGCAGGCGAGTTTACATATGCATTAGTCAATACTTACGGTGATGAATTTGCAATGCCAAAAGAATATAATGCAGAAGATGACAATAACAATCCATATGTTGCATCAAAAGGTCATACTTTAGCAGCATTTACCTTTTATGTAGAAAATTTAGATAGGGCTTCTATTGATATTGGTGGTTCTTTTAATTCTGAATTTGGTTCAATAACTTACGAAAAAGAAAACTATGGTGTTAATAATGATTCTGAAGTTGTTTTTAAAGCAACATCAGAAGATAATATAAATTGGGAAAGTTATTCATCTGATAATATATTACTTCAAGCGGGTGAAAAAAAATATTTTAGAGCATATATTGATATTCCTACGGATGTAAAAAATTTAGATGATACTATGGAATTAACTATCTATTTACCAACTTCAGAAGATAAAACAGAGGCTTTTACTTTTGTAATTTCAGAAGATGATAGAAATAACTATAAAGACGATGAAATTACAGAGAATATAGCAATTAAAAATTTGGATAAAAAGGTCGCTCAAGAATATTTTAATAATCATTTAGTTGATTATAGTATTATGAATAGTGATGAAATTAAATCTTCTATTGAGGGTAGAAAATTAAATGTTATTGAAATTGGTGGAGACGGAAGATGGAAAGGGTCATTTACTTTTCAAACTTCTGGCAGAATTTATGAAGAAAGTGATAATGGATATGCAGTTGGTTATGCAAATAATAGAACTTGGAGCATTTCAGATAACAAATTAACACTTTCTTGGGTTAATGGTAATAAAGAAACGATAAGTACAATATGTGAAGTTAGAAAAATACAGGATGGAGCATATTTATTATTAGATAATGGAGAAATATTTGGCATTCTTTATGTGTAATAAAATATTTAATTAGAATAAATTTAAATTAAAATCTAACCATAAAAATTATATAACTAATGGTTTGGCTAGAACCTAGTCTTTGGCGACTAGGTAACACACTACGATATTGGCTGAGCCAATAACGATGTGTGCAAAGGGAGAGCCCTTTTGAAACCCCATTTAAGCCCTATATTACTAGATGTGTATTGATGATACGTAGTAATATAGTGCCTTTTTTATTTCAACTTGCGTTTCATAAAAAAGAAAAAGACTATCGCCACTTTCATTCGCTAAAGCGAACAAAACGTGCCACATCTTTTTAAATGAAAACAACCTATGTGCTTTGATGACACTAGGTTGTTTTCTTATGAATTATTTATTATTGTGTTGCTCATTTAATAATTTAGCCGTTTCTTTATTCGCATTATCAATAGCTAAATATATAAATAATTCATATATTATTGTTATTACAAAGAAGCCAATTAATACATAAGGACTATTTTTTATATTTTCATTAAAGGTATCAATAAACATAATGATTAGATAAATTATTCCATAAAATACAGTTGATAGAGTAGTTGTGTCATCAAATGACCTTTGAATTATTTTTGATTTATCAATGTCAGAGTCTTTTCCTCTTTTACTCCACTCTCTAATTACTAATATTAAAAGTAAAATGAGTAGTGGTACGATAAACCAATATAGAGAATAAGCAAGTTTAGTTTTTATTATTAAAGCTATAATTAGACTAGCAATAATTAAAATGTTAAATGCAACTAATAAGCTATTTAAAATTTTAGTTTTTCGCATTTTTATTTCTCTCCTTTATTTCTATACTTTCAATAAGTTTAATAATCTCTCTTGATGTATTAATTTGATATTCTGTATCTTCTATTGTATGTAATAATAATTCTTTCTCTTTTTCAGTGATGTTTTCTTTATTTAAGTTTTCTTTACAAGATTCTACTAATTTTTCTGAATTGTTTATACTCCCTAAAACATTTAATCTTGCTTCATATAATTCTTCTTTGTTTAATTTAGAATAATAGTTTTTTATAAAAGGGTTAAGTGGACTTACTTCCATACCTAAACCTATCATATACATTAAATCTTGATAGTTAGCATCTATGTGATCGCATATTTTTCTTAACATTTTAGGATTAGGTATTTCAATTTCGCCAGATTCTATTTTAGAAAGTTGAGCATTACTTATATTAGCAATTTTTGCAAGCTGTCTTTGTGATAAACCAGCTTTTTCTCTTGCTTCTGCAATAATTTCTCCAACTTTTTTTTCTTGCATATTGACCTCCTTATGCAACAATAATAGCATAAATGTTAAAAAAAATCAACAATATTGGAGTTTTGTTTCAAAAAAAAGTTGACAAGTTAGTAATTATCATGTATATTAATATTGTGTTAAAAAAAATTAACGTTTCTTAACATTCGTTAATTAAATTATAAGAGAGGAGGAAATCTATGAATGATTAAAGACCAGCTAAGAGTACCACAGGTTATTTGGAAAGATAAATCTATTCCAAAGGAAGCCAAGTATATCTACTCTTACATTTATAGTAAAGGCTATAATAGATACTTTACAGATATAAATGTAGGGGAGATACAACAAACCGTTAGAATTACTAACAAGGGTTTGAGGAAAAGTCTCGATAAGCTAGAACAAGCAAAATATCTAGTTTATCAAGAATATACCAATGGTATGTATACCATAACTCTTAACTAAAGAGCTACCAAGCGTTAGTTAAGTAAGGTACAGTAAGATATAAGGCTTATGTTAGTACCTATCTTATGAGAATAAGATGAATTAAAGATAATCCTAAAGGGAGGATTTAAAATAAGCCCTATGGGGAATATTGCTGTTTTGATGGAGTGCTTGTAGTGAATACAGGTTTTTTTGTTGTCTAAAAAGAAAGGAGAATGATTATTTGAAAATACTTAACGATGAAGATATTTTAAAAAGTAATGTTGATACTATATCACAATTTTATATTTTAGATTATTTAAAGAAGAATCTTAATGTTAGTGAATTTAAGATTTATTTAGTAGATAGTAATAAAATAAAAGTTACTGATAAAAATGACGAAGTGTTATATTTCAGTTATGATAAAGAAGATAAAAATGTAGTTTATGAAGAAGAAATTAAAGAATTAGATAGAACAATGGAGATGTGAGGAATGATATAACTTGAAATATATAATTGTTCCTAACATCGTTTGTGAAAATAAAAATTTGAACTCAACAGAAAAACTTGTAATGGGAATGATTTGCTCTTTAAATTATAAAGGAAATGATTGCTTTGCCAGTAATGAATATTTGGCTAAAAGAATTAATGTATCTAAAAGAACTATAACATCAGCTTTAGCAAAGTTAAAGAAAGAGGGATTAATTAAAATAGAATATATTAATCATACTAGAAAATTATATGTTACGGAAATGGGATGGAAAAATACTTCCATAGGTGTAGAAGAAAATTGCTAGCCCACTAGAAATATATTTCCACCATATAATAAAGAATAAATAAAAATATAAAATAAATTACTTTAATTATATTTAAAAAGCAAAAATAGAAAGGATCTGATTAATGAATAATGATATGAATTTTAATAAAGTATTAATATCAGGAATTATTAATGCTGTTACTGATACGAATGATAAATATATTAAGTTTGGAATTACTACAAGAAAATATACTACTAAAGAAGATAAAAATGTATATGTTAGTTTAAATATAGAAAGAGAGCTTTATCATATTTATAAAGATTATTTTATAAAAGGTAATAAGATTTATGTTAAGGGTTATTTAAATTCTTATATAGATAGAAATAAAAAGATACAAAGTTTTATTACTGTTACTGATGTAGCAAACAATTTGGAAGAAATAATAAAAGGTAGGAAAGCACCACATATCAGAGAAGATGTTGATGGTGTTTTAATTTGGGATGGTAGTAGGTGTGAAAGTACACCTGCAACTTTAGAAGAACAAAAAAAATGGAAAATTTATTAAGTGAATATAAATAGAAAGGATTTGAAATTATTATGAGGAATTTTTATTAATAATATAAGGAAAGGAGAAATTAATATAGATAGCAAAACAAGACAAAATATTTTAAGACGTGCCTCATATACATTTAATGAGGTGGAACATGGACAAATATAAGGTAAATAATATATTTGATGATAATGCTCTTACTTTAGACGAACTAATTAGTTCATTTTTCTTATCTTTTTTAGACGAAGATTTAAAATTTAATGATATAATAGATACGGATATAATCTTAGACTTATAGAGGAGATGTTATGATAACGGACGACTATAAGGTAGGAATATATTTAAGATTATCTAGAGAAGATGAGAGGTTAGGTGAAAGTGGTAGTATATCAACGCAACGGGATTTGCTTTTAAATTATATTAGAGATAATAATTTACTTTTTGTGGATGAGTATGTCGATGATGGAGTTTCTGGAACAACTTTTGATAGAGATGGCTTTAAAAGAATGATTAAAGACTGTGAAGATAAAAAAATCAATATGATTATTACTAAAGATACATCAAGACTTGGAAGAGATCATATTGAGTTTGGCTATTATGTTGAAAAGTATTTTCCAGAACATGGAATTAGGTATGTAGCTGTTAATGATGGAATTGATACAGCAAAAAATTCTTCTGCTAATGATATGTTAGTATTTAAAAGTGCTTTTAATGATATGTATGTTAAAGATATATCTAATAAACTAAGGAGTTCTTTATATACTAAAAAAAGAAATGGTCAGTTTGTTGGAGCTTATGCTCCTTATGGCTATAAGAAGAGTGAGGAAGATAAACATAAGTTAATAATCGATGAAGAGGCTGCTAAAGTTGTTAGAAGAATATTTAATATGTTCGCAAATGGCTCATCACTTGGAACAATATGTGATACTTTAACAAATGAGAAAATTCCAACTCCTAGTCAGCATAAAAATATGAAGATAGGACAAAATAATTATCATTATGGAGTTTGGGCAACGAGAACAGTAAGAGATATACTTTGCTGTCCAACTTATATTGGTAATCTTACTCAGTGCAAACAAAAGAAAATTAATTATAAGTCTAAAAAACGTATTCATACAAGAGAAGATAATTGGATTGTATGTGAGAATGCTGTACCAGCTATTGTAGATAAGGCAACTTTTGAATTAGTACAGAATATGTTTAAAAGCAATAAAAATCGTTTTAAAGGAGATGGCATTACTAATAGTTTATTACTTCGTGGACTTATTTTTTGTAAAGAGTGTGGTCATACTTTTGGTTTTAGAGCTCATAAACAAGTAACCAAAAAATATGGAGAGGTTACTAGAATATACGGTAATTGTAATTACTGGGCTAAAAGAAAACATCAAGGAGTATGTACTCCTCATAGTGTTAAGTATTTTGAAATTGAAGAAATAGTTTTAAAAGAGTTAAGGCGAATGTGTAAGAAATATATTAATACTAATATGTTAGAGAATGCTTTAAAAAATTCTGATAAATTAAAGAATAAGAAAAACAAAATACTTTATGAGATTAATAAGTTAGATAACGAAATAGAAAATTTAAAACGAAAAATTGATGTTTGCTATAATGATAAGTTAGATGGTAATATAACTTTAGAGATGTATAAAAGAACATATAATAACTTTACTCTTGATATAAAGAATAAGGAAAAGGAAATTAAACTTTATAAAGAGCAGTTAAAAAATCTCGAAAATACAAATGTTACCAATGATAAATACTACGCACAAAAAATAGAAGAGTTTTTAAAACTAGAAAAACCTACTAGAGCTCTCATTACAACACTTATTGATAGAATCGAAATTGATGAAGATAAAAATATCGATATTTATTATAAGTTTAGGCTAGTATAATATAATAAGGATGTGAGGTAAATGGACGTACAAAAAATCAAACACGAATTAGTTAAACAAAAAGAATCAAAATTTAAAGGAAATATTTATCATTTTTCACAAGTTAATTTTTCTTATAATTCTAATAAGATAGAGGGAAGCAGATTAACAGAGGAACAAACGGAAGCAATATTTGACACCTCTAGTTTTATTCCAAAGAGTGATGATGTGATTAAGTTAGATGATTTAACTGAGGCTAAAAATCATTTTAAGTTATTTGATTATATGTTAGATAATGTAGATAAACCTCTTTCTAAAGAAATGATGATAGAAATGAATAAAATTTTAAAGAGAAATACCAGTGATGAAGATGATCCTAGATATAATGTTGGAGGATTTAAAGTAGTTCCTAATATAATAGGAATAGTAAACGTCATTAAAACAAGCGACCCTAAAGATGTGGAAAAAGATATTGATAAGTTACTTACTGATTATTTAAAATTAAAGAAAGTTACTTTAGAAGATATAATTGATTTTCATGTTAGGTTTGAAAGAATCCACCCTTTCGGAGATGGCAACGGTCGTGTTGGCAGAATGATAATGTTTAAAGAGTGTTTGAAAAATAGTATTATGCCATTTATTATACTAGATAAAGATAGACCTTATTATATGAGAGGTTTAAAAGAATATGATAATGATAAACAATATTTAATTGATACAATCAAGTATTCACAAGATGTATATGAAGATGTATGTAATCAGTTATTAGATTTTGAAATTAAAGAGGACTAAGCCATAAGAGGCTTTAAAAAA
>DVIS01000011.1 GCA_018711135.1 Candidatus Onthousia faecavium
AACAAAAAAATACGGTAGCGACTGTCGGAATTTAAGCCTATGGAGAATAGAGGTTACTCTATCTGTGAAGTAGGAAGCCTTGGAGGTAACGACAAGGAGCGAAACAAAATTTATTTTGTTTCCTTTGTTCGATATAGTTAATGATAAAGAAGCCGAAAAAGTAAGACAAGTAGAAACTAACCTAAATAACTTATCTAAAGCTGTAGTTTCTTTGTATGAAAGTGGTATTCCAATTGAAATAATTAAAACCTCATTAGATAATACGATAAATGATTTAGAAAAAGAAAAGAATAAAGAGAAAAAATTACAAAAATATGGAAAATAAATATTTAAAGATTAAAATGTATGATAAAATATCTTAAATTTAGAGGTGTAAATACGAGAGAAATAAGTGATAAAGAAGCTTGGTTTTTAGCATATAATGAAAAAATAAATGAACAAAAAGAGATATTATCTAGTCCTGATTATATGTTGTGGCTTATAGATTACACTGATAAGAAACAAGTAGAAAAATTAGCACTATTATATGAGATTATTGAAAGTTATGCTAATGAAAATTTTATTTATCCAAAAATAAGAGATATTAGTTACTATTTTCGCCTTAAGTATGAAGATATAGGCTATAAAATAGGTGTAATAAACAATTAGATGATTTTGCAAGCTCAATTATATCATTATATGAAAAAGTAATACCTCTTGAAGTAATTACAGGTACTTTTGATAAGACCATTGATACTATAGAAAATAATAAGAATTTGCATGGTAAAGGTAAAATTTTGAGAATACAAAATTGAAATATAAAAAATATGTGATAGAATTATTTTAATGGAGGTAAATATGGAGAAAAATAATTTAAAAAATTATGATATTGAAAATGATCCTTTTTATACTAGAATTGCTGAAATAAAAAAGAAAAAGGAAGAAAAGAAAGCACTAATGTTTAGTAGTACAGATTACTTTGAGTTGTTTACTGAACAAATTGTAAAGCAAGGAAAAAAATATCAATCAGGACTAAGTTCTTATTTTGTAACTAGATCAAATCCTTGCATGTTTGAAAATACAGAATTGCTTTATCATGGAATAGATGAATATGCTAAAAGAAACTATCTTTATCCTACTGAATGTGATTTTGGAACATTTTATCATATTAAATATAAAGATGCTGGATATGCTATAGGATTTTATAATGGAGAAGGTCCTGCTACATTTTTTTGCCAAAAGAATAAATTAGATGAAAGATTAGATTACATTGATTTTGTTGATATAGTTAATAATTATAAATATTCTAGTGTTGATATGATAAATAGAGAATTAGAACATTTATCATCTTTAGTATCATCCTTATATGATGCTGGAGTGCCATATGAAGCTCTTAATGCTACTTTAACCAAAAGTATGAATGAAATTAGATGTCATGAAGAATATTATGGAAAAAAGAAAGTTTTGAAATAAAGTAGAGTAGTATAGCAGTATGAAAGAGAAATATAGAAATTATTTAAATAATGAATATCATTTTGATAAAAGTACAATGTTAGGGATAATAGCTTTAATTATTGTAATTGCTGGAGTTTTTGGATTTTTATATGAGGTAGTATTTTACTATTTTAATAGTGGGATGACAGAAATTTATTGGCGTGGTGGTAATTTCTTACCTTGGATAAATATCTATGCGATAGGGGCAGTTTTAATATATTTTTTAACTTATAAAAAAAGAAAGAATCCGTTATTAGTCTTTCTTATAAGTGCTATTGCTACTGGTATATTAGAATATGTTGGTGGAGCTTTTATGGAACATGTTATGCATGTTAAATGTTGGGACTATAGTACAGAGATATTAAGTTTTGGTAATATTAATGGTTATGTTTGTATAAGGAGTGTTCTAGTATTTGGAATATCTAGTTTATTATTAATGTATTTAATTGTTCCTTTTTGTTTTTATCTAGCTAAAAGAATGGATAAGAAAAAGTTTTTAATATTAAGTTATACAATATGTGCTATATTCTTATTTGATGAACTTTATAATTTGATATTTGCTAGAATCTTTAGTTTGCCTAGAGCTTCAGAGATATATAAAAGTTTGGGCTTTAATTATTTATATTTTTAGTTAAAGTAAAAGCGCTTAATAATGATTAGTTAAGTGCTTATTTCATGTCTAAATAAAGACCATTTTCACAATGTTTATAAAACTCTGCTACAGAAAGATGAGGTTTAGGTTTTTTATATTCGTATAAGTATAGAGTATCTTTATTATATATATTATTTAATTCATATTTAATGAATTTATCTTTTATATCAGTTAAGAGACTTTCTAAGGTATTATACTTTTGTATTCCTCTAAATCTTTCCCATGAATGTTCAAACCAATAGTAGTTATTATCTTTTTCATAGACTAGAAAAGTATGAGTAGGACACTTATCATTATCATATGAAACAATAAAATAGGTTTTTATATTATATCCTGTTGCTCTAAAATAATATCTTTCAAGTTCAACTTGATCCCAACAAACACCAACCTTATTAATTATTGTCTCTTTTGGACTTTGGAGAAAGTATTTAGTCTCAAAATCTTTAGTGATAGTATAGTATTTATTATTATCTTTATCTACATAACCATAATCTATATCTTTCATTAAACTCATAATTTCTTCTTCATTATAGTAATTCCAAATGTTAAGACTACCTCTAGCTTTTATTGGTTTTTCAAGAACAGTTATATTTTCTAGTATCCAAGCATATCGTCCTTCTTTATATTCTCCACAGATATATTCTTGATAGTTATTTTCTTTAATATCCTTAACATATTGATTAGTCATATAAATACAATCAACAAGTGTTGCTTTGCAAATTATCATACCAGAACTTAAAGTTTTTTCATCTATTAGATTTGCTAAATCTTTTTTACTTTTCCAATCCTTATCTGGAGTAGTAGAGCTAGCATGAATATATAGTTCACCTCGGTAATTAGTTTTATAACTCCTTGTTTCAATATATTTCTTTTTTTCTTTTATCAAAGTAGCATATGGTTCTATTAAACTTAATACTTTCATAGCTATTGCCTCCTAAAACTTACAAAAAAATTTATCAACTTTTGTTTATCTTTAACTAATTAATCCCATTCCTGTTCTAAATTTATCACTATATCGTCTTCTTGTCTTTATTATAACATATGGCAGACGTTGTCCGCAACCTAACCAATTAAAATAACAAAAAAAGCAAACCTCACTTGAAATAGTTTGCCAAAACAGTATAATAACTGTTACGTGCTCTAACGCACACTCAAATATAAACGGTCTATGCCGTAATGTAGTCTATGCTACTAAATATCGGAACCTCGGGATTAAATCCTCTGTTCCAGTTTCAAATAAGCATAACTACCAAGGAGGTTTGCAATGAATATATTAGAACAAAATAAGGAAAAAATCAATGGAAAATTAGAAACTTTTGACAGAATGATTATAAATGGTTATTTATTAAATCTACAAAGTTATAGACATTTTTTATATTAGACCTGTTCGGCAAGCTAAATTATAAATTTTGATTATATAAGCAACAAATTATTCTTAACCTTTTATCATATCTATTCATATGATTTCTATAAGTTTCTTTCATAATACGAAAGATTTTAATAGT
>DVIS01000012.1 GCA_018711135.1 Candidatus Onthousia faecavium
AGAGAGTTATTATCAGCCTTAATTGATAAAATCACTATTGATAACGACCAAAATATTGAAATTACATACAATTTCAAACCTATTATTTAATTTTTTTCTCACTTTTAAGTGTATGAACTGAAGATCAAGCAAGAGAAGGATTTAGTTTACCAGAGCAAGAAAAACGATTAAGGGCTATGTGTGAGTATAAAGGTTATGAAATATATAAAGTATATAAAGATGCCGGAATAAGTGCTAAAACAGGTAATAAAAGACCTGCATTTGAAGATTTATTACAAGATATTAAAGATAAGAAATGTAATACTGTTGTAGTATTAAAACTAGATAGACTTACAAGAAGTGTTTATGACTGGGAAAATATTATTAAATTTTTAGAAGAGAACAATGCTTATTTAGATTGTGCTAATGATGATATAAATACAACAAATGCTAATGGAAAAATGATTTCAAGAATACTAATGAGTGTATCTCAACAAGAAATAGAAAGAACTAGTGAAAGAACAAAAGTGGGATTATCTGGAGCAATTAAAGCAGGACATATTCCAGCAAGAGCACCATTAGGTTATAAACATGTAGATAGATTATTAGTACCAGATCCACTTACTAAAGATATTATTATAAGAATATTTAATTTGTATTTTGAAGGTTGTACTTATGTTAAAATAGCAAAAATTTATAACGAGGAAAAAGTACTAGGTAAAACTAATTGGAGAGATACAACTATTTTAAAAATAATATCTAACGAAATTTATAAAGGTGATTATGTATCAGGTAAAAGAAGTGGTAACTCAGTTTATTATGAAAATGTAGTTGAACCATTAGTAAGTAAAGAACTATGGGAAAATTGCCAAGTACAAAAGAAAAAAAACTCTAGAAATTATATGAGAACTCAAACTTATCTTTTCTTACAAAAATTAAAATGTCCTAAATGTGGAAGAATACTTGCAGGTGGAGCAACTCATAAAGTTAAAAATGATAAATGGTATTTCTATTATAGATGTGAAGATTGTAAAAATAATATTAAAGAAAATAAAATTGAAGAAGCAACAATGCATATTTTAAACGATGTATTTGAATATGATTCAGTTGTTAATGAATTCTTTTTGCCAGTACTTAAAAATAAATTAGAAAATCCTAAAGATGAATTAGAAGAAGGAATTAAGAAACTAAATAATAAAAAGAAAAGATTAAAAGAAGGATTTGTTAATGAATTATTTACAATAGAAGAGTTTAAAGAAGAAACTGAAAAAATAGATAATCTAATTAAAGATTTAGAAGAAAAGATAATATCTAATCAACAAGCAGAGCAATTAAATTTTACTGTTGATGATATATTACTTAAAAGAGATATGGACTATATTAACAAAATTAAATTACCACTTACATATCACGCTTTTGAAGAATGTTGGCCTGATTTAGATAGAGATGATAAAGCTGATATAGTAATGAGATACATTGATGATATAGAACTTGAAGAAATAAACAATATGTATGTTGTTAAGAAAGTTAATTTTAGAAGTACTTTTTATGAAGATTTCAAAATGTTATTTAATCAAGGTTATATAGATTGTAAAAGAGAAATGATTATTGATTTTAATGGAATACAAACTTCAGTTCCAGTAAGATATAGTGAATTTACCAGTATCAAAGATATAATGCAAAATTTTTATAGATTGAACGAATGTTATGAAGTTAATTTATATAAAGGTACATTTTATAAAGATACTGAGAAATTGGACATTGGACCGATATTAAAAGATGAAGTACCAGTAAGAATATTCCCATTACAAAAAAATAATAATAGAGATAATAACTGGTTATCAATGGGAATGCTTACTACAAAGAATAACCCGAATGATATAAAGGTAAACATTAGAGATGTATTTGAAACAATACCTGATAATGTTACCGAAGAAGATTTTTAAAATGCGTGGCACGTTATGAAATTACAAAGTAATTTTGTAAGTGGCGATAGCAATTTAAAAATTAATACTTTATGTAGTTTTAACTATTTACGAAGTTTATAGTTATTACGAAATAAAGTAAACGGATTCTAAGGTGTTAAACCTTAGCCCACTGGATATTTTGTATGCTTGGCGTACAAAATTCCTAGGGGGTTAGAAATTTTGGATGACCAAAATGGCCACTCAAGTGGTCACTTCTAGAAAGGAGGAAATCGATGTCAGAACTTGCTTATTCATTACATCTAGGTAGTGATAAGAATAGAAAAAATATATCTAAACAAAATGGTAAAAATAATTTAAGTGGAACAACTTCTTTACCAAATAATGCTATTCAAAATGCAAGGCAATTATCAAAAGTAGATAAACATAATTATAGAAAGTATGATGATAATCAAGAACTAATTGAAATAGTTAGAGGAACTTCATCTCCACTTGATGATGTAAAAAAATTATATTTAACTGAATTTGAGGAAGCAAGATTAGAATATAATTCAAAACAATCAAGGCCTAGTAGAATGATAGATAATTATTTTGATAATGTATCTAATAATGAAAAGAAAGATCTTGCTTGTGAAATAATACTTGAACTTGGAGATAAAGAATACTGGGATACTAAAGATGAAAACTTTAAAAAGAAAATGTCTGAAGTATATAAAAAACAAGTTGATGATTTAGAAATGCTTGTTCCTAACTTTAAAGTAGCTAGTGCAATAATTCATTATGATGAAACAAGCCCGCATTTACATATTGTTGGTGTTCCAATTAAATATAAGAATAAAAATGGTATGGAAAAACAAGTTGGTAAATCTGATGTGTTTACTAAGGAATCTTTAGTTAGATTACAAGATAAAATGAGAACTTTATGTATTGAAGAATTTAACCAAGTATATAGTTTAGATTCTACTTTAAAGCAAAAACAAAAAGGAAGAAATAGAGATATTCATGTATCTGATATGGATAACTATATTGAAATGAAAAAACAAATTGAAAAGAATACTGAAAACTTAAAACAAGCAAATAAGAAATCTTCAGAGTTAAAACAAAACTCTAAATATATAAAAGATAAAATTGATAAATTAAAAGTAACTAAATTAAATAAAGATAATTATATTTTATCAAAAGAAGATAAAGAAACATTTATCGACTTTATCAATCAAGTTAATGACACTAGTAAAGAGTATGATAAAATCCAAACTCTATCTAATACACTAGTTAATGCCTATGAACAACTAAAAGATAAGAATAATAAGATTAAGACGCTTACTGAAAATAACGAAGCACTTAATTTAAGAGTTAAAACTTTAAATGATACGATTAAAGAAAAGGATAATGAAATATCATTTTTAAAATCTAAAATACAAGATTTAAAAAACACATTAGATTACTGGAAAGATAAATTTGAAAAATTAATATCTTTCTTACACGATAAACTTCATAGTTGGTATGATAAAGATGATAAATACATTGATGTAGTTAATGATATGTATGAAGATAACGTTTTAGATGATGAAAACATTGAAGAATTAGATTTAAGTAAAGAAAAAGATGATTTTGAAAGATAAAATTATATAAAAATAGTTAAATTAAACAAATAATATGGTATAATTAATTTGTATATTGCTTGTCAGGAGGGTTAAAAATGAGTATTAAAGATGAATTATTAAAATTTAGAACAAAGCTTACTGGAGCTACTGAAGTAGAAAGCACACTAATTGATTTAGATGCTAAAGTTGATGAGTTTATTGATTGGTATTTTAAAAATATGGTGAAAGGAAATTATACTGACA
>DVIS01000013.1 GCA_018711135.1 Candidatus Onthousia faecavium
GAAGAAATAAATAAGCTTAGTGAAGGAGATGAGGAGTTAATGGAGGTTGCAAAAAACTTAAAAGATATAACTTATGATATTAATACAGTAGGTTTGTATTATGAGGATGAAGAAAGAAAATGGGTTGAGAATGCAAAGATAAAATATCATGAAGGTTTAGCTTTGAAGAAAGGTGAAAAGCGTGGAGAAAAGCGTGGCCTAAAAATGGGACTTGAACAGGGGCTTGTTCAAGGAAAGTTAGAGACAGCTAAAACATTACTTAAAGATAATATACCTATTGCTAAAGTAGTTCAGTATACTGGTCTAAGTGAAAGTCAAGTTAGAAAATTATGTTAAAAAGTATAGATTTAATGAATTGGTTAGAGTTTGTTAAGTCAATATTAAGTTTTCCTTTTTGGAAGAACCTATACTAATAGTGGGCATTTATTTGTAAGATCTAAACTCCATCAATTGCAAAAAAGTGTTTGACTGTGACTCTTATTTATGGTAAAATCATGTTGTTTGTAGCAAATATTTCCTGCTGTAAACCGCATTGAAGAGGTAGAAACTGTTAATCAGTACCTTAAAAGCGAGTCTTTAGTTAAAAAAAGGAGGTATTATAATGTACGCAGTAATTAAAGTTGGTGGAAAACAATATCGTGTTAGTGAAGGTGACGAAATATTCGTAGAAAAAATAAATGCTAATACTGATGATGCAGTTACTTTTGATCAAGTTTTAATGCTTGATAATAAAGTAGGTTCACCTTATCTTGAAAATGTTAGCGTTACTGGAGTTGTTTTAAAAAACGGTAAAGCTAAGAAAATACGTATTTTTAAGTATAAGAATAAGTCTAGAAGCAATCGTAAAACGATGGGACATAGACAACCATATACCAAAATTAAAATTACAAAAATTAATGGTTAATTATGATTAAGGTAAAAGTTCAAAAAGTTGAAGGTTACTATAAAAGTATTAGCATCTTAGGTCATGCGATGTATGATGATTATGGTAAAGATATTGTCTGTAGTGCTGTTAGTTCGATAACGACTACGACAATTAATGGTATCTTGACAATAAAACAAAATGCTATTACATATTTAGTTAGTAGTAAAGGCTTAACGATTAAAGTATTAAGTACGGATCGAGTAACACAACTTTTACTTAAAAATATGGTAAAATTATTTAAGGAATTAGAACTAAAATATAAAGAAAATATTGAGGTAAAGTAAGGAGGAACCAAAGTGAAACTTTTAAAGTTAAATATTCAGTTATTTGCTCATAAAAAAGGTCAAAGTTCAACATCTAATGGTCGTGATTCTATTGGACGTAGATTAGGTGCTAAAGCTAGTGATGGGGAATATATTACAGCTGGATCTATTATCTATCGTCAAAGAGGAACTAAGATCATGCCAGGTGTTAATGTTGGTCGTGGTAATGATGATACTTTATATACCCTTGTTGATGGTATTGTTAAATACGAACGTAAAGGTAGAGATAAAAAACAAGTATCAGTTTATCCTGTTAGTGAATAACCTAAAGTACTTTTTAGTACTTTTTTTCTTTAGCTTGCATTTTGTTAGACTATTAAGGTATGATATATAAAAGAAGGTGAGTTTATGTTTGTTGATGAGGTAACAATTAAAGTAGAAGCTGGTAAAGGTGGAGATGGTTGTACTGCTTTTAGGCGTGAGAAATATGTAGCTTATGGAGGTCCTTATGGAGGTAATGGCGGACATGGTGCTGATATTATCTTTAAAGTAGATGAAGGACTTCATACTTTACTTGATTTACGCTATCAAAAAGAGATAAAAGGGCCAAAGGGAGAGAATGGTCGTGGTAAAAATCAACATGGTAAAGGAGCAGATCCTGTTATTGTTAAAGTGCCTTTAGGAACAGTTATTACAGATTTAGATACCGGTTTTGTTCTTGCTGATTTAAAACATAAAAATGATGAGGTAGTTGTTGCTAAAGGTGGACGTGGTGGTCGTGGTAATACCGCTTTTAAGACGCAAACTAATACTGCTCCAAATTATTCTGAAAATGGGGAAGAAGGAGAAAAAAGAACTCTAAAAGTAGAGATTAAGCTTTTAGCAGATGTTGGACTAGTGGGTCTTCCTAGTGTTGGTAAAAGTACAATTATTTCGATGGTTTCTAAATCAAAACCTAAAATAGCTGCTTATCATTTTACAACCTTAAAGCCTAATCTTGGAGTGACAAGAGCAACAAATGGTAAAACCTTTGTCTTAGCTGATTTACCTGGTTTAATTGAAGGAGCAAGTAAGGGTGAAGGCTTAGGAGATAAATTTTTACGACATATTGAAAGAACAAGAGTAATATTACATGTTCTTGATATGGCAGGAGTTGAAGGACGTGATCCTTATCAAGATTATCTTTTAATAAATAAAGAACTAGAAGCATTTAATCCCAAACTTTTAGAAAGACCAATGGTTATTTTAGCTAATAAGATGGATATCGAAGGAGCAGAAGATAATTTAAACGATTTTAAAACGAAAGTAAAAGATAAGAAAATATTTGCTATTTCTGCTTTTAATAATAAAGGCCTTCAAGAGGTAATTGATTACTTGAGTGAGCTTTTAGAAACATTAAAAGAAGAAAATCTTTATGAAGATGAAGCCTTTGAAAGTCATGTTTTATATAAATTTAAAGAAGAAGAGCCCTATACAATTGAAAAAGAAGATGATCATACTTTTGTTATTAAAGGAGAAGAGGTTGAAAAAATCTTTAAACGGACTAAATTTACGGATGAAGGAATTGTTCGTTTTGCTAAGAAAATGCGGAAAATGGGAGTTGATGAAAGGCTAGAAGAATTAGGAGCTCAAGATGGGGATATGGTGAAGATTTTAGACTTTTACTTTGAATATCAGAAATAAGAAGGGGATACTAATGACTTTAACAATTGATGATGAGATATATAACTTGGAAATTATTAAGAAACCTACTACGAAAAATATCTATATTAGAGTAAAAGAAGATTTGACTGTTTATGTAACTTGTAATAGTTTAACTTCTAATAAGAAAATAATGGAGGTTATAAATGCTAATTACGAATCATTAAAAAAAATGCTTAAGAAAGCAAAACAGAAACAAGAATTTAATAGCGCTTTCTATTATCTAGGAAAAAAATATGATATTGTCTATACAGAGTTTTGTGATCTTACTTTTGGAAAAGATAAAGTCTTTGTTAGTAAGAGTTTTGACTTAGATAAATGGAAGAAGAAAGAAGCCTTAAGAATATTTAGTGACCATTTAGAAAAGTGTTATCATAACTTTTCAAGAAAGATTCCTCATCCCACTTTAAGACTTAGAAAAATGACTTCAAGATGGGGAGTTTGTAATATAAAGACAAAAGTCATTACTTTAAATACAGAATTATTAACTAAAGAACTAGGATGTCTTGATTATGTTATTTATCATGAACTTAGTCATTTAGTAGAAGCGAATCACTCAAAGAAATTTTGGAGTGTTGTGGAAGAAAACTGTCCTGACTATAAAAAGTGGAGAAACTTAACAAATAAATATGGAGAAGAGGAATAAAATGGTTATTACAAGTTTAGATAATGAGAAAGTTAAATACTATAGTAAATTAGCTAAGAAAAAGTATCGAGATCTCACGGGAGAGTTTATTGTTGAAGGAATGCATCTAGTTTTAGAAGCTTATAAAACTAAGTCTTTACTTGAGGTATTAATACTAGAGGATGAAGCTATTCCAATAGATGTTCCTTGTTATGAGGTTACCTATGAGGTTTTAAAGAAAATATGTGATGTAAATACACCTCCTAAAGTTGTTGGTTTATGTAAAAAGAAAATAGATTCAACAATTGGGAAAAGAATTCTTATTATTGATGAGGTGCAAGATCCAGGTAATTTAGGAACAATTATTAGGAGTGCTGTTGCTTTTGATATTGATACCATTGTAATAGGAAATAATACAACAGATCCTTATAGTCCTAAAGTAATTAGAGCAACACAAGGAATGATATTTCATACTACTTTAGTTTTCTATGATATAGAAAGATTAATACCAATTCTTAAAAAACTCCATATTCCTATACTTGCTACTAATGTTAAATATGGAGAAGAACTTAGTACTTTATCTAAAAAAGAAAAAGAAACATTTGCTCTTATTATTGGTAATGAAGGTAGTGGGGTAAATCCTAAATACTTAGAAAAAAGTGATAAATTTATCTATATACCAATGAATGAGGTAGTAGAAAGTTTAAATGTTGGAGTGGCAACTAGTATAATACTTTTTGAAATGAGGAAAGATAATGACTAAAGTATATATAGGGAAAATAGTTAATACACATGGTATTAAAGGGGAACTTAGAATAAAAGATGATCTAAATGATATTCAAAGAAAAGAGATTTTTAAGATAAATAGTCACTTAATTATTTTAGATACTCCTTATCTTATTAAAAGTTATAGACGTCATAAAGATTATGATATGGTTAGTTTTCTAGGGCTTACTAATATAAATGAAGTCTTGTTTTTAAAAGGAAAAAAGGTATATAAAGAGACTGGGGAAATAAGTTTAGATAGTGATAATATCTTAGATAGTGAACTTGTTGCTTATAAAGTCAAGACTGATAATGGTGAAGAAGGGATAATTAAAGCGATTGAGAAGACAGGTGTTAATTATAAAATAATTAGATTAGTAATTAATAATAAAGAAATATTAGTGCCTTATCATAAAGACTTTATTATAAATATAGATAATAATAAAAAAGAACTAGTAATTAGGCTTCCTTAGGAGGTATATGATGAAAATAGATATTTTAACACTCTTTCCAGAGATGTTTCAAAGTGTATTTAATGAATCTATTGTTAAACGGGCAGTAGATAGTAATTTAGTAGAAATTAATATTCATAATATTAGAGATTACTCACTTGATCCTCATCATAAAGTTGATGATACACCTTATGGGGGAGGAGAAGGAATGGTCTTAATGTGTCAACCTATTTTTGATCTTGTTAAGACCTTAAGAACAAAAGATAGTTACGTAATTTTATTAACTCCCGATGGAGTTTGCTATCAACAAAAGATAGCTTATCAATTAGCAACATATAAACATCTAATAATTATATGTGGACACTACGAAGGATTTGATGAGAGAATTAGAACAATATGTGATCTGGAATTAAGTATTGGTGATTATATCTTGACAGGAGGAGAACTTGCTAGTATGGTAATAGTTGATTCCATTGTAAGACTTGTTCCAGGTGTTATTAAAGAAGAATCACATTTAAAAGAATCATTCAATAATAACTTATTAGATTATCCTCAATATACAAAACCAAGAGTCTATGAGGGATTAAGTGTTCCTGAGGTGCTTTTAAGTGGTGATCATAAAAAAATAAAAGAGTATAGAGAACAAGAAAGTTTAAAAAGAACAAAAGAAAGACGACCTGATCTTTTAGAGGAGTAGTTGCTATGTATATCATTAAAGAAAGTTATAAAATATATGAAATAGTTAATGATTATGATGGGTTTGAGGGCTTTATGCTTGGAAAAAGTGGCCATATTTTTAAAATTAAAGGACAAAGAATAATTAATATTAAAATAATTAATAAAGACTTAGCTGCTCCTTTAGTTAAAAAAGTTATTTTTAATAAATATGAAAGTTTAATTAAAATGCTTACAGAATTATTAACTACTGATGATGATACAGGTACTACTTTGATAGAGGCTTTAAATAGAATTGAAAAGTTTAGACAGCTTGTAAAGAATAAATACCGTATTTACTTAGAAAAAAAGGAATTAGATTTTATGGCTAGAGAGTTAAGAAATATGCAAAATGAAGCGAAAAGAAGATATTTAGAGTTAAGTAATAACTATTATTATAAGAATGAAATTAATAAGAGTGGGAAAGCAAGGTGAAATAAGTCATGAAGATTAAATATACATTATTAAAGCAAGATGATAATACTAAAGCTAGATATGGTAAAATTGAAACTAATTATGGGATCTTTGAAACACCTATGTTTATGCCTGTAGGAACAAAAGCGACTGTTAAAGGGTTATCTGTTGAAGAGGTAAAAGATGCTCATGCCGGAATTATTTTAGCGAATACTTATCACTTATGGTTAAGACCTGGAGCAGATTTAATTGAAAAAGCAGGAGGACTACATAAATTTATGAATTATGATGGTCCTATTCTTACAGATAGTGGTGGTTTTCAAGTCTTTTCTTTAGTTAAAAATAAGAAGAAAGATATAACCGAAGAAGGAGTTCATTTTAAGAGTCATATTGATGGCTCTAAGCTTTTCTTAACGCCTGAGTTATCTATTCAAATCCAAAATAAATTAGATAGTGATATTGCGATGAGTTTTGATGAGTGTCCTCCTGCTAGTGCGTCCTATGAATATTTAAAAAATAGTGTATTAAGAACTATTAGATGGGCTAAACGGGGGAAAGATGTTCATAGTAATGAAAGACAATCTTTATTTGGTATTGTTCAAGGTGGAGCATATCAAGATTTAAGAAAGTTATCAGCAACTGAGACAGTTAAATTAGATTTCGATGGTTATAGTATTGGTGGTGTTGCTAATGATAATGAATCTAAAGAAGATATGTATAAAGCGATAGATTACTCTGTTCCATATTTACCAGAAGATAAAGTAAGATACCTAATGGGAGTAGGAGAACCAATTGACATTATTGAAGGAGTTATTAGAGGTGTAGATATCTTTGATTGTGTTTTACCAACAAGAATAGCTCGTCATGGTGTTGCTTTTACAAGATATGGAAAAATAAATTTAAATAATGCTAAATTTAAAGAAGATTTTACCCCTTTAGAAGATGATTGTGACTGTTATACTTGTAAAAGTTATACAAAAGCTTATATTAGACACTTGATTAGAAATAATGAAATGTTAGGAGCAAGGCTTCTTTCTATTCATAATATTAGATTTTTAATTAGATTAACTGAAGAATTAAGAGAAGCGATAAAAGAAAATAAAATACTTGAGTATAAAGCTAAATTTATAGAAGATTATTATGGAAAGAATAAGTAAAGCTGTAGTATTTAAGAGTTATCGACACTAAAACGATGATTTGTATCAATTTAGTGTCGATAACTTTTTTTAACTCACACTAATTTTTATGCACATAATAAAATAAATTTGTGCATAAAAATTAGTTTTTTCTTTACTATAACTATAAATAATGTTACTATAAACATGGGTGGAAATTTATGATGAAAAAAGAAAAACTATTAAAAATTACTGTAGAAAATGGGGGATATATTACAACAAAAGAATTAAGTAAATATAATATCAATAACTACTTTTTAATTGCCTTAGTAAAAGAGGGGAAACTTATTAGAGTATCAAGAGGTTACTATGTTTTACCAAACAATTTTTCAGATGATTTCTATATTGTCCTTTCAAAATGTAAGAAAGCAGTTTTTTCACACGCTACAGCTCTTTATCTTCATAATCTTTCTGATAGAACTCCTTTAATTTATGATATTACTTTGCCTTATGGTTATGGTAATTGTTATAAAAACATGGCTAATATTTCTCTTCACTATGTCAAAAAAGAGAATGTTACTTTAGGTATGATAGAAATTGAATCTCCTTTTGGAATGAAAGTGCGAACTTATGATATAGAAAGAACTATTTGTGATATTATTAAGAATAAGCAGAAAATGGATAGGGAAATTTTTGTTAAAGCTTTAAAAGAATATTCAAGTTTAAAAAATAAAGATATAAATAAATTAATGAAATATGCTGAAATTTTAAATGTAGATAAAAAAGTAAGAGAATATATGGAGGTGTTGCTATAATAAATCAAGACAAATTAAAAAGTTTAGTTTCAAAAAAGCTTTAGGCAGTACATATAAGTCACAAATATATTTCCAATTGTTTTACTTTGAAAGACTATTAGAAAGAATTTCTCAAAGTAAATATAAAAACTATTAATAGATATATTAATATATTAGAAAATGCTAAAATAATATATCCTTGTGATACTTTTGATATTAAATCTAAAATGGTTTTAAATAGAGAAAGAAAATATTATTTAGCTGATACTAGTATTTATTTTGCTTTTAATACAGACAATAGAATTAATTATGGACCAGTTCTTGAAAATATATTGCATAATTATTTACTTAGTAAAGATTATCATTTAAGTGTTAGTAAAATAGGAAAATTAGAGTGTGATTTCATTGCTAGAAAAGGTATAGATAATTATTATTACATTCAAGTATCTAAAAATATAGAAGATGACAAAACTAGTACAAGAGAATATAGACCTTTCTATGAGATTAAAGATATGTATCCAAGGTATTTATTTCTGCTTGATTTTATTTTTAAGAAAAATGTTGATGGTATAAACAATGTTAATATAGTTGACTTCATGTATAATAATGAAGAGTTGAAATAGGTATTGAATTTATAGCAAAAAATAGATATAATTAACTAAAAGATATCAAGAAAGAAGGTATGAAAAAATGCAAAAAGTAGCAAGAATATCAAGTTTACAGCAAGTTACCTGGGGGGGGGTACTTTAGAAGCTTAAGTACTTTCTTTCGTTGTGTAATAAGAACAGGATAAGTGTATTCTGTCCTTTTTTTTAGTGTAAATTGGTTATATAACCAGCACATAAAATTAAAAAAATGGGGTAAACTATAATTAATGTCAAGATAATTGATAAGGAGTAGAAAATGAAAAGAATATTATTGAATACTAAGATATCAAAAATATATATAATAAGTGTAATATTAATAACTTTGCTACTATTAACAAGTTACTTTTCTTATGCAATGTTTACAGTAACCAAAGAAAAGAGTAATGCTATAAGTATTGTCACAGGAACATTAAGTTATGACTTAAAAGTAGATGGAGTAAGTACGGATAAATTAGTAGTTGGTCCAAAGACGAGTAAAACATTTACTATTACATTATCTAATCCCAATACTAGAATCGCTAGATTTAATTTATATTATAAAGGTAGCTTAAATCAAAATATAGAGGCTGGTTATATTATAGATTGTGAAAGTATTAAACCACCAGCTGTAACGGGAGTAAATTTAGAGGCTGTAGGAGCAATAGGATCAAGTGAGACATATAAATTAGTAATAACAAATAAAGGTAGTGAAGAAGAAACAGTTACTTTAGGAGTAAGTGTGGGCTTAGATTATAACAATTTAAGTTTAGAAAATGATCAATATTTATTTAATGAATATACAAATGAACCAAATGCTCCAGAATTAGATACTAATATGATAGCTGTAAAATATGTAGATAACAATTGGGTAAAAGCTGATATAAGTAACACTAATAATGATTGGTATAACTATAATGAACAGAAATGGGCTAATGCGGTAACAGTAAGTAGTTCAACAAGAGAAAATTATAAAAATGCTTCTGTAGGAACCATAGTAAATATGAATGATATTGAAACTATGTGGGTATGGATACCAAGATATAGTTATAGTATTGCAAGTGAGGATGGAACTAATTATTATGGAAAGCAAGGGGAATATTTAACAACAACACCAACCCAAGAATTACCTGGAGAAATAGATGTTAAATTTGTTGCTAGTGGAGAAAAAGATAGATGTAGTGCCAAGTATAAAGCAGGGGAAGAAATAACAAGTTGGTATACCCCAGATGCCTTTACTTTTGGCGATGAAGAGTTAAGTGGAATCTGGGTAGGAAAATTTGAAACTAGTAGCAGTAATCCTGATGCAGAATATGGAGGAGGCAATACGACAAGTTTAGATCCCATGATAAAGCCAAATGCAATAAGCTGGCGTGGTAACAGTATTGCTAATATTTTCAATATAAGTATTAAAATGAATGATAATGGTAATCGCTATGGTTTTACTAATAATGTAGATACCCATGCAATGAAAAGTAGTGAGTGGGGTGCAGTTACTTATTTAACCCAATCTAAATATGGAAAGTTGGGAAATACTAATTACAGTGGTTCTGATAAAGAGGTGTATCAAAATAAAAGCGAAGAGTATATAACTGGATGTAGTTGGGGACATCCAGGTGGAGGGACAGGATATGACTTTGGATGTCAATATACCTATGATATAGATATAAACGGGACCGGAGCAAGTACAACCGGAAATATTTATGGAATCTATGATATGGTAGGATGTTCTCATGAATTTATGATGGGAAATTATAATGATGTTACAATTAATAGTGGCTTTTCATCAATGCCTGATGCCAAATATTATGATAAATATACAAGTGATGATACTGTTACTGCCTGTAATGGAGGTTTGTGTAAATCATATTACTTATCAGAAATAGCTCATTGGTATAATGACTTTTATGCTACGGTTAATTCTGATATACCATGGATAATTTGTGGTAGTAATTATTATTATCCTGATGGCTCGATTGAACCATTAACTCCTGGTATCTTTTGGTACTCTACTGACAAAGGAACAGATGATACCTATCATGATCGCTCTTTTAGAATCGTTATTTCTCCGTGATAAATGCTTGAAATTAACTTTATAGTATGTTAATCTATTAGTAGATAAGATAGAAAGAAGGTATGAAAATGGCAAAAGCATCAAGTTTACAACAAGTTACCTGGGGGGGGGGTACTTTAAACAAATAAGTACTTTCTTTTGGCATGACGTAAGAGCAGGATAGATGTATTCTGTTCTTTTTTCGTGTGTAAACTGGTTATATAACCAGGGTATAAAATTTAAAAAATGGGGTACAATATAATTAATGTCAAAATAACCGGTGCGACTGGGAAGGTCGTGTAATTTAACAGGTGGAAATCCTGTCTAGTAAGGTGTACCCGCACCGCTAGTAGCGAGTCTTGGAGCAAAACTGGTAACAGTTAGTTTAAGCGTAGACAGTTAGGTACTAGGGTTAGTATTGAGCCTCGAAATTTGACATAAAAATAGAGTGCAGATGTGGTCGATTTTACAGAATGCAACATTTAATACTACGATATGGGAAGGAATATTAAAACTCTACGGGGTCTAAGACCTAACCATGGTATACAATGATTATACGATGACCAGTGAGAACCTATTTCTTCCTTTAAATCCAAACGGCAATGAGCCTATGGTAAAGTAAAGAACGAAAGGTATGATATATACAAATCCTAAAAAAGATAAGATATATTAGAAGAGAAATAGGTAGTCAGATGAATTCATAGTACTGATGATACCATATCAATAAATATGGAGGAGGAAAGGGGTTCAAGTAATATAGGTCAAGTTATTGGAAACATTATCACTATACAAGGAGGGATTAAATAATGACAACTAAAATAGCAAGAATAAATCAGATAGCAAAAGAAAGACCTAAAGAGGTATTTACGTCTATATATCATTTAATAAACAAAGAACTACTAAAAGAGTGCTTTGATGAATTAGATGGTAATAAAGCAAATGGACTTGATAGAGTTACTAAAGATGAATATTACTGTAATCTAGATGAAAATTTAGATAATTTAGTAGAAAAGATAAAGAAAAAAGCCTATAGGCCAAGTCCAGCTAGAAAAGTAAATATACCTAAAGCAAATGGGAAGGTAAGAAGCCTTGCAATAGCCAATTTTGAAGATAAGATAGTGCAATTAGCAGTAAAGAAACTTGTAGAAGCAATATATGAACCTAAGTTTACTAACAATATGTTGGCTTTAGACCAAATAGAGGATGTCATGATGCTCTTAAATATCTAAACTATTGTATAGCAAATTGGTTACTGGTCATGCCCACGTGCTTTTAGCACGTAAATTCTTTAAGAATTAAGAGACAATTTATTGTTAATGCGATATAATAGTAATTCCGAGGGGGTAATCGGAATGAGAAAAGGGAGT